>NZ_JBQFTB010000002.1:0-453393 GCF_056538465.1 Ruegeria sp. BG6 | reverse complement strand
ATGCCCTTGCTGAACAAGTTCAGCGCTCAGCCGCGACCCGATAAAACCCGCGCCCCCCGTGATCAGAATCTTCATTAAGCTATCCACCATGTCTACAGATGGCGCGTCACTAGTTCATTAATACTTCGATTGCAATCGGGGCGCGCATTGCAGCCTGCCGTTCTGCCACGGTGGTTGCAGTATATCTGGCATGTCCCGAGGGGTTTGTTTTTGAGGTTCGAAACCGCTGTTCGCCACCGGTTCTTCTCGCTCTGTTCTACCCTCGCCTAACACGCCTTGGACCCAACAGGGTCAAACACCGCGCTCTAAGGTGTCGTATTCTTATGGCTCTCCCGAGGCGCGGCCACGTATCGGGCACCATCAGACGATCAGCTCGATCAAGAATGGACCGAGTCTTGCGAAACTGGCCTGCATCAGATCGCCAAGCTGGTCCAGATCGGTGGCCACTGCGGCCTCGACCCCCATGCCGTTGGCCAGATTGACCCAGTTCAGATCCGGTTTGCCAAGGTCCAGCATGTCCATCGCCGTAGGGCCCGGCGTTGCACCCACATTGCCGTATTCACCGATCAATATCTGGTACTTGCGGTTCGAGATGATGATCGTCGTGCAGGGCAGCCCTTCGCGCGCCTGTGTCCAGAGCGACTGAAGCGAATACATCGCCGAGCCGTCGGCCTGCAAGCTGATCACCCGGCGTTCACCTTTCGCCGCGATGGCGGCCCCGGTGGCCACCGGCAGACCATCGCCAATGGCCCCGCCGGCCAGATGCAGCCAGTCATGGGCCGGGGCCGCGAAGGTGTGCGGATAGAAAGCCCGTCCATATGACACGCTTTCATCCGAAATGATCGCATTCTCGGGCATCAAAGCGGCAACTGCCTGCGCCAGACCTTCCGGGCTGCAAGCGCCCGAAGGGGCCTCGGGTCGAGGGCCAGGATCAGGGATCGCGACGGCGGGCGCGTTCAGTTCATCCACCAGTGCCTGAAGCGCGGCTTCGGCGTCCTGGTCCGGGCGCGACAGACGAATGAAACGTGCGTCGTCGGCATATTGGGTCGAGGATTTCCCCGGATACGCAAAAAACCCCACCGGAGGTTTGGCACCGACCAGAATGATGGTCTTGAAATTCGCAAGCGTTTCGCGCGCCAGGTCGGTGTCATAGGGCACCCGCACCAACGGCAGACGCCCGCGTCCCCGCGCCAGATGCGGCGTGACGAAATCTGCCATCAGCGCCGCGCCGGTCGCCTGCGCCACCCGCCAGGCCAGGCTCTGCGCCGGGGTCAGCACACCGTGGCCTGCCAGCAGGATCAGGATGTTTTCCTCATCCCTCAGGGCGCGCGCGGCCTGAGCGACAGCCGCGGGGTCGATCCGGGCCGGGGGTGGAACCGGCAGCGGCTGGGCAACCTTGCCGCCCTCATCCCAGCTGGCATCCGAAGGCAGGATCAGTGTGGCGATCTGCCCCGGCATAGTTTTTGCCGCCTGAATGGCACGGGCCGCATCGGCCCCAACCTGATCGGATCGCGAACTGGTATGCACCCAGTTCGACACCGTGCGCGCCATACTGTCCGTGTCGGCCTGCAACGGAGCATCGTGCCTGGCATGATAGGTGGCCTGATCGCCCACGATATTGACTATCCCCGACCGCGCCCTGCGGGCGTTATGCAGGTTGCCCATTCCATTGGCCAATCCCGGACCGCAATGCAGCAAGGTCGAGGCTGGCTTGCGCGCTATCCGGTAATAGCCGTCTGCCATGCCAGTGACGACGTTCTCCTGCAGGCCAAGAACGCAGTGCATCCCCGGGATCTGATCCAGAGCCGCCACGAAATGCATCTCGCTGGTGCCGGGATTGGCAAAACAAGTGTCCACACCCGCCCCTAGAAGTGTTCTGACCAGGCTTTCTGCACCATTCATTCTCGCTCTCACCGTTCGAAAAGTCTCGCCTGCACATCAGCCTAGCGGCCTCAGCGGCCGATCAGAACCCGTTATGTGCCTTCAGTAATGCCTTTCCTAACTCCTGAACATGACAGCTTGTCGCCTGGACCGGCAGAGCACGATGAAGAGAAAACCGGCGTGATCGTCGCAAGGTATCTCGACGCCCGCCTTTGATGATCACGATTATTCAGTCTTGCTTGCCTTCGGTTTCATCAACCCATTCTGCACGGGGATTGGCCCCCACTTCCTCCAGTTTCTTCAAAACTTCGGCTTTCCAGCCTGCCTTGATGTTGAGCGCGAGCTGTGACGCCGGTCGGTGGTCAGGCTGAAGGATCGCGTATTCATATCTGAGCGGGTTTTCGAACGGCAAAAACGCAACCTTCCCCTGAGACAGCCCCAGTTCACGTTCGGTGGCAAAGGTCAGCGGATCAACGATTGTGCAACACTGACCCGAACTTACAAAGGGGATCAACGGAAGAAAGTACTGGCAGGTGACCGTCGGTTTGTAGTTTGCAGATTCGTCCTGAAACTCTTGCCGGATCTTACGCTGGAACGGATGGGTTTCGTGCAACCCGCCCATGGGGATCCCGTCCAGATCAGAAATCGTTATGCTTTTCCGGGACGCCAGAGGGTGCGCGCTGTCTATGGCGCAAAAACAGTCAGCCCGGATGAGTTCGGCTGAATATTGCGGTTTTCTGCCGGCAGAGTGTTCAAAATCAGCGAAACCAAAATCGATATTCTGGGTGCCTGCAAGCTCCATGATCTGGGGCGAACTGCGTGTGGACAGCGTGATGCGTATATTGGGGTTTTCCCCGACCGACTGGCTGATGAACCGCGGGAACAGAAACGCCGAAGGTCCGGGCATTGTGGCGATGTTCAAACTGCCGGAATGCCCTTTGATCAGCCCTTCCATGGTACTGGAAATCGTCGAAAGCCGATCCAAGATACCCGTAGTTTCCGCCAGAAGGTAATGCGCTTCCGGAACCGGCACCAGACGCCGCCCTTTGCGTTCGAACAACGTAAGACCCAAGTTCTTTTCAAGGTTCTTCAATGCCAAGCTGATCGCTGGTTGCGTGCGGTTCAGTTTTTTTGCCGTCTGAGAGATGGAACCGGTTTCCATCACTTCGCGAAATACGGTCAGTTGGGTAAGATTCATGTGAATTATATAAGCCAAATTTAAGTTTTGTGAAATATAACAAATTTGTATTTATGTGAATTCCCTCTACGCTGGCGGGATCAAATTTCGGGCAAACCGAATCCGATGATCCACAACTTGGAGGAAACGATGAGACTATCGAAATGCCTGGCAGGCATCGCTCTGGCTGGCGCGCTGGCCGCACCGGCGCTGGCACAGGACCCGACCTTTTTCCGCATCGGTACCGGCGGGGCTGGCGGAACCTACTTCCCCATCGGCGGCACAATCGCAAACGGGATTTCTGCCCCTCCGGGTACGCGCCCGTGTGAAGAAGGCGGCCAGTGCGGCGTGCCCGGTCTGATCGCGATTGCGCAATCCACCACTGCGTCTGTCTTTAACAATGCGGCCGTTCAAAACGGCGAGTTGGAGGCCGGTCTGGCCGCCGCCGACGTCACGCGCTCGATGTATCTCGGTGAGGGCAAATTCGAAGGCAAACCGCATCCTAACCTGCGCATCGTTGCTAATCTGTTCCCGGAAGACCTGCATCTGGTGCTGCCTGCCGGTCAGACCATCAACGACCTGAGCGATCTGGAAGGCAAGCGTGTTGGTATCGCGCAGGCGGGTTCGGGCACTCAGGTGGCCGTTCTGCAGATGCTGGACGCCTGGGGCGTCAACCGCGACAACATGGACGAGGCCGAGCTGAACAACAGCCAGAGTGCTGAACGTCTGGCCGACGGTCAGCTGGACGCCTATTTCTATGCTGCGGGTTGGCCGGTCGCCGCGATGGTTCAGCTGTCCTCGACCAAAGGCATGAACCTGCATTCCTTCGCGGACGAGGATCTGGCAAAGATCAACGAGATCATCCCGGCCTATATCCCCTCGGCCATTCCGGGCGGCGTGTATGAAGGCATCGACGCCGAGACCAAAACCCCTGCGGTCAGCGCGATGCTGGTTGTATCCTCGGACCTGTCTGAAGATCTGGTCTATCAACTGACCAAGGCCCTGTGGAACGACAACACCCGCAAGCTGCTGGACAACGGCCATGCCAAAGGCAAGCAGATCACACCCGACACGGCGCTGGACGGTGTCGAGGCGCTGGGTGTTCCGCTGCATCCAGGCGCTGAGAAGTTCTACAAAGAAGCCGGGCTTCTTCAGTAATCCGATCTCAGGAAACACAATCATCCGGTGCCCCGCTTGGGGCACCGGGTTCTCGAACTACGCGCAATCAGGGGGCCATCATGTCCGAGACACAGAAACTTGATGACCACGAGCTGACAGCCGAGGAACTGGCTGCCATCGAAGAACAATTCGACGAAGGCGCCGCCGTCCGGCAGGTTACGCCGACGACCGGCAAGGTTCTGCGTGTCGTTGCCCTGATCTTTGCATTCTATGAATTCTTCACGGCCGGGTTCGGCCTTCCAGCTGATCACTGGCACATGGGCATCTACCTGGCCCTGCTGTTCATTCTGGTCTACGCGACAATCCCGATTATCGGGGCCAAAAGCCTCTATGCGCTTAAAGTAAGCCGGTTCCGCATCGGCAACATCCCACTCTACGACCTGGTCTTCATGGCGCTGGGGATCATCGCTGCGCTGTATGTCGGACTCGCATGGCGCGGCATTCCGTTTCTCGGGATCGAGGAACAGACGTTCCGCATGGGCAACCCCAACACGTACGACGTGATTTTGGGCGTAATCATCATCCTGCTGGTTCTGGACATCGCGCGCCGTACTTTGGGCTGGGTGCTGCCGCTGATCATCTGTGTCTTTATCTCATATGCACTGCTTGGGCCTTATTTCCCTGGTCTGCTTCAGCACCCCGGTGTGAACTTCAAAACCTTCGTGTCGTCGATGTACTTCCCACAGGAAGGTATCTACGGCGTCACCCTTTGGGTTGTTTCGACCATCGTGTTCCATTTCGTGCTGTTTGGCGTCATTGCCCAGCGCACAGGGCTGGGACAGCTTTTCATCGACAACGCAACCATTTTGGCGGGCCGTTATACCGGCGGTCCGGCAAAAGTGTCGGTGGTATCCTCGGCGTTCTTCGGCACGATTTCGGGTTCTTCGGTGGCCAACACCGTTTCGACCGGCGCGCTGACAATTCCCAACATGAAGCGCCTGGGATACCCCGGCCATTTTGCAGGCGGGGTCGAGGCCGCGTCCTCGGCCGGTGGCCAGATCACTCCGCCGATCATGGGGGCGGCCGCCTTTATCATGGCCGAGTTCCTCGAGGTTCCCTACACCACCATCGTGATCGCGGCGATCTTCCCGGCCATCCTGCACTATGTCGGCGTCTTTGCCGTCGTGCACCTGATGGCACGCAAGCTGAACCTGAAGGGTCTGGCGAAAGAGCAACTGCCGCAGCTCAAGGCTGTCTGGACCGAAGGATGGGCCAATATCGTGCCCCTGATCGGACTGCTGGTGGTGCTGTTCACGGGCTACACGCCGTTCATGTCCGCCTTTTGCGGTATCTCGCTTGCCGTGATCGCGGGCATGTCGCGCCTGAAGCAACCTCCGACACTGATCTATGCAGCGGCGTTCCTTGCTTTCGTGCTTTGGAAGTTCTCGGAAGGTGGCTTCGATCTAACCATGACGGCTATTCTTTGCGGCCTGTCAATGATCGCTACACTTAACCCCCAGAAACGGATCGAAGTGCCCGAGATGCTGGCCGCGGTCGAACTGGGCGTGAAATACTCGCTGGCCGTGGGGGCCGCTGCCGCCGCTGTCGGAATCGTGGTGGGTGTCATCAATACCACCGGCATCGGGTTCCGCATCGGTTTCATGGTGACGCAGGGCGCGGGCAACCTGGCGGCGGATCTGTACAACATGATCTCGTTCGGCAGTTTCCAACTGTTTGCTATGGAAGACCTGCAGCTGTTCATCTCGCTGGTGTTCATCGCCATCGTCTGCATCCTGATGGGCGCAGGCATCCCGACCACAGCGTTATACATCATGCTGGTTTCGGTCGCACAGCCCGCGCTGGCGCAATTGGGCGTGCCGCCCATCGCCAGCCACCTGTTCGTGCTATACTACGGTGTGGTGTCCGAGATCACGCCGCCGGTCTGCACCTCGGCCTATGCGGCCGCGGCCATTGCCAATTCCAACCCGTTCCGAACCGGGCTGTCCGCCTTTACGCTTGGGCTTGGCAAAGTCATCGCGCCCATGGCCTTTGTCTATGCACCGGTTCTGCTGTTCGTGTCGTCAACCGGGTTCAATCTGTGGGAGTTCACGTACACTGCCGCCAGCTGCATTGCAGGGGTCATCGCCCTGTCCGCCGCGGTGGTGGGATATTGGCTAAAACCTCTGAACATTGCCTCACGCGTCTTGATGACATTGGCAGGCGTTATCTTTGTCGCGCCCAGCCTGACCGCTGATCTGATCGCGCTGGCCGTGGCCTCACCGGTCATTGTCACCCAGATGATCACCCGCGACCGCAGTCATTCCCCGGCATAACAACATGGCGAAAGAAGTCACCATCATCGGCGCTGGCATCGTCGGCATCTGTTGCGCGTTGTCCCTGCAGGAGCGCGGCATTCCCGTCCGGCTTTTGGACAGAAGCGAACCGGGGCAGGAAACCTCGTTCGGAAACGCAGGCGTTGTCTCTCCGTGGTCGATCATTCCACAGGCCGTTCCGGGGATCTGGAAAAAGCTTCCGGCAATGCTGCTGAACCCAAAAAGCGCGCTGTCTGTCCGGCTTTCGTTTTGGCCAAAGATGGTTCCCTGGGGTATGCGCTTTCTGGGTAACTCCGGCGAAAAGACGGTGCGTGAGATCTCGGATGCGATGGAGCTGTTGTGCCGTCCTTCCATTGATCTGTACCGGCGGCATCTGCAGGGCACCGGTCACGAGGATCTGATCACCGACAGCTTCTATGTCCACGCGTTCCGCCATCCGGAACAGGCTAATCTGGATGGGCTGGACTACCTCATTCGGCGGGAAAAGGGCGGCGACCTCGACCGCATCGATGGCGTAGAATTGCGGCGTATCGAACCTGCGCTGAGCCGTGATTTCAAGGCTGCCATTGTGATCAAGGGTCAGGCACGCGTCACATCTCCGGGACGGTTGGCTGCGGTTCTGGCCGACAAGGCCCGAATGCAGGGCGCAGAAATCGTCCAAACCGAGCTAAAAGGGCTGAGCCGTGCGCAGGATGGCGGCTGGCAGCTTGCCACCGCGCAAGGGCTCCTTCATTCCGACAAAGTCGTTCTGGCCGCCGGGGTCTGGTCAGCCGAAATCCTGAAACCCCTTGGCTTGTCGATCCCGCTGGTCGCCGAGCGCGGATATCATGTCGAGTTTCCAACGCCTTCCGCCAGCCTGAACAATTCGGTCATGGATGTGGACGCAAAAGTTGTCGCAAGCTCGATGCAGGGTGGCCTTCGTGTCGCGGGAACAGCCGAGTTCGCAAGCGTCGACGCGCCTGCCGATCCGGGAAAGGAAAAGACACTGACCGCGCAAGCCAAGTCCATAGTTCCGGACCTTGATACAAGCGGCGCAAGGTTCTGGATGGGGCGGCGTCCGTCCTTTCCGGACAGCCTTCCCGCAATCGGACCTTTGAACGGAAAAGATGGTCTCTACACGGCGTTTGGCCATTCCCACTATGGGTTGATGATGGCACCGAAAACCGGCGAGCTTGTGGCCGACATCATCTCCGACCGCAGCCCAAATATCGACTTGGACCCGTTTTCACTGGCCCGGTTTTGAACCTCTGATCCGAAAGGAGCTGACGACCATGCCAATTTACGAAGGCGGCCAGAACATCTGTGGGGCCTCGATAGGCGTTTTATGCCTAGAGAGCTATTTCCCCAAACCTCCGGGTCATATCAAGAACCCGTCCAGCCTGCCGTTTTCGGTGCTGTACGAAATGATAGATGGCGTTACCGTCCCTACCCTGTTGAAAAACCCGACCCCTGAACTGCTGAACCCCTTTATCGCCGGGGCACGGCGCCTTGAGGCCGAGGGTGTACGGGCCATCACCGGCAGTTGCGGTTTTCTGGCGCTCTTTCAAAAGGAACTGGCGGCTGCTGTTTCCGTCCCGGTCTTTGCATCCAGTCTGATACAGGTGCCATTGGCGTTTCACATGACCGGCGCAAATGCCCCAGTGGGCGTGCTGACCGCAGATGCGTCGGCCCTGACACCCAAGCATTTCGAAGGCGTCGGTGCGGCGGGCATCCCGGTCGCGGTACAAGGGTTGGAGGACAGCACCGAATTTGCCGAAGTGATCCTGCGCAACACGCGAACGCGTATGGACACTGATCTGATCGAAGATGAAGTCATGCAAGCGGTTCGCAACCTGAAGCGGCGGGACCCGGGCATCCGGTCATTGGTTCTGGAATGCACCGATCTGCCGCCCTATGCTGCGCGGATTCAGGAAGAACTGCAGCTTCCTGTTTTTGACCTGACAACACTGGCGCAGATGGCGCATTCCGTAAGCACGCGCAGTTCGTATTCAGGGATTATGCCCTGGTCTTGAAGGCCAGAATGCACGCTGTTGGACGTGCCAAAAGGCTCGAGATGGCGACGTTACAAGTGTCGGCTGCTTTCGCCGGCACACAAAAATAGTCGCGCACATCAGGACGGTTTTGATCCTGACAGATGGGCAATACCTGTTTGCGTGTTCGCGGCAGGCCCTCGGAAACAAGTCCGGTCCTGACAGGCTGTCCGACACCGCAATGACACTTGGCCCCGGCAGAGAAGATCGAATTCCGAGTGTCCCACAGAGCGGATTTGCATCGCTGGAAGGGGAACAATCGGCTACTCTGAACGCAAAGCTTCTGAACCTTGGAGACCTTCTTGCGGAGACGAATGCCAAATCTGACGTGCGACAAGACCTCGAAACGACGAGTTTCAACTCTGGCCTATGCCCTGCTGCTTTGGGTTTGCTTTCATGGGGTATCCACCGCTCAGGTTAACGACCCAGCGCAGTTGGCGGTCGCTGCGGATTGCATCCAAAAAACGATCTCAGGAAATCCTCAGATCGACGTTGAGATTGAATTCGAAGTTGGTCCAGCCGGTGACATCGTGGGGCTGCCGGTGATGACCGCGCCGGCGGCTGCCCGGTCCGCGCATCGCCAGTTCTACTTTTTCTTCGCGTCTGCGCTGGAGGGTTGCGCGCCGTTCCGGGATGGCCTTGAGCGCCAGAGTTACAAAGCCAAGTACAGCCAGGGCAACCTGACCATAACCGGTGCGCCAGCCGCACAGTCCGCATTGCTCCAGGAAACCCCGCCTGCGTTGAAACAGCTTCCGCCGCTTAGACCGCTGCCACCGCTGAAACCGGTGCCGGAAAATGGTACAGCTGAATCGGAAACTGCTTTGGCGCTGGACAAACAGGCGATCCGCGACATTCAGGCCCGGCTGAGTGTTCTGGGCCACGATCCGAATGGAATAGACGGTGTCATGGGTCGCGGGACCAGAGGGGCAATTCAGGCATGGCAGGCAAGCCGGGGCTTTCCGGCAACGGGTTACCTTTCAGCCAGCCAAATGGTAGCACTCAGGATCCAGTCGGAAGCGCAATTGCAGTCCTGGCTGGCGTTTCCCGACAACAGCGACCTCTACAACCCTCCGCCCCCGATTCCGATTGGGCCAACGGAAATGTCGGGGAACTGGCGTTTCACAACAACTTGCGGAACCCGCAGCAAAATCGGACAGCAAAAAATAACGGGTGCAATGAAGGTCAGACATGTCGGTGGCGGCAATTACACGGGTCAGGTGAAAACCTCGCAAGGGTTTACTGGGCGATTCAACGGCCGACTGTCGGGGCGTCGAATGTCGGGTGAGATTAACTATGGCTTCCTGCTGGGGCGTGTTCGCAGCAACGGGGTTGTCGCGGACCAAAAACTTGCAATCAGCGGACGCGATTCAAATGGTTGTTCGTTCTATGCGGCAAAAACCAGTTAGTACTGTTTTGACTTGGACTGGTTGCAACCGTCTTCACCAAACCTGACTTGCCTTCCCACACGTTCTCCCACCGTTGGTTGGGTCGCAAAGGCTGTCGTCTGGCACAGACGAAACACGAGAAACCGCGCCTACATTCCGGGATGTCTGGCTGCTGACCCGTGCAGATAAGGGCGGACGCGCATCCCTGGCAGCCATGAAGGAATGGCTGTCGGGTATTCCGTGGTCAAATCCGACATAACAACCGCCGTAGGTCAGCGTTCAGGCCGTCATGTTAGTTTCCCGGTTGAAAGTCTGGAAGTCGCAGGAGTCGCCCAGCCGCACCCCGCCCTTTGCAACGTCGTCCTCCGTGCACTTGGCAAGCAGCGTGTTCGAACCGCCACTGTGCAACAGGGTCGCAAGCCACTCCATTCATCACCCAAAGCAAAACGACGGCGATATGAGCGGCATTTGCGGTGGCTGATCGAAGCCGGCGATGAAAACCGAGTTCGCTCCCGAACTTTGGCGTGACTGACGCTTCCATATGGCTAGAGATTTCAACAAAGGTTGCCCAAGCCTTGCCGTACAGAGAGAACGACTTCACGAGGGCTTTCGTCACTCTGGCCTGTCGCCATCAACCGGAATACCCAATCCAATTTTTTTTCGGCCCATGACCACAGATGTTCGAAAGCGACGGACGTTTGAGTTGTCGAAAAACAGGCGCTTCGTAAGTTCCTGAAAATCATCCATGTCCTTTGCAGTGCAGACCAGACAGAAGTCGGCGTCTCCTGTGATGTAATAGCACTGCTGGACCATGGGCTCGGACTGCACCTGTCGTGAGAACGCGTCTATCTGATCCTGACGTTCGCGCTCCAGTTCAACCATGACAATGAAGCTCATCGCGACGCCAAGTTTTTTAGCGTCAACAATCGCCACTTCGGACAGAATAGCCCCCGAGGTTCTGAGCGCTTTCAGACGCCTTTGTACGGATGCGACAGACAAGCCCGTCTCTGACGCAAGGGCTTCGAGGCCCATCTTTGCATCGGCCTGCATCAGTTGAAGCAGCTTTCGGTCAAACTGATCGAGTTTCACACGACACCTTCATCATTTGGAGAAATTTTCCCGCAAATTTGGCAAATTTGACCATAATAGATCATCATTTATGCGTACAACCCTCTCCATGAAAAACTCAAAGATACTCGACGTCGCAAAACCGCTGGCTCTGCTTGCTGCATGCCCTGCCTACAGACCAAGCCCCTTGGAGACCCGCATTTTCCAGGGAAGACCGATGCTGATCAAGGACGAAACCGGCAGAATGGGCTTGGGCGCGTTCAAAGCCCTCGGCGGTGTTTATGCTGTCGCCAAGCTGATCGAAGCGCGCGTTGGCCACCCCTTAGAAGCAAACGCCTTTCTAGACGATGCGGTAAAGGACATCGCACGCTCGATGACTTTTGTTTGTGCCAGCGCAGGTAATCACGGCATGGCTGTGGCCGCTGGCGCGCGACTGTTTGGAGCAAAGGCCCGCATTCACCTCGCCAAAACGGTGCCCGAGGACTTCGCCATTCGTCTACGGGACAAGGGCGCAGAGGTAGTTCGGTCCGGCGACGACTACGAGGAAAGTGTTGCGGAAGCCATTGCCGATGCCGAGGCAACCGGCGCCATCCACCTCGCCGACGGCTCCTGGCCCGGATACACCGAACCTCCCCGGCTGGTCATGGAAGGATATACCGTCATTGCCGAAGAAATTCGGCAGGCGTTGGAGACCGCCGGAACCTGGCCCAGCCATGTATTTTTGCAGGCTGGCGTTGGCGGTCTGGCCGCAGGGGTCGCTTATATGATCCGGTCCAACTGGCCGGTTCAGCCAAAGATCATAGTCGTCGAACCGAATGCCGCGCCTTGCCTCAAGGAAAGCGCCATGGCGGGTGAGATCGTCACTGTCGAAGGACCCGTGTCAAACATGGGGCGGCTCGATTGCAAGACGCCGTCCATGTTGGCCCTGGATATCCTGAAACAATGCGCCGATGATTGGGTTACGGTCAGCGACCAACAGGCTTTGGACGCCGTAAAACAGGCCCAGGACCTGGGTTTCTCCACGACACCTTCCGGTGCGGCAGGTTTGGCAGCCTGCTTGATGGTTGAAACCGACCTGCCGCTGATCATCCTGTCCGAAGGAAGTGTGGCCGATGCTTGACCTCACCGCATTTCGTCGGGATTTGCATGCCAACCCGGAAACCGGTTTCGATCTTGACCGGACCTCTGGTCAGATCGCAGCAGCGTTGGAAGACGCAGGGCTTGAAGTCACCCGTGGGGTTGGCCGGACTGGTCTCGTCGCGACCCTGCGACGGGGGCCCGATGAAACTGCGATCGGCTTTCGTGCCGATATGGACGCCCTGCCGATACATGAGGCGACAAACTTGCCCTATCGCTCTGAAACGGAAGGCAAGTTTCATGGATGCGGGCACGATGGTCACAGCACCATGCTGCTTGGGGCCGCGCTGGAACTTGCGGCGGATCCATCATTGAAACGGACCATTCACTTCATCTTTCAGCCGGACGAAGAAAACGGAAATGGAGCCGCCGCGATGATCGCGGATGGTTTGTTCGACCGCTTCCCCATGGCCGCAATCTTCGGTCTTCACAACATGCCGGGAATGGAGCTTGGTCATTTCGCGACGCAGGCAGGGCCATTCTGTGCGTTTGAGGATAATTTCGAGATCCGTATTCAGGGTCGGGGCGGGCACGCTTCCATGCCCGAAAAAGGCATCGATCCGATTGTGGTCGGGGCCGCGATTGTGCAGCAGTTGCAATTGATCGTCTCTCGCTCACTTCCAGCCAGCGAACACGCCGTGGTTTCCATCACCGAATTCCTGACGGACGGTGCGCGCAATATCCTGCCCAGCAATGTAACAATGCGCGGGGACTGCCGAGGGTTCACCGGGGATGTGTCTGAAAGCATAGAGCGCAGAATGCGCGCGATTGTGGCCGGTGTCTGCGCAGCGCACGCGGCAGAGGCGCAAGTTGATTACTCGACTTCATTCCGACCACTGGTGAACGACGACAGGGCAACCGATTGTATTTCGGGCGCGGCCCGTGACGTTGGCAGAATAAACGCCAGTTATGGTCGGGTCGGTTTTTCGGAAGACTTTGCCGAGTTTCTTGCACATCGTCCGGGGGCATTCATCCTGATGGGTAACGGGGTTGAGGGGAGCAATGCGATGCCGCTTCACAACCCGTCATATGATTTCAACGATGATGCTATCCGCCATGGAATTGCGTTTTGGACCAACCTTGCACGCCGGGAGTTCTGATACGGAAGCTTGTGTTCAAGCACACGATCTGAACGGCGGCATTGTTACGCCGATCTTATATGGGTGATACGTCAAGCCAATGAAACGCTTCCGGATGAAGCGCAGGCATCCAAGGATTAAGGCAACCATTACAAGGGCCGTCAAAGCGCCCCGCCGAGAAGTTTATGTTGGGCCGGGTAAAAAAGGCGCATCGAAGCCCTTGACCCGTTAACAAAGTGGGCTTCTTCATTGAAAGAATATTTCCTAGGATGTCATCGTAAATTGTACCGAGTGTATTGAAAGCTAAGCTAACAGGGAGATGCCTGTTGTTGGCGCGCAGACATTGCGCCCTGCCACGACGGCAATGAAACCACCGAATGTCCGATATCGCGCTTTGGCTTGAGAAACACGGTTTGACCAAGTATGCCAAGGCCTTTGCCGAGCACGAAGTCGAGCTAAGCGATCTAACCGAATTAACGGACCAGGATCTTGTCACGATCGGACTTCCCCTTGGTCCAAGACGGCGTTTCCTGAAAGCGGTTCGTGTCGATGCAGAGGCCGGGCAAAGCCAGCCCAAGGGTCCTGACGGCCCGACAATCGTGGCCGAACGCCGGCAACTTACCGTAATGTTCATCGATCTGGTCGGGTCAACTGAAATTGCCCAGCGCGTCGATCCCGAAGATCTGGCGGAGATACTTCGGCTTTTCAAGGAAACATGCGCTGCGTCCGTTGCGGCCTTTGACGGCCATATTGCAAGTTATTATGGCGATGGAATCATGGTCTTTTTCGGGTTTCCTCACGCCCATGAAGATGATGCAGAGCGTGCCGTTCGTGCGGGGCTTCGCATTATCCAGGAAGTGCCGGATATCCGCACCCACGCGAAACTGAATGTCAGAATAGGGATAGCGACCGGATTGGTCGTCGTTGGTGATTTGCGCGGCGAAAAAATGTTTGAGGATGGAACCGCCATGGGCGAGACGCCCAATCTGGCCGCCCGTCTGCAGACTATGGCGGACCCGGGAACGCTGATCGTCGCTCCTAGCACGCAACAATTGGCGGGCGACGCTTTCAACTACGTTCTGCGCGGCGCATTCAAACTCAAGGGTTTCGCCAGGGAGGTTGAAGCCTGGCAGGTTACCGGAACGCGGGAAACCGTCAGCCGCTTTTTGGCCTTGGATGACGAGTTGCTCAAGCCTTTGGTCGGCCGCACCGCAGAGTTTGAGACCCTGAACGAAAAGTGGCAGTTGGCCACGAGCGGTAAGGGACAGATTGTGCTGGTGTCAGGCGAGCCTGGAATTGGCAAGTCGCGATTGGTTGAGGAATTACGACAGAGTATCGCGGGGGTGCCGCACACTCAAACTCGATACCAGTGTTCGCCTTACCATTACGCAAGTGCATTTTATCCCCTCATTCGCCAACTCGAAATTGCGGCGGGACTCCGTTCCGACGATTCAAGCGACGTAAAACTCAAAAAAATCTCTGCCGTTCTTGGCGATCAGACTGACCATGCCTTGAAGTTGGCAGCGTCGCTTCTGTCCGTTCCATTTGAAGATCAATTGGGCCCGTTGAATCTGACTCCGCAGCATCTCATGGAGCAGACGCTGGAAATGCTGTTGAGCAATCTGACGGCAGTGGCCGGGGAAAAACCGCTGCTGTTCCTGTTCGAGGATGCGCATTGGATTGATCCGACGACCAAGCTGTTGCTGGATCGGATCGTGGACCGGATTCATGACCTTCCGGTGCTGGTTGTCATGACATTCAGACCCGAGTTCGACCCGGGCTGGGCGCTGCAATCAAATCTTTCGAAAGTGGTTTTGAAACAGTTGGATTTCCATCAGGTCAAGAACATTGTGGATGAAGTCGCCAAAGGCCAGTCGATCTCGGACGAAATGTATGACCTCGTTGCGGCCAGATCCGACGGTGTGCCTCTATACGTGGAAGAAGTAACCAAAGACCTTCTGGAATCCGGCGGTTTGACCGAAGGAACAGACACGTATTCAATGGGTCTAGTTTCTCCGGCGAACTCGGTTCCCAGTGCCTTGCACGATGCGTTGATGGCGCGCCTTGACCGGTTGAGTTCGGCCAAGGAAGTGGCCCAGATCGGAGCTGTCATCGGACCTCAGTTTTCGTATCCGTTGATCGCCAAGGTGGCCCGTATTGAAGATACCGCGTTGCGCGCGGGATTGGAGCTTCTGCTGGATGCAGGGATCGTTACGGTTTCTGATGCCGATGATCATGAAACCTTCAGCTACCGTCACGCGCTTATTCGCGACACCGCCTACAACAGTCTTCTGAAAAGCGAACGCCGTGTTTTGCACGCTCGTGTTGCCCGAAGACTGGAAGACAAGGAGGTTCAAACGGGTGATGCTAGCCCGGAAATTCTGGCACACCACTACACGATGGCGGGCATGAACAAGGAAGCAATCGACTACCGGCATCTTGCGGGCCATCGCGCGGTTCAACGATCTGCCAATATCGAGGCAGGTACACAATTGTCCCTGGCGATTGAGCAGTTGGCGGAACTGAGCCAAAGCACCGACCGGGATCGAAAAGAAATCGAGATACAGGTTCTCAGGGCAGGTGTTTTGCGATCGACGGCTGGTATTGCCGCTGATGAAACCGGTTCTGTCTACTCAAGAATACGCGACCTTTGTGAACGCGTTGAAGAGACAGAACACTTGTTCCCGGTTTTGAACGGTTTGTATTCCTTTCATTTGGTGCGCGCCGAGTATGATTTGGCCAGAAATGTTGCTGGGCAATTGCTGGATCTGGCGCATTCGACTGGCCAGACGCAACATCAAATGGTGGCGCACCGGGCGATGGGCGCGGTGCTGTTCCACATTGGGGAGCTGGACCCGGCCTACGCGCATCTGAGCAAGGCGCTGGAGCTCTACAGCCGGGAACGAGATGGGCATCTGGCGTTTATTTACGGATCGGACCACGCCGCGATTACCTCATGTTTCCTAAGTCTTGCGATCTGGATGCGCGGTGCGCCGGACAAGGCGCTTGAAGTCCAGAAAAAAGCGGTCGCTGCCGCAAAGGACCTTCAGCACGCCCACAGCATCGCGCAGTCGCTGACCTACCTGTGCATGCTTCATCTTCTGCGCCGCGAACCGGAACAGGTTATCGAGGTTACTGATCAACTTGAGCAGCTTTCCTCCAAGCACTCTTTCACATTCATGACTTTGACGGCATCCCTCTGGCGAAGCTGGGTGGATGCCCATGTTTCACCCCAGCCGGAAACGATCCGCGCATTACGCAAGGCGTCAGAAGCATGGTGGGCCAGCGGCGCGGGAAACTACAAGCCGTTCTTTCTTACCTTGATTGCGGAGCTTACGCTGAAATCCGGCGACCGGGAAGGTGCGCTGGACTGCCTTGCCGAAGCACGCAAACACCACGGACTGACCAATGAGGGATGGGCCCAAGCTGAGACGGAACGGGTCTATGCCCTCGCATCTTCAGAGAATGGGGTCGCTGAAAACGAGTTTCGTGTGGCTTTGGAGGTCGCGCGACAACAGAATGCAAAGATGTTCGAACTTCGAACGGCATTGGACTATGTCAAGCACTGCCAAAAATACGGTCGAGCTGGCATTCCCACTTCCGATCTTCGTGCCGTTTTGCAAACGGTCACGGGCGGAGAGCATACAATTGACGTGAGCGATGCCTTGAAATGGCTTGATGAAACAACCGTCGGCTAACGCTCATCTGCTCAAGGTGACACGGACGGATAACCCGTCCCTTGCGCCTCCTAGGTTCGAGAGGCTTCAAACGCCACCCACGCTTTTTCAAAGGCGTTGAAATCGAACCCAGATTGACGCGCGGGCACCAGGATCAGCTTCTCAGTTTCAAGTAACTTGATGATCGCCTGCTCAAGCACGTCCACCACCTCGGGCGGAACCACCAATGCGCCATGCCGGTCTGCATGCACAAGGTCCCCGTCCCTGATTGAAAGTCCGAAGATCGACACCTGCGTTCCAACCTCTTTCACGTGCACGAAACCGTGGCTTGGCCCGACCGAGCCCGCCACAACCGGAAACCCGTCGGGCAAATCGCCGAGGTCGCGCATAACCCCGTTGGTTAATGCGCCACTGATGCCAAAACCCTTGTGGATCGTGGTGTTGATCTCACCCCAATAGGCGCCGATGCAATGCGGGTAATCCGTATCCTCGACCACGGTCACGACCGGACCGGTCCCCGAAGCCATGTGCCGGTAGTAGTCCATCCGGCGCTTTCGGATCACCTCCGGAGCCTCGGTCGGCGGGTTCACGGCGGCAATCTTCGCGGTGCGTGCATATCCCACCATCGCGCCCGCACCGGGATCAGAGCACAACATCGTGCCCCGGGTGAAATCATTGAACCCACGTTTGCCCTGCGCCACTTCGATGGCGTTGCAAACCGTGGGGGTATCGACCTTTTTCAGCAGGTCCAGCAGGGACTTCTTCATATCGCCTCCAGCCAGCGGGTCAGAGCCGCCGTGGTTTGTTGCGGTTGTTCCAAAGTCGGCAGGTGACCAGCCCGTTCGATAACCTCGAGCCGGCTCTGCGGCATCAACGCGTGCATCATTTCGTGCCGCGATACCGGACATAAGGCATCGTCGCGCCCACAAAGAACAAGGGCCTCATCGTTGAAGTTTTGCAGCGTTTCGCTTTGGTCTGGCCGATCTCGCAACGCTTTGGATTGATTGACAAAGACATCGGGACCAAGACCCTCTGCCATATCCATGCAAAGGTTCAGAATTGCAGCTTTGTCCGGGCCATCGGTCAGATAATTGGGTTTCATCTCGTCCGCCATCACGATGCGCAGGTCTCCTCGTTCGACAGCGGCTATCTGCGGACCGCGCCTGGCTTTAACCTCATCCGTTTCGGCCAAATGGTTGGTGTCCATCAGCGCCAGGCCCATCACACGGTCCGGTGCCTGCCGCAGGATTTCCATAGCCACGATACCGCCCATTGAGAGCCCCGCCACAGCAAACCGTTGCGGCGCGCAGGCCAGCACGTCTTTGGCAAGAGCTGCCATCGTGTCACGGCCCCCGATTGGCGCAGTCAGAATTGGAACCCTGCCCGACAAAGCCGCGATTTGGGCGCTGAAAAGTCGCGCGTCACACATCATTCCGGGCAACAGAACAAGCGGTGTCATTTGACCAATGCGGCCCCTTCGGCAAGCGCGCCCAGCTTGGCATAGGCGATGTCCGGGTCGACCGCACCGAAGCCGGCAAAAGTGCCAAAGCCGCAATCCGATCCCGCAATCACCCGGTCGCCCCCTACGATATCCGCAAAGCGTTCAACCCGCTGCGCGATCAGTTCGGGATGTTCGACAAAGTTCGTCGTGGTGTCGACGACGCCCGGCACCAGAATCTTGTCGGCTGGAATTTCGGCTTTGCGGTCACGAAACACGGTCCATTCGTGGGCATGGCGCGGGTTCGAGGTTTCGAACAGCACATAGCGCGACTTTGTCGACATCAGTGTCGAAAACACCTTGTCCATGCCGATATCGCAGCAATGCGGACCTTCGTAATTGCCCCAGCAAATGTGAACACGCACCTTGTCGGCCGGCACATCTTGCAACGCGTGGTTCAGCGCCTCGACATGCATGTTGGCGATTTTCAGGAACTCATCGTCGGACAGATCGGTGAACAGCATATGCCGTGACAGCGCAAGATCGGGGCAATCCAGTTGCAGATCAAGACCGGCACCAACAATGGTTTCGTATTCCGCCTTCATCGCGTCGGCCAGCGCTGCCAGATAGGCCTCGCGCGTTGGGTAAAAGTCGTTTTGCAGGAACAGGGATATCACCCCGGGGCTGGCCGCGTTCATGAAGCCGCGCGCCACCCCGTGTTCGGCCATCGCCGCCTTGAGATTGGCAATATCCTTCTGCAACTCATCCTGGCCTTTTGAACGCACCTCGCCCACACACATGGGCCGGGCATATTGCGGGGTTCCGCCGTCATTCGCCAGCCGCTGCAGAAAGCCCGGAAACATCTTGAGGTCCGCTGGCGCGTTGCGCGGGCTGTCACCGGCAAAGCCGGTGTAGCGGTCCTTGACATAGGTGGCGTACGAGATTTTCGAGGTTTCACCGTCCGATACGATATCAATCCCGGCCGCCGCCTGTTTACGCACGGTTTCGGACACGGCTGCGGTCATGCAGGTGTCAAATTCGGTCTGATCGAACGGCTCCTCCCGCTCGCGTGCGAAGATGAAGTCCACGACCTCCTGACTGCGCGGCAAGCTTCCCACGTGGGTGGTCAATATGCGGGTCATTTGTTCATCTCCCTTCGAAACTCAGTCCCGCGCCGGGACGGGTGCCCGACGCGGGGTTCATTCCGCACGCCCCAACCGGAAGGGGAACGCGCGCTGGCACCATTAAGCACCCGTCCAGGTCGCCCCGGCCGGATCATCGGTTGCAGTGATCCGGTACAGGCCCGCTTCGCCGGTCATCGAAGGCTCGGCGCTGTAGCTTTCGCCGGGCAAGGCCAAGGCAGTGTCGCCGTTCGACAGGGTGGTCTCAACATCGTTGATCCGGATGCGCCAGTGACCGCTTGCGGGCATCAATACGACCGGTTTTTCAGCCACGACCGCCTCGGTCACGGCCGAGCCGCGTGTCAGAAAATCAACCTCGAACCCGGGCTTGTCCTTGATCAGACCCTTTTCGCCGATCACAACCGCCGGCTTGTGCGCCGCCAGTGCCATCAGGTCCCAGTAGCGGGCGACATACTTGCCGATCACCGCGTCGACGGGAACCTCGGGGTACACTTTCAGTTCTTCTTCGGTCAGCAGCGGCATAGGCTGGACGTTGTGCGGCAGGTCCTCGCCCTTCTTGCGGTCGTACAGAACACCGTTATTGCCCAGCATCAAACCGTGTGCCTGCGCGTCCTCGATCACCTGCGGTGCCCAGGTCACGCCGCCACCGGCATCGTCGCCACCCAGCATCGACATGATCATCCCATAGTCCTGGCCCACATTCTCGAAGCCGCGGAAGATGCCCGTCGGGATGTTGAAGATGTCACCTTCCTCGGCGATGAATTCGCCTGCAGTGCCATAACGGCCCCAGAAGAACCGCCACCGGCCTTTGGCAACAAAGAAAACCTCGGCCGTGGTGTGACTGTGCAGCGAGTTGCGGCATTTCGGGGGCTGCCCCGCTGCGCCGATGTTGAACCCGATCTTGTCGGTTATGTGGACGTGCTGGTCCGGGCTTTCGCTGACCCCACCGCCGATGATGGTAAAGTTTTCTTTCTGGTCCGAGCCCGGCGTATGGGCGTCGATAAATGCGGTTTTGCAGGGTTTCAGCTCGCCATAGCGGACAATGCGGCTTTCGATGGTACTCATATCTTTCTTCCTTTTGCGGGGGGTTTGATCGGATCAAACCGTTCCACCCGGCGGGCGATTGTTCAGCCGCCGGGCGCGCAGGCTGGCGCGGTGGGCGTGGTAACGCCGCATCGCCTGCCCGGCATCCAGATTTGAGATACGGCACGGCATGCTAGAGATCGCCAGTTTTCAAAAGAATCTGTTTCCAGATCGATGTTTCGTCAAAAAGGGTGTATTCCCTGCGCAGACCCCAGGGGCCGAACTCGGCCTGGCTGATACCCAGAACAAAGACCTCGGCCCCGGTTGGAACGCCAAAGACGCCCCAGCCGTCGTGCTTGCCGTGCAGCGTCCAACGGATCGCGGCGCGCGGCGGCATCATCGGATCGTCGCGGCCAATCTGATGGTGAATCTTGAATTCTGCATTCGGGAACGAGGCGCGCAGGCCCATCCAGAACCGGTCCACCGGACCCCAGCTATGTCCTGTGGTGCCGCCGGGATATTCCGACAGGACGGCGCGGTCATACTCTGCCTCGATCACACCCATGTCGGCATTCATAATACGGGTCAGAATATCAGCGTATTTCTGACCCCAGTCGTTGTCATTTCCACGCCCTTTGTAAGGGCCGGGCTTGTCGTTTGAGGGCGTGTAGGGTTGCACGCATGCGTCTGGCCCACCTTCACGGGCGATCAGGTCTCGGGCGTATTCCTTGGGATCCCAGCCCATCTGCTGGACAATCGCGCTCTGGTCGCGGATCAGCCATTCGTCGTTGATCTGGTTGTTGATGGCGTGGCAATCGGCCAAAATCCGGTAAACCAGCTTTTTCCCTGTGGCCTTACCGTAAACGCCATCACCCAAATGGGTCGCCGTTGACAGCAACCGGTGCGAGGACAGCATCCCTTCTTCCGGGGTTCCGGACCAGATTACATCCTCGCCCAGAAGCGTACGGTCGGGAAACTCGGCAAGGGTGGCCATCGTGGCGGCGATAACGCCCTGATTGCCAACCACAACCGATCCCGGCGAGCGCACCACGATGTCCGGCGCGTAATAGTGATGCAGCGTGGCAATACCGCGATCCTCCCAGATCTCCTTGGTGATGCCGATGATGTAATCGGGAAAGTCTTTGAATTTGGGATCAAACCCCTTCATGTCTTCCATCCTTCAGGTATGCGGGCCGAGCCGCGAACAATAAGAGGTCCGTCAATCTCGACCCGGCGCGGACTGACATCAGGATCTTCGATTTTGCTGAGCAGAATATCGACGGTCTCAGCGACCATGCGGTTGGCGGGTTGGCGAATGGTGGTCAGGTTGTACGCTGGCCATGACGCCACGGCGACATCGTCATATCCGATGACCGAAACGTCGCCCGGGACATTCAAACCCAACTCGAACCGCAGCGTGTCCATCACGGAAATGGCCATGTGATCGTTGGCGACAAACACCGCATCAGGCGCATCGGAGTTGAACATCTTAAGCGTCGCTTGCCGGGCTTCTTCGGCCACAAAATTCCCGATTTCGCGGTCGTGCAGCGTGACCCCAGCCTCCTTCAAGGCCGCCACGAACCCGGCTTCGCGATCCCTCTGGGTCGAAGCACCTTCCCATCCGGCGATGTAACCGATCTTTTGGTGTCCGCCGGCCAACAGGAATTCGGCGGCCTTTCGTCCTCCGGCCACGTTGTCGGACGTAACTGACGACATGGCAGTATCGTCTTGCGCCCGATTGAACAGCACCATCGGTACGCCTGCGGTTCGGCAGCGGTCGGACAGATCCGACGACAGAGCAACCGAGGCCGCGATGATCCCGTCGACCTGAAAGTCGAGTATTTCCTCGACCACATTGTCGATATTTCCAGCCTGATGCGAGGCCATGAAAATCAGCACGTGGTACCCACGCTCCTGCAGCGTGTTTGTCAGCTTTTCCAGTGCCTCAGGATAGAATTGATTGTTCAGATAGGCGACAACAAGCCCGATGATCCGGCTTTTCCCGGACACCACGGCGCGGGCCAGAACGTTCGGGCGATACCCCAGTTCCTTGGCGGCCTTTCGCACTTTTTCCACGGTTTTCTTTGATGCAGATGCACCAGGGGTGAAGACCCGGCTGACCGCAGACTGGCTGACCCCTGCGAGGCGGGCGACTTCCAGTGATGTAACCTTTTGTGTCGCCATCAGTCCGCCGTCCAACCTCCGTCAACCATCAGCGCCGTGCCGGTCACCAAGGCCGATGCATCCGACGCCAGATAGACCACCGCCCCCATGATGTCCTCAATCTCACCCGGGCGACCCAGCTTGATCTTGTCCAGAATCCAGGTTCGTTTGTCCGGGTCGTCGAACGTGGACCTGGTCAGGTCGGTCATGATGAATGTGGGACAGATGGTGTTGACGCGGATCTTTGCGGACCCGAACTCCAATGCCATCGCCTTGGAAAACCCCTCGACCGCGAATTTCGACGCGCAGTACACGGCGCGTTCGCGGCCCCCGACATGACCCATCTGGCTTGAAATGTTGATCAGCGAACCGGGGCGGCCGGCTTCTAACAACCCTTTGGCAACGGCTTGGGTCAGGAAATAGGCCCCTTTGACATTAACGCCCATGACTGCGTCAAAATCATCAGGTTGCGTGTCCACGGCCTTGCTGTGGCGGGCAAGGCCGGCCGAGTTCAGCAAAATGTCGAAAGGTCCGTTTTGCGCCACGGCCGCGGCAGTGGCTGCAACGTCCGAGACGTCCAGCTCAAGTGTCTTGGCTGACCATCCGCGCGCTGACATCTCATTCGCGATGTCTTGCAACGCGCCAACGCGGCGCGCTGCCAATGTGACCTCAGCACCATGTTCCGCAAGGGCTACAGCGCAAGCCATGCCGATGCCAGATGAGGCGCCGGCGACCAGAGCGCGCTTGCCGCTCAGACTGAAACTTGGGGTGCTGGGGAATTGGGGCATATCAGACCTCGCCGACCGGGAACGGAATTGTGCCCGGAACACGTGCCTTGTTGAACTCGCGCAGGCGGGCAAAGACATCTACGCCCAGTTGGCGGTAGGCGTCCAGCAGATCGACCATCACCCAGTTTTCGCGGATCAGTCCATCCTCGAGCCGCCAGAAATCAAGGCTGCGCATGGTGATACGTTTGCCGGACGGCGCAATTCCCATCCAGCCATCATGCGTGACGGTCTGGATCATGTCCGGCCAACCGGTCACGGCGGCATAATCACCATCGCCAAAGAAGTGATAGGTGATTTCATCGACGTATTTGCCGCGGTCGGGCATACCGTTCAGAAAGGGGATCTGATGCCAGTTGCGGAAACCCGCGATACCACGCCCGGTTCCAATCCCGGCGGGGCCGTACCAGTTCATGCGCGGATGCCAGAACTTCTCCATCTCCATCACTTCGGGTCCACCCTGGCTGGGATGTTTCTTCAGATGGTCCAACATGTCGACGATATGGGCGCATGAGGTGTTTGACTTCGCTTCATCCCACGGACCTGGCACCATCCCGTCCAGCGTCGCTGGGCCGGGAATACAGAACTCCAGCCCCAGTGACGGAGCCATCGGCCAGGCCTTGGCCTGCATCATCACTTCGGGGATGTCCCAGAGCGTCTGGATTTCCACAACCTTGTCGCCTTCGAAGCGGTAGAATTCGTGGAACCGCATATGGGTCAGATGCCCCGTCGGCGGGATGTCCAGCCAGGGGGCGACGAAGGTACCAACGTAGTGGCCGCCACAGCCGACCCAATCATTGCCCTGTTCGGTCCGGCCACCCATCGCGATCCAGTCACGACGCTCCAGATCGGGCATGGATCTCTGCAGCGGCGCATAACAGGTGTCATAGAGTTCCTGCGGTCCGGTTAGGTCACCAAACGGGTGCGGCATGTGAACGATGGCATCCGGAGCGATCACCGCACCCAATGCCGCGCGAACGCCGGTTTCATCGAAGTTGTACATGGCCTCGCGCAGAGGCGCGATCAGGGCCTTGTGGGTAGAGTGTTTGTCCATTGCGAAATCTCGCATTGCTTTTACTGCTTACTTCAGAAATTCCGTGACGCCCGGGCCAACCCCGGGCGCTGGTTTGACAGCGATTTCCGCCGCGCCTGTCAGGAGGCCTCGGCCGTCTCGCGATACACAGCACCCTCGCCATATGGCACGTTGATGCCGCCAAAACGGCGAACGCGGATGTTGCACTGTTCGGCGTGGCCCACAAATCCTTCCAGTATGCAAAGCCGCGAACCATATTCGCCGACCATTGTTGCGGCCTCGTCCGTCAGAACCTTCTGATAGCTGTGGGTTTTCAGAAACTTGCCCACCCATAAGCCACCGGTATATCGACCCGCTTTTTTGGTCGGCAGCGTGTGGTTAGTGCCGATCACCTTGTCGCCATTGGCCACGTTGGTGCGTGGCCCGAGGAACAGCGCGCCGTAGCAGGTCATGTTTTCCAGGAACCAGTCATCGCGGTCGGTCATGACCTGAACATGCTCGGACGCGATGTCATCAGCCACTTGCAGCATCTCGTCATAGGTATCGCAGACGATGACCTCGCCATATTCCTCCCAACTGACCTTGGCGGTGCCGGCGGTCGGCAGGATGCCGAGGATGCGGTCAATCTCGCTCAGCGTGTCTTCGGCCAGTTTGCGCGAGTTGGTGACCAGAACGCAGGGGCTATTATAGCCATGTTCGGCCTGTCCCAGCAGATCGGTGGCGCAAAGCTCGGCATCGGCTGCGGTTTCATCGGCGATGACCATCGTCTCGGTCGGGCCCGCGAAAAGATCGATACCGACGCGGCCAAACAACTGGCGCTTGGCTTCGGCAACAAAGGCATTGCCGGGTCCAACAAGCATGTGAACCGGATCGATGGTTTCCGTACCGATCGCCATGGCGCCAATCGCCTGAATGCCGCCCATGACATAAATCTCATGCGCACCGCCCAGATGCATCGCCGCGATTACGGCCGCGTTCGGCTTACCCTGGAATGGCGGCGTGCAGGCGATGATCCGGGGAACACCCGCAACCTTTGCCGTTGCTACCGACATATGCGCCGAAGCGACCATCGGGAACTTGCCACCGGGCACGTAGCAGCCCACAGACTGCACCGGGATATTCTTGTGCCCCAGAATCACGCCGGGCAGAGTTTCAATCTCGATATCCAGCATCGAGTCGCGCTGCGCCTGTGCGAAATTCATCACCTGCTTCTGGGCGAATTTGATATCGGCCAGTTCACGCTCGGACAAAGACACAATCAGATCGTCGATCTGTTGCTGGCTCAGGCGAAAGCTCTCGGGCGAGTAGTTGTCGAATTTCTCCGATAACTCGCGAACCGCGGCATCGCCTCGGGTTTCGATATCCTTCAGCGTTGCCTCGACAACGGCGCGGGTTTTGGCATCGTCATCGGCCCGATCAGCCTCGGGTTTGCCGCGTTTCAGGTGTTCAATTGCCATTGTCCTAATCCTCAGTTTTCGGGCCGGGGCGGAACCTTCTCTCCCCGGTCAAATGCTTCCCAGCCTTCGCCATTGAACAGATCAACGCCCAGCTGCGCGGCAACGTGTGCAAAATCGACATTCACCCAATTGTCGACGATCTTGCCGTCAACAACTTTCCAGAAGTCCATGTAGCGGATCTCGACCCGCTTGCCGGTGGGGGCGATGCCCAGAAACTCGCCCGAATGTGTCGCCTCCTGCCGGCCAAAGGCTGCGGCCCACTCGCCCATGTACAGCCGGGCCTCGTCGATGCAGGTCTTGTCGGAAAACGCCGCCTGAAACGGGCGCTGCCAGTTTTCCTGAAATTCCTTCAACCCGGTCTTGGTGCCGCAGCCCTGGTTGCCCAGCCAACGGAACCCTTCCGCGAAAAACTCGCCGATATCGTCGATGCGGTGGTCGTTCAAACCGTCGACCATACCCTCGATCACGGCCCGGGTTTGTTCGGTTTTGCTCATGTCCGTGTCGCGTGTCAGCACGGCCTGTTCAGGGCGGGAACCCTTCATGTCTCTATTCCTTATCTGGTTGCCAAGAGGTTTTCTGTGTGGACGGGGAGGGTTAGTCGGCCGTCAGAAAATCCCTTGGCATCCGGTTGAGCGCCGGGTGGCGCGCAATGGCATTATGTCTTGCAGATGCGCTCATCAGCCCTTGACCGCCCCTGCTGTAAGACCGCTGACGATCTGGCGCTGGAAGAACAGGATCAGTACGAACAACGGGGCAGTGGCCGAAACCACGGCTGCGACCGCGTACATGACCTTGCCTTCAACCTGGGTTGTGCCCATGAAGCTGTTGATGGCGGGAATGATGGTCTCGTTCTCTTCACTCAGCAGCATCACGGCCACGGTAAAGTCGTTATAGGCCAGCAGGAAGCTGAACAGGCCTGTGGTGATCACGCCGGGCCACATGACCGGGACAATAACATGCCGGAAGGCCTGAAACCGGGTGCAGCCATCAACCATGGCGCTTTCGTCCATGTCCTTGGGAATGTTCTTGAAGAACGAGTGCAGCATCCACAGGGTAAAGGGCTGGTTGATCGCCACAAGCACGATGATGGTGGTCGGCAGGATGCCCCAGACATTCCACTCGAAGAACCACAGCAGGTAACCCGAGACCAGCGTCATATGCGGCATCGCGCGAAACACCAGCGCTGCCATCAGGATCCAGAACGCATAGCGGAAACCGGACCGCGCCAACGCATACCCCCCCAGCGTTCCGAAGGTCAGCGAGATCAGCACGGTGAAGAAGACCACAATGCCAGTGTTCTTGAAGTTGAACCAGAAATCTTCCAGAACCCACGCCCCGTGATAGCCGGCACCGGTAAAGGCGCTGCCGGTTTGCTCTATCGTGTTGGCCCCAGTCAGGGCGTTCATCCAGTTGGCCTTCGACAAGAAGTCGGCCTGTACCTTGAAGCTGCCCCAGAAGGTCCAGAAGAACGGGAAGGCAGCGATCAGCAGCCAGAGGGCCACGAAACCGTAAGAGAACAGCTTTAGCGGTGTCATGCGGGATTGTGCTTTGGTCGCCATGTCGTGTCCTCAGTGAGATTTACGGGTGAAGTCGCGCCAGGTGCGAACAAGCACCGGAGACATCAGGATGACCGCAAGGATGATGGTTATCAGCGAAGTCGCACCTGCTGAGGCATAGAGCGGATTGCCGCTTTCGCGCAGATCGTTGTAGATGATCCAGCTGAGCGACTGTGCGTGGGCCTCGGCTTTGAAGCTGACGATCGGCTCAAAAACGCGGAAGTTATCCATGATCAGCATGAGCGTCACAAACGAAACCAGCGGCATCAGGTGTGGAACGATCACATGGATCAAGCGCTGCCACTTCGTCGCGCCATCGATCTGTGCCGCTTCCATCGTATCATCGGGGACGGTTTGCAGACCCGCGTAGAAGGTGATGAAACTGAACGGCAGGGTATGCCACACGCCGTAAACCATCAGCATGGTCCATGTCAGAGCCGTCGACGCCTTCAGGCTGAGTGTCGGATCATTGAATATGCGTTGAATGGTGGCGCCGATTACACCATCACCATCGACCATCCAGAACAGGATCAGCGAGCCGACAAGCGGTGTGACAAGAAACGGCAGAAGCGAAATGAAGATCGCAACCCCTTTGAGCGCGCGGGGCAGGTTGTTGACGCCTACGGCAATGGCCAGCCCAAGGGCCAACACCAACGGCGTGACAATAAAGGTATAGGCCAGGGTGAATGTCAGGGCGCTGTAGAACGGCAGGTTATACACCTTAGCCCAAAAATCACCCAGGCTTTCAGAGCTCGCCCACGCTTCTCCGATCTCGGCAAAAGCCAGGTGTGAACGGTTGATGTATGTGCCCAGACCGTTAAACCGACCAAGGGGTTGTTCTGCGCGCAGCTTTGCAGTGGCCTCGGTGTCGACAGTGGTGGTCGGGGTACACCCAAATGGTCCGCAGCTTTCAGAAACCAGCAGAACCTGCTCATGCTCGACAAAGAGCGATTGGACGAAAACCGAGACGATCGGCAGAGCGATGAACAGGATCATCGCGGAAAGCGTGGGCAGAATGAACCAGAAAAAGGTGCGGTGCTTCATGGCGTACGTCCCAGTCTTTAGTCCGGAAAAAGATGAGGGGGGCAGATTGCGCCCCCTCAAGTCGGGGAGTGTTACTTGAGAAAGCCGGCTTCCTTGGCCGACGTCCGGTAGGCGGCTTCGACATCCGCCAACGCCTGTTCAGCGCTTTCGTCACCCTTCAGAAAATCCGCCAGCTCCGCACCAAGTGCCGCATGCAGAAGGCCAATTTGCGGGATCATCGGATAGGGCTTCGCACCACCGCTAACGGTCTCTGCAACCCCTGCTGCAGCCGGTCCGGGCTGGAACCCGTCAAGCAGCCAGACGGCATCATCGTTGTTTGCTGCAACCATTTCCGGGGTCAGGGCGCTGATCAGTGCAGCAAAGGATGCCTCGGCCTCTTCATCCGACACGTTGGATGCGATCGTGATACCGTCCCACCACAGCGTGGCAGATGGGATCGATCCGCCGCCAACGGTTGGTGCAGCCGACAAAACTGTATTCGAGGTCACCTCTTCGGTGGACCCTTCATCATCCAGAATTGGCGCGCCGCGCGAACCCCACATGACGGCCAGAGCCGCCTGACCGGATTCCCAGAGACCCTGCGTTTCGTTTGACGCGTGGGTCAGGTGGTCGGGATGAGCGTATTCCGCCAGAGCCTTCATGACTTCCAGTGCGGCCACGCCTTTTTCGTTGTTGATCGACGGCTCGGCCGAACCGGGTACAAAGAACTCACCGCCATGACCGAGATAGATCATGTTGAACACCTCGGCCAGGTTCCATCCGGTCTGAAGGTTCATTGCGATCGGATGTTCCATGATACCGGCAGCACGGATTTTCTCAGCGGCTTCAAGAACCTCTTCATAGGTGGCCGGGATGCCGTCGAAACCAGCTTGTTCTAGGATATCCTTGCGCGAGAACAGGTGCTGTGAGTTCGCCATGAAGGCCACAGCCATGACATTGCCATCGATGGTGATCAGCAGGTTCGGCGGGATGCTGTCTTTGTATTTTTCGACCAGATCGTTCAGCGGCCGCACCAGACCGTCGTTCATCAGCTGAGTCAACGTCGAGTTGGCCAGGATCACCGATGTATATTCCGACGGGTTCGGGGTCAGAGCGGCGTTCATGATCGAGCGCGCTTCGGTGGTGTGGTTGGTGTTGAATTCAGCCGCTGCCCCACCACAATTGGCTTCGGCGGCTCCCGCGACGGCGTGGATCGCCGGAAAGTCACTGGCCAGAATGCGGATCGATTGCCCCTCGGGGCCGCAATTGGCGGCATAAGCTGCCGAGCTCATCAGGCCCACAAAGGCGGTTGCTGTAGCGATTTTTCTTAGGAACATTTCTGTCTCCCTGTTGTTTTGAGAATTTGAGCGCGAGGCCCGTTCGCGCAAGAAGTTTTGTTGCCGGGGTTCGCCCCGATCATTGAGCAGGGCCGTGTTCAGATCCGGGCGCCGGTCTTGCCATCAAACAGATGGCAGATTTCGGCCGGAACCGAGATTGAAACCATGTCGTCGATCTCTGCCCGGAAATTCTTGTCTGCTTTCACCGAGATGAGGGCACCGCCAACGCGAACCGAAATCATGGTGGCGTCCCCCAGCAATTCCTGCGTGTAGATCGGGGCGTTGATCTGCCCTTGCCCTTCGGCAGCAAGGCCGGCATCTTCGGCCCGGAAGCCTAATGTCAGCGGGCCGTCCGGAGCGTTCAGCCCGGAAATTTCAACGTTTTTGGCCGTGAAGGTGCCGCCACGTGCTTCACCTTCCATCAGGTTCATCGCAGGGTTGCCGATGAAGCTGGCGACAAAAGTGTTGGCCGGAGTGTCGTAAATGTCGGTCGGGCTGCCAACCTGCTGCACCACGCCCTGTTTCATGACCACTACACGATCGGCCAGCGTCATCGCTTCGATCTGGTCGTGGGTCACATAGATCGTGGTCACCGCCAGTTCGTGGCTGAGGTTCTTGATCTGTGCCCGGGTAGACACGCGCAGCTTGGCGTCAAGGTTGGACAGCGGCTCGTCCATCAGGAATACGTTCGGCTCGCGCACGATGGCGCGGGCAAGCGCGACGCGCTGACGCTGACCACCGGACAATTCCGCAGGCTTGCGATGCAGGAAGTCGTCCAGTTCCACCATTGCCGATGCACGGCGTACTTTTTCGTCATGCGTGGACGGGTCGATTCCGCGGACCTTCAGCGGGAACCGGATGTTCTCGTAAACGTTCATGTTCGGGTACAGTGCGTAGGACTGGAACACCATCGCCACGTCACGATCCTTGGGCTCCATGTCGTTCACGCGAGTCCCGTCGATCAGGATGTCGCCCTCGCTGGCATCTTCCAGACCGGCGATCATGCGCATGGTTGTCGTCTTGCCGCAGCCTGACGGGCCAAGAAGAACCAGAAACTCCTTGTCGGAAATCGTCAGGTCAAAATTATCAACCCCCACAAAAGAACCCCAACGCTTTCCAACATTGCGAAGTTGAATTTCGGCCATTCTGCCCTCCCAGCTGGACCTAGCGTGCATACGTTTGCAAAAAGCATAGACAGCAAAAGAAACATCTGGCAAGTTTTTTTTGCATGCGCATGCAAAATCACCCCTTGCCATCCGTGGCATACAGCCCCATCCCAGCGCTTAGAGCACTGAAAGAAATTGAAAATGTCCTACGAAGCCCAAAAAGCCGTCGTCGTCGAGTACTACGAAGCACTCGGCAAGAACGGAGAATCGGCCGCCGCTGACGCGATGTCCGAGTTCTGCGCAGAAGAATACCTGTGGCGCGGATTTCATCCGTTTGATGAATTGCATGGCTCGGACGCAGTGGCACAGAGATTCTGGCAACCGCTAAGGCACAGCCTGCGGCATATGCAGCGCCGGATGGACGTGTTCATGGCCGGCCGAAACGAGATGGACGGATTTTCCTCGGTTTGGGTTGTTTCCATGGGCCATCTGATGGGGCTGTTCGACAATGCCTGGCTGGGCATCACCCCCACAGGCAAGATGGCGTTTCTGCGATATTGCGAGTTCAACAAGGTCGAGAACGGCAAGATCACCGAGACAGCGATGTATTTCGATATTCCTCATCTAATGATGCAGGCCGGGTTGCGGCCATTCCCGCCGCAGACCGCAGCTCAGCTTGTCCAGCCCGGGCCGATGACTCACGACGGTCTGATGTTCAGACCCCAACCCGCCGAGGAAGGAGAACGGACCCTGGCGGCCATCAACGCCATGATTTCCGATCTGGGCCAATGGGATAGCGGTCTCAGCCTTGAGGACGAGCTGCGGCGCACATGGTGCGAAGACATGATCTGGTGGGGTCCGTCCGGTATCGGTGCAACCTACACGATCGAGCGTTACGCACAGCAGCACTCAGGCCCCTTCCGCGCAGGCTTCGCGGACCGGTCGAAAACCAAGCACATTTGTCGGATGGCAGAAGGTTGTTATGGCGGGTTTTTCGGATGGCCGAATTTCACGGCCCGTCCCACCGGCGGGTTTATGGGGATGCCTGCCACCGACAAAGCTGCCGAGTTCCGGGTGATCGACATCTATCGCCGCAAGGGGGATAAACTTGCCGAGAACTGGATTTTCATCGACCTTCTGCATTTCTGGAAACAACAGGGTGTCGACATTCTGGGGCGCATGGCAAGGGTACCGCGAACATGACCGGCTGGATTGACGCGCATCACCACCTTTGGGATCTTACCGCGGTGCATTACCCATGGCTGATGGCGCGCGGGGTGGACAGGTTCTTTGGTGACCCGACACCCATTCAGCGGGATTACCAGTTGACCGAATTTCGCGCAGACGCCGCAGCCTGCGGCATCCGCGCTTCGGTGCATATCCAGGTGGGGGCCGAGAACGGTCTGGACGAAGCCAGATGGGTTCAATCCGTCGCCGACGCCTCCCCGGACTGGCCGATGGCGCAGGTTGTGTACTGTGACCTGACGTCGTCCGATCTGTCCGACCTACTGGACACATTTCAGACCCTGCCGACTGTGCGTGGCGTGCGCCAGATCGTCGGTCGCGCGCCCGGAGAGGACGCGCAAACCGGCACCAATGCTTTGCTGGACGATCCACACTTCCTGGCTGGCTTGCAAGAAGCCGGACAACGAAAGCTCAGCTTCGATCTGCAACTTATTCCTGAATTGATGGAGAAGACCGCCCGCGTTCTTTCGCAGGCGCCGGAGACGCCGATTGCGCTCTGCCATGCCGGATCGCCCCATGACCGCAGCCCAACGGGCCTGAAAGACTGGGCATTACAATTGCGCGTCCTGTCCGACTTACCGCATGTAACCTGCAAGCTGTCCGGTCTGGGCATGTTCGATCACACCTGGACCACCGACAGTATTCACCCCATCGTGGAAGTCTGTCTTGAACAATTCGGACCAGAGCGGGTCATGTTCGGATCGAACTTCCCGGTCGACAAACTCTACAGCGATTACGCGACGCTGGTGCAGGCTTACCGTGATCTGATTCCGGCTGAGGTTCAGGCGGCCGTATTCCATGATACTGCCGCGCGGTTTTATGACCTGAAGGCCCCAACGGCATGATATTCATCTTTGAAACTACCGTGAGGCCCGAGTGGATCGACTACAACGGCCACATGCGGGATGCCTATTACGGGCTGGTCTTCAGCCTTGCCGTCGATGCAATGCAGGATGAGGTCGGCTTTGATGCCGATTATCGCGCGCGCACCGGATGTACGATCTACCTGCTGGAAGATCACAAGTTTTTCCTGCGAGAAGTCAAGGAAGCGGACCGGCTTCGCATTGAAACCCGAGTTCTGGACTGTGATGAAAAACGCTTTCATCTGCACATGAAGATGCTGAACAAAGGTGAGCTATCGGCCGTTTGCGAGTTCATGGAGCTTCACGTCCGGCAAATACCAAGCCCTCATGCTGCACCGATTCCGGCAGACATCCTGCAGCGATTGCAGAAGGCGAAATTGCCAGATCGGGAAGCGGCAGAGCTTGAGTTCCGTTCACGCCCGATGACAACTGGGCGCATCCCCCGATCAACATGACTGCAAAATCAGTAAATCAGCTTGCAGGAAACTGAGGATTGGCGAACGATCCCGATCCTAATGAACGAGCACGCATACCTTCTAACCTTTTAGGTTCAAGGCTGATCCAGCCGGAACGTGAAACTCGCAGTCGATTGTCTGAGAAGCGCCCTGTTCGCAGCTTAGAATCAGGGTCCGTATCAACGGGATCCACGAAGATACAAAGAGCTTGGTTCTCACGACTCATCTATTCGATTATTCGATACTACCCGCGACAAAAATTCGTTTTTCAATACAATGCGCTCGTGCCATATACCCCGTGTAGCGCGAAAGTGCCCACACCAGATCGGACCGCCAATCAACATTTCTCATTTTGTAGTGGAGATCCCGAGCTGAGGAACCGTTGCAATCTGAAACCCGTGGAAATGCCGCCGACACCGGAGCGCTACACCAACCCCAAAATGGGTTTGCTGCCCATATTCTGACGGAGAACAAAATGAGTCGAGTTTCTATTGCTGCTCTGCTCTCATCGCTGCTTGCCCTTCCGGCATTCGCAATGCCCACTGATCTTGATGTCGATGGTGATGGACTGGCGTCATTGGCAGAGCTTCAGACGAAGTATCCTGAAGTGTCAGAAGATCTCTTTCTGGAGATCGACACCGATGCCGACGGCTTCATCAATGACGACGAATTGGTTGCCGCTGTCGACGCCGAACTTCTGCCAGCTTCTGCCGGGGATCAATAAACAACGGTCAACAGGGTCATGAGAAAACCAACCCCGCCCTATAAATGGCTGCCAGCGGCAACCGGTATCTGGTTGGTTCTGTCCCCCTTTGTCCTGTTCAGTCAGGAAACCCTTCTAAGGGGCATGGCTGTTCAAGAATCTGTCGCCTTCATGGCCTTTGGCATTGGTGTCCTGGTCATGTCTGGCGCTGGCGACCGGAGCCACCTTCTCGCACGGGTGGCTCCGGCAGCGGCAATCGGGGTTCTTCTGATCGCTGCGCCCGAGTTGCTGAGCTTCACTGACCATAATGTGGCAGTGGCAAATGCATGGCTGACGGGATCGGCGCTGATCGCGCTCGCCACTTGGGAGGTGCTGGCGAGCCGCAGATTGCGGCCCATCCCGTAAACCGGCGCGGGGCGGACAACTGCCCCGCGTTTTCCCTTTGGCCTAGCCGCCTGATTGCCCCCTCAGCAGAGAAATAACCAGGTCGCCGCTTTCGAACACCGGACCGCTATCCGCGCCCGCGCGTCCTTGTGCTTCCCTTGGCGGCATTCTTTTCCAGAAACTCGATGATCTTGCCCGCAACATCAATGCCAGTTGCCTTTTCCACGCCCTCAAGGCCTGGCGAGGAGTTCACCTCCATGACCACGGCGCCATGATTGGTGCGCCTGAATGCGGTCCTGGCCATACAGCCGACGCGTCTTGGCCTGCCAGATGAAGTTTCACCCGCTGCCGCGCTTGAGTTTCTGAAAACGCGGGCCGATGAGGGGATGCGCGCGCAACTGGCCTCTGCCAGCCTGCTTTCCGGTGGCTTGAAGGTGCAATTTGTCGACAACACCGATGATGATCCGTTCGACTGGAATGAAACCGCCGAAGGGATAACAATCCTGCCTACCACCCAGAGCGAAATCCAGTCGGGGGAAGCCTCGGTCGAGCGTGTTCTGACGCGTATCCAGGCGCTTCCGGTCGAAGAGTTGATGTCCAGTGCCGTCGCGTTTCTTGACACTGCCCGCGCTTTTGTGGCCAGCGACGCGATCCGGGAAACGCCCGAAGACCTGCGTAAGCTGCTGGCGGCGGCCACGGCGGTGGTTGAATCTGACGACGTTCGCTCGGTCGCGGGGAATATCAATAAACTGCTGGATCAGGTCGATGCAATGTTGACCGAACTCAGGACCGAGCAGGTCACACAGCGCCTGCTCGGCGCCGTGGATGCGGCGACAAACGCCATGGAATCCGAGGACACATCCATTGCCGGCCTTCCAGAGCTGTTGTCGAGCCTGAACACTCTGGCTTCACGGGCCAGTGCTTTGCCCCTGGACCAGTTGGTCACCGAACTGACCGGGATTGTCGCAACATTGGATGAGCTCATTCAAACCGAAGGCGTTCAGGACCTGCCTGTGCAACTGAATGCGACACTGGCCGAAGTCAACGCCGCTTTGGTCGATTTGCGCGAGGGTGGCGCGGTCGACAACGTAAACGCAACCCTGACCTCGGCGCGCAATGCCGCCGACGCAATTGCCATCTCGACCAGCGAACTGCCCGCGCTGGCCGAAAGAGCCAGCAAACTGATGGACGAGGCATCTGCCACCATCAGTGGATTCAACAAGGGTGAAGCACTCAGCCGCGATGCACGAGCGGCGCTGCGCGACATTCAGCAGGCGGCCAATGCCCTTGCGGCGCTGCTTCGAACGCTGGAACGCGATCCTAGCATATTGATCAAGGGACGATAGACATGCCGCTACAAAAATTCCTCACGTGCCTGAGCCTGGTGCTGTTGGCGGGCTGCGGCGGGCTGAACGACCGGGTTTCAGTCAATGAACCAACTTTGGAAGGCCGTGTCAGAATAGGCGTTTCATCGCTTGAGATCAAAGAGCCATCGCTGCCCGGTTACGCCGTGGCGGACGAGATTTCGATCGAGGTCGAAGGCGGTCTGCTGGTTACCGAAGGGTCGGTTCTCTGGGCGGACAAACCACCACGCGCGATTGCGCTGGAACTGACCCGTCATCTTACTGGCCTGACCAGAACTCGGATTGCATCCTCACCGTGGCCATTCGAGGAACCGCCTGCAGGAATTCTGGACCTGCGGTTTGAATCCTTCGTGGCACGGGCCGACGGCACCTTTTTTGTCTCAGGGCAGTATTTCCTGGGTCGGCTCGACGGGGGGCGAGAACGTTCGGGGCTGTTTGAGTTGGTTGAGCCAATCGGCGAACCGCTGAACAGCACCAACATCGCCAAGGCCCGGGGACGAGCCGTCGCAAACCTTGCCCGGTTCCTGGCAAGCAATGCACTGAAATAGTCCTTTGGCCGGGCTGTTGCCCATGGGACAAAGGGAACGCGCAAAGGGGTGAAGGCAGCCCAGATACGGGCGTTTTGAGGGCTTCATTCCAGCGCACCGCGCCCCAAACGGGCGCAAACCAGGCCTGCCCCAATCACTGCTGCCCAGGCATGTATTTTCAAAGGGCGTTCCCGCCTGCGGATTCAGGCGGCGATGGATTTCATTGCGCCCAGGAACTGGGCGACTTCGGCAACGCTGTTGTAATGGCACATTGACACGCGCACACAGCTGTCCATGCCAAGCGGAGTCAGGATGTTGCCAGAGTAGTGATCTGCCTTGCGCAGATGCGTTCGGATACCCTGCTCGTTCAGCATTCGCACCACATCGACTGAAGGCACACCCTCGACCCGCAGCGACACCAGACCTTCGCGCGCCGGGTTGTCGATGCCGCCCAGAATGGTCACCTTCTCCATCTCGGCCAGTCCCGGCAGGTTGCCGGTGCCGTGGATCATCGCGTCGGTCAGCGCCTTTTCCTGCGCGTGGATCGCCTCACCCGCGGCAACGAATTTGGCCCGCCGGTCGGTGGCGTCGCTGACCTGCTCGCCCAGCCACTCGAAATAGCTGACCACGTCGGACATGGTGGCGTAAGATCCGGTGTCGCGGGTCCCCATCTCCCAGTTGTCGGCAGGGCCATCCAGCAGGCTGTTATGCGGCAGCGCCGTCAGCCGGTCCGAGATCCAGGCAACCCCATAGCCATGGCGCGAAAACACCTTGTAGGGCGAAATCACATAGCCATCCACACCATAGGCCGTCAGGTCGATCCGGCCATGCGCGGCGTGCTGGATGCCGTCGACGATGATGTAGCATTCGGGCGCAACCGCCCGGATGGCTGCGGCCACGGCCGCCACGTCGACACCCATGCCTGTGACGGGTGAAGTATGAACGATGGTTGCAACCTTGGTGTCGGGTGTGACCTTTGCGGTATAAGCCTCGGCAGTCACGGTACCAGTGGCATTGTCATGCGCGACCAGTACATGGTTCTGCCCGGCGATACGCGCCCAGCGGTCACAGGCGCTGCGGGTGGCCGGGTGTTCCAGGGTCGTACCCAGAACCTGACCTGCGCCGGTGCCCAGACAGGCGTTCATGATCAGGCGGAACAGCAATTCGGTGCCACTTTCGCCCACAAAGAACTGCCCGCCGGGCGCATTCATGAACACGGCCATATCTTCCTTGGCCGTGTTGATCACGCGCACCAGTTCATGGCTGCCCGGGTTGTCACGCCCCTGATTGTCGGGAATGGCCGCATAGTCCTGCGAGGTTTTCACCACCGAGTTCAACGTCAGCGCGCCGCCAGCGTTTTCAAAGAAAATCCGGGGTCCCTGTTGCGGGCAATGGTCGATCTGGGCAAAGCGATCGCGGATCTGCTCAAGCAGCGGTGTGTTGATCTCGGGCATGGGGACTCATTCGTGCAAATTCTTCTGTCTGACATATATTGTTCGCGGGCCCAGTTTTCTCACAAAAAATGAATGGGCAATGCCTTTGCATTTTTTATGCTTCATCGGACGATCAGGTATCGGCAGCCCCGACCAACGAATACGGTGCCTGACTTTGGTAAGCTGGCACCCGAATTCCCGTGAACCTCCCTTTATTTCGATGCTGTCCCTCTCAAGGGCTTCCAAGCGACTGCGCCAACTTCACAGCCCCCAGATAGGCCGATCGACGCCAATCGGGCGGGGGGTTCAGCGCCGACAAGGCATCGGCCGTAAGATAAAGGTCGACGACTCCGTGCGCCACTGTCTGGACATCCTCCGGGTCCGCCGACGGATACTCTTTCTGGACAATTTGGCGGGCAAGCGCGTAGAACTCAGCCATAACACCCGTCAGAATTTGTCTGAGGTCCGGGTACTGTTCCACGACCATAACCAAAGCCTGATAAGCGTTGTTCAGACGTGTATCAGTTTCGCTGTCGTCGCTGAACAGGGCGTCCACAAAGTTCATTAGGCCCGGATAGTCCTGCAAGGCCGTTCGCAAATTCTCCAAAGAGATGCGCTGTTCTTCCACAACATGCAGGGCCAAGGCGCGTACCATCTCATCCCTGTTTCCAAGATGGTGCCGTATCAACGGCCGCTTAAGTCCGGATTCCTCCGCAATTCTCTCAAGCGTTGCGCCCTCAACCCCGAAACGGGCCACCAGCGTCATGAACGCATCCAGCACTTCGGCTTTACGCTGTTTCTGAACCGAGGGACGCCCCATTGGTATTTCTCCGTCTCTTCAATTTCGAACCGGGCGGATCCGTCCAAACAGACCGTCAACTATTCTGAACTGCCCAGTGTCTGGCATACCGGAACTATGCTTTTTCCAGCTATTTTTCATCAAGCGCAAAGCTGGCGTATGCGCATTTTGCCGCCTGCCTTTTGGCATTTGCAAGCCCCGCAGATACCCGAGGAAAGTGAGTAGCGCCCTGACCCGCTGATTGGCAGCCCGACCCCGGGGCAAAGCGGCGTCACCACACCGAAATGCCCCGGTTCGAGACAACCATAACCTACCGGCAGGATGATCAGAACCAACCCGTAAAATACTGATCTGGCCAGTAAAAGAACGCCAGATCCACCGGAATACCCGGGCTGATCAGTGAGTACTCGAATACAGGGTCATCGTAGAGATCATTCAACCCGGAAACCGCATAGCCTTCCGTTGGCGTCCAACTCTCATCGAGACCCATCTGATAGTCACTGTCTTCGTCATGAAAAGCCACCACGCTGTAGTAGTTGTCATTCAGGTCCGGGAAATCGACGCGCTGCGGTTCCGTGCTGGCGGGAAGCGTGACGTAGCCAGCCGCCGAGCTGAAATCAAACGCGTCAAAAGAAGCCGCGTTGTCAAAGGCCATGACAACAAACTGGCCTCTGTCGTTACGAGCACTGTGCAGGTTAATCACCAACCCACTGTCCGAAGACGTACCGGTCGAAGATGCCGATGTCCGGGGGATGTCAGTACCAAATCCCGAGGCCATCCAGGCTCCGCCGACGAACAGGGTTGTTGTTACCAGCGCCGCGACCATTCTCTGTGAATTTGAAGGCATGGCTTTAACCCCGTTTATCGCTTGCCGAAGCGTTGGCGCCTTGTTTTTGGGGTCGCCAGCCCGGCGGACCAAACAGAACCCCCAGCTTGTTTCGGAACCCCGGCATTCGCCAGGCGTCGCCAAAGGCGCGGGCAAAGCCATGAAAAAAGGCTACAAACGGATTGACCGAATTGATCGGCGTAACCAGACCGTAGGTGACCTCTTCTTTTTCTTCTTCGAACGTGCCGAACATGCGGTCCCAGATGATGAAGATTCCGGCGTAATTCTTGTCCAGATACTTGCGGTTGGACCCGTGATGCACACGGTGATGCGACGGCGTGTTCATTATGCATTCAATGGGTTTCCAAAGCTTGCCGATAACTTCGGTGTGCAAAGCGGTCTGGTAGAGTTGCACCAGCAATTCCGCGACCAGGACAACAAATGGATTAAAGCCCAAAAGCACCAGGGGAATATGAAAGAACAAGGGCCAAAACCCATCCAGCGGACCATGCCGGTAGGCTACCGAAATGTTAAAGAAGGGTGAGCTGTGGTGCACCGAATGTGTGGCCCACAAGATGTTTATCCGATGCAGGATACGATGCTCCCAATAATAGGCCAGATCTGCGAGGATCAGCACAATCAGGAACGAAGCCCATGTGGTGGGGATGTCAAAGAACGCATATTGCGACGCCCAGACATAGGCACCGACGTAGAAGCCGGCCATCAAAACAAAAGTGATCGCAAGGAAGAATCCCAGCGTGATGAAGTTGGTGACGGTATCGCCAACCATCTCGAAGGTCAGCTTTTTGCCAATCGCGTAACGTGCAAGTTCAAACACCAGAAATCCGATGGCAAAGACGAAAAACCAGTCGTCGATCATCGTCTCCCAATAGCTGATCTGGAAGTCGCTGACATACGTGTTGAGGAAGTCCATTTAGGTAGATCCTATTAAATTGTCTTTTTTGACAATTAAATAGTTTTAGCCCCGTGTCAAGTGGCCCCCACGCCAACGCTCTATCTTGATGCCGACACAGCCCTATCCATTGCGCTGTCTTGCGATCATGCTCGACATAGGTAATTCCTGAAAGAAACCGTTCGTCAAAACAGACACCTACCCATTACAAGTTTAGCAAATGCCCAAAGCTGGCCAGCAATCAAAAGTCCGAATTGGAATGTCAACGCTTCTGGCGCTGGCCATAGGCGGGTTGGTGGCGCTTTCGGTCAGCGCGGTGCTTCTGGTATCAACCTACGCCAATGTTCAAAACACGACTGAATTGTGGAACACCTCAGCCTCGATGATCGTCGAGGCCATTGAGGACAGGGTCGTTAGCCTGACGACCCCTATCGAGGAACTGGCGAACTCTCTCCAGAAAGATGCAAGTTCGGGCGACGTCGAATTGTCCAACACTGACTTTCTGAAGGCATATTTCAAGGGCGTCGCAGCCTCCGCCCCCTATCTGACGGACCTTGCCGTTGTTTACCCGGACGGCAGCCTCTTTGTGACCAGTCAAATCGCCGATTCAGACGGAATTTCCTTTGTCACCATCACAGAGCCCCCGGTGGATGGGCGATTGCGGTATCTTGAAGATATCAAAAATTATGAGAGCCTGTTCTGGAACGAACCGTTTTTTGAAGAAGGCAGGACGCATATTTCGGCCACCGTACCGGCGTATCGGGACGATGTGTTCCTAGGTGCCATATTTGTGTCTTCAACCGTGCATCATTTCTCGGACATCATCGATGAGTTGGGCAGCAAATTCGGCGCTACCGGTTTCATTCTCTATGGCGACAACCGCGTCCTGGCACATCCGAAGCTGCTGAACCTGTCCGGAAGTTCCTTAAGTCCGGACACGCCTTTGCATTCAATCGCTGCGCTCGATGACGCGGTGATCTCGCAAGTGCTAAAGCAAGACCCCGAGTTTCAGGGGGGCGACAGCTCTTTTGACGGCTACGTAGTGGAGAACGCAACCGGTGAGTACTTGGTTCTGACCAGTACTTTGGATGAGTACGGTTCGGAACCATGGGTCATTGGCCAGTACTCCCCGCTAAGCGATTGGAGCAGTCAATGGACACGCCTCAGCGACGCTGCCTTTGTCAGCATTGGGTTCTTAATAGCGTCAATGATTGCGGCGATTATGCTGGCCAGAAAGCTTTCGGCCCCTATCAAAAAATCAACGGAGGAAGCCATCAAGATCAGCGAACTCAATCTGGATCAGATCGACTATCTTCCCCCCTCTCGCGTTGAGGAGGTAAACCTTCAGGCCGTGGCATTCAACAAGATGCTCGACGGGTTGCGCTGGTTTGAAACCTATCTGCCCCGCACTCTGGTGCGGCAATTGTTGAATTCCGGAGACCCTGATGTTGTCAGGCCTCGCGAGGTCGAGCTGACTGTCATGTTCGCCGACATTGTGGGCTTTACGGCTGCGTCAGAAACGATGACACCGCAGGCCACGGCCGACATGTTGAACAACCATTTCGCGATTTTGAACCGTTGCATCCAGGCCGAAGGTGGAACACTCGACAAGTATATCGGCGACGCCGTGATGGCGTTCTGGGGCGCTCCTCAGGAACAAGTCGACCACGCCGAGCGGGCCTGTCGTGCAGCGGTGGCCATCAAGCACGCCCTGGCTGAGGCGAAAGTTGGCTATGGACTGAAGATTGCGATTCACACCGGTCCGCTCATCGTCGGGAACATCGGAGCGGTCGAGCGGATGAATTACACCGTGATCGGAGATACGGTTAACACCTGCGCGAGGATCGAGACTTTGGCCGGTGATCTTGCAACGGAAGAGCCAACCAACATCCTGGTCAGTGACGCAACTGCGCGACGCCTCAGCGCGTCGTTCCAGCTGGAACATGTCGGCGATTTCCATGTGAAAGGCCGGTCGAAACAGGTGACCGTCTACCGGGTCAATACTGAATAGATGATGGGATCAGTGGTACCGTATTGGAACAGCCCGCCCTGTCCGAACCGCTAGATTTCAAACCGGATCTCGTGGGTAGATGACCTGCAGACTGTCCATGTGAAATTGAGCAATGCTCTTTTTCCATCTCCGGCCCGGCCACAGCAGTTCGGCTGTCAGATCGTGGGGATGGTAGGCTGCGGTGTATAGGGTTCCGAACCCCTGATCGAAAGCCAGCGAATACAGCGGCGGCTTCAGGAAAGACCCGACAAAAACCTCTTTCGTCTCAGGGTGCAAAGTCAGGCGATGCAGCAAGAAACGCTCACGCTCGACAGTGGCGGTAAGACGTGCATGGCTTTTCCATTCCACGCGCTCCTGATGGTTGGTGGAAACAGCCGCATGTGTAAAAAGCGTTGGCCGGTCCGGTGCAAGAAACGCCGTAAAGAACTGCCGGTCCCGGTTCAGGACCGTAACGTTGTAGCTCATGTGACACGGGACCCGTAGCAGAACCTCTTTCGCCTCTTCCAGCGTCGAACACGTCTGCAACAGGTATCGCAGGATCAGGGGAACTCCAAAGCCTTCGCCGACCGCGCGGCGGCCACCGAATGTCAGGGAAACGGTTAGCCCTGCATCATTCATGCCATCCAGCAATCCAAACAAGCCATCCGAGGTGCCCATGACCTGACGCCCGTTCCATCCGGTCTTCAGGAAAATTCCATCAAAGGCCGACGGGTTGTAGTCGTAGTTCCGCACCATCAACGGTTCTGGCCCCTGCCAAATCGCCTGGCTGCACCCCGCCAGATAGCGCGGCGGGCAAAAGAAGCTCAGGAACCGCGCCTCCAGATCGCCGGCGCCAAAGGCCGCGCACAGCATGTCATACGGCTCGAGCATTTCCGGCATATATGTTTTCAGGGCATGGCGGCACTCGGAATATGTCGGGCGAGATGACAACCCTTCGCTTGCCCACCACTTAAGGTAGGCATTTCGATATTCGGAGAAAATCCCGGACAGTTTCTGTCCGGGTTTCTTTTCTTCTACGGCGCGAAAGGTTAGTTTCATGCACTCTACATAATCTTAAACGCCGGATCCTCAAATGCCTGAGCCGATGGCAGCGGACGTGCCGAGAACGCGTTCTTGATGCCATTGATCCAATGCTTCGACTTTGCCGTAAGCTGAAAACCCTTGGTCATCGACCGGCCGCGTGTGACCAGGATGCCCAGATCGGCCCCTTCGTACCGGTAGTCGCCAACATTCGATATCCGCAAAAAGAACGCTTCGTCTTCGCTTTCCACCGCGCGCCGGTGATAGTCGAACCGGTCGAACACCACCCGCCCGTCCGGCAACATCTTGTAGATCCCGGATTCCGGGGCATTGGTGATGATATCGACCGTGTCCTCGGTGTGCTTGATCACCATTTGCGACCAGGAATCGATCATGTCGGGATCGGCCCAGCGCGCGTTCAGCTCTTCGACACCCAGGTTGAACGGCTTTTTCGAGAACTCCAGCAGGTGAAACAGGAACAGCGGCGCATCAGCATGCGCGAAAGCCGCGTGGTTGGTCATCGAGGACGCGCCCGTGATCCGGGGGTTGAGCTCGCCCAACCAGATGTCGCCGGTCTTTTTGTCGATCAGGAAATCCAGTTCGAAATAGCCGCGATATCCTTCCTTGCGAAGTTGTTCGCCAAATTTGAACGTCAGTTCCCGCGCTTTCTCGCGCGTCTTCGGCGGGAACGCAGTCGAGAAAATCTCGTTTCCGCACCAGCCTCCGCGATAGGGGGTCAATTCCTTGAACCCGACGAGTTCCGTCATCAGGGGGCCGACAATCGTGCCTTCGGACGTGGCGCAGGCTTCGATCGCCGAACCCCGGCAATCGATGCGTTTCATGATTTTGATTTCGCCCTGGCCCACGATCTCATGTTCGTGTTTGCGGAAATCAGCCTCGGACTTGATGAAAAAGGTGGTGTGGCCCGAGTCTCCAAACGCACTTTGCAGGACAAGATCATCGCCGAGCCCCGCCTTTTTGCAGACCTTTTTCAACTGGTCATAGCTGTCGACCTTGGACAGCGTGTTGGGAACCGACGGGACACCCGCTTTGTTGCCGACCCGGACAGTTTCGATTTTGTTGTCCATCTTGGTACGCAGCTTCGCCTTGGGGAACCAGACCTCGCCGCCCAGTTCCTTAACCAGTTTTTCCGTCTTTTCGTCGAACATCAGGAAAACGAATTTCGGCTTGCCGCCGCGCGCCTTGACGTAATCGACAACTTCCTTGTGCTGAAGCAGATAGTTGTTGATGTCTTCGATCGACTGAAACTCGTCATGGGGAAGTTCGGAAGGAACCAGAACGTTGGGATGGCGTCCGTCAAAGCAATCCATGTAGCAGATGTACTTGAAATTCTTGACCCATTCATCCAGACCGAGCAGGTTGAAATTGGTCGCCGAGACAAAGTAGATCGGGTCCGAATTCGTGTGAAAGTAACGACGGATTTCCGAAATGTTCTTGAGTACCTTCTTGGGCATTTAACCTCTCCCCTGATATTATTTTTTGACGGACTCCAAGGCCTCTTGGGTAAACACGCGCAGACCCAGGTCTTCGCGGAAACCATGAATTTCACTGACGTCCAGCGCCCGCATGAATGACAGGATTTCCGGACTGATGACCTGACCGGGCACCAGAATCGGGAAGCCTGGCGGATAGGGAATAATGAAACTGGACGAGACAAGCTCTTCACCCGCTTCAAGCCGCGCCATCAGCTTGTCATCGGTCGGAATATAGTCGCAGTTGTCCTCGTCATAAGCGAGGAAAAACGCGGTCCGGATATCTCCTTCGGGCGTATCTGATCCATCCCTGAAGGCATCGTGGAACCGGCTGAAATCCGGCAACGGCGGCACGTCTTCGACCAAAGCCTGGACCCGGTTTTCAAATGACCTGCGTTCCATTTTCGAGGCATCGTCCAGAAGCTCGTCCAGGTCATTGGCAATTTCGACCAGTACTTCGATCAGGTAAGCGACCGAGGATCGGGTTGTCCCGATATTGGTCATGAACAGCACGGTGTTCCGCGACGTCTTGTTGATCTGGATGCCATATTTGTCCATCAGGATCTTGGTCTTGAACGTGTCGCCGTCCCAGCCTGTTCCACCCACGGCCAGCGTTATGCGCGTCGGGTCCAGTACAAATTCGTCCTGGCTCCACATGGTCCATTTGTCGACCCAGCCGTGATCGGGATCGTAATAGGCCTGTACGCCGCTTTCCCGGTATTCTTCCGGGATCATTTCTCCGGCAGTCACCACCTTGAAATACTTCTGCAAAACCGGATGGTCCGAGATGGCGCGCCGGATCGACATGGCTGTCTCGATCTGCTTTTGCACAAATTCGAACCCTTCCAGTTCGACCTGTCGGCGCCCCACGTCCAGGGAAGCGATGATCTGGTAGTTCGGTGAAGTCGAGGTGTGGGTCATGTAGGCCTCGTGGAAAGCCTGCTCCACCTCGCCTTTGAAATCCTGATCGTTGACGTGAATCATCGACCCCTGCCGCAATGACGTCAGAGTCTTGTGGGTCGATTGTGTGGCATAGACGCGGACGCGGGAATCGGGTGGCGGAACCAGCCGGGTCTCGAGCAGCTTTTCATGGCTCGCACCCTCAAGCTTTTCCTGCTGGGCCGCCCAGGCGCTGGCCGCTTCCGGCGTGCGCAGCGTTTGCCGCAAAACGTTGGCCACCCCCATGGCGGTACGCTGGCGGTAGGTCGGGTCAAACCGCGCAAAACCGAACCAGGCTTCGTCCCACAGAAAGATCAGGTCCTTCTTGATGGCCAAACACTCTTCCATGACACGCTGAACGTTGTAGACAACCCCGTCGAAGGTGCAGTTGGTCAACAGCACCATCCGGACGCGATCCAGCTTTCCGGCATCTTTCAGCTTCAACAGGGTGTGCTTGATCTCTTTCAGCGGCACGGCACCGTACATCGAATGTTCGTGCAGCGGATAGCTGTCCATATAAACGACGCTCGCCCCGGCGAGAACCATGCCGTAGTGGTGCGATTTGTGGCAATCCCGGTCGACCAGAACGATGTCGCCGGGTCGAACGACCGACTGAACGACGATCTTGTTGCACGTCGAAGTACCGTTGGTGGCAAAGAACGTGTGTTTCGCCCCAAAAGCGCGGGCGGCCATGTCCTGCGCTTCCTTGATCGGGCCGCGCGGTTCCAGCAGGCTGTCCAACCCGCCCGAGGTCGCGGATGTTTCAGCCAGAAAGATGTTCGACCCGTAGAATGCCCCCATGTCCTGAATCCAGTGCGAACGGCTGATCGATTTGCCGCGGCTGATCGGCATGGCGTGGAAAACACCAGTTGGCTGCTTCGAGTATTCTTTCAGGGCCGAGAAAAACGGGGTTTTGAATCTGCGATCGACGCCGCGAAGGATGTTCAGGTGCAGTTCCTGAAAATCCTCCTGATTGTAAAAGACCCGTCGGCAGCGGCCCAGGTCCAGCCCGGCAATATCTTCGGCAGAACGGTCTGTGACAAGATACGCGTCCAGTTCGGGTCGGATCTTCTCGATAAGCCGACAGGCCTCCGGTCCGTATTCATGCGGGTCAAGACCGTCAACATCCTCGTCCTCGCTGACACGCGTCAGGTACTGATTCAGGATCGGAAGATCGATCTTCGACTTGAGCGACAAGCCCGGCCGGATCACCACGGCCTGAACGTTGTAGTTGAACAGAACCCCGATCAGGGCGTCCTCCAGCGACGGAACAATGACCGGTTCATAAATGAAGGAATCTTCCAGCCGACGCATGCGCAGCAGGTTTTGCCGCAGGAATCTTTCCTGATGTTCAGTAACGTCATCGACGATCAGCACCTCGAAATATGGCCGCCCCAATGCACGGGCTTCTGGCGCAAGCGAGGCTTCGTCTTCATAATCTTCATTGTCTATTTCATCGGAAGACAGCGGAATCGACCGCCGCCTGTAAGCGCCCGACGTCAGCGCCCGCGCAATACGACGAACGCAGATCGACAGATCCTGAACATTGCCATTTTGCAGAAGACGCCGCAGATGCTCGAACGCGTGGATTCCGGGGAACGCCCAGTAAAGCTCGATCGGTTCCAGAACATCAAACAGATGCTCCGCCGTCGCCATCAGCTTCTGGCTCTGGCGTTTTTCCCGGCCATGAAGGGCGAGGCCTTCAGCCGCTTCGCGTAAGGCGCTCCATCGATCAGCCCGAAGTTGCGTGGCGCTGTAATAATCTCGTAGGGACGGCAACTTCTTCTTCTGCGAGTGCAAGTTCAATACCTGCCTCCTTTCTGTCGCGTCCGGATCAGTGCCGCCTCCTGATCCGATTAATCCGAACCTGTCTTTCCGTGTAAGACAGAAAGGTTAGGCGGCGTCAGCAAATCTCTTTCCGCTTCTTCAATCGAAGTTCTGGGGTCGGATGCCAGCAAACCGCGATCCGAGCCCTGCCGGGGAATTTCCAGCGGCCCGAGCGTGTTCAGGTAAGCATCGGCACCACTCGTGCGATCATAAACCGTGAAATCCGCGTCGCGATCCCGGAAGCTCTTGAGAACTTGCCCAAGTCCCTTGAGACCGGTTTCCCGTTGACGCCGCACCTGATCCAGATCGATTTCGATCGGGAACATGTCTTCCTGTCCGGCGGACTGATGCAACACTGTTGCTGATGGGTCGACCACCAGCGAACGACCGACGCCACCGGCCCCCAGGCCATTTACGTCAATGACGTAACACTGAAACTGCGCCGCCGTCGCCCTTGCAATGGCAAGTTCCGCTTCACGGTCAGTGGTCCCGGTCAGGACCGGGTGAAGCAGAACCTCAACACCCTGACTGGTCAGTTGCCGCGTCGTTTCCGGAAACCAAATGTCATAGCAGATGGAAAGGCCGAAGCGCCCGACATTCGGAACATCAAAAACACAGAAATCAGTCCCGGCCGAAATCCCGGCCTCATACGGGCGGAAGGGAAACATCTTCGAATACTTGGCGACAATTTCGCCGTCGGGATTGATGACGACAGACGTGTTCAGAATACGCCCATCTTCGGTTTTTTCGAACATCGACCCGGGGATCAGCCAAATACCGAAGCGGCGCGCATCCTCCTGAAACTGCAATATTGCGTCATTCGGGAACGGCTGCGCGAAACGGTCCAGTGGCCCATAGGGCGCAAGTTCGGAAAACAGAACCATCTGAGTCCATGGAAACCGGGCCATCAGAATTTCAATACGATGGCGCATCGCCTCTACGTTCGAATGAAGCGCTGCGACGTGCATCTGAACGCCGGCGATCGCAAATGGAGTCATATTGGGCATCTCTCCCGAGTAAGCTGTCTGATCACCTTATTTTCAGGTGAACCCCGTTACCAGCCTGTTTTTTTGAGCACCCCAGATTTCTGTCGCAAACTGTTTGATCGCTGGCACTCGTGAACTTAGCCGATGAGTGATTTAGGGAATTGGCAAGGTGACAGTCTGTTCGTGACTTGCGTCCATGCTGGGGTTTGTCGCCAATCTGCCCGCCCCGCCCCGGTCGGAATAGCAGCGCGATGATCGACAATTTTCCGGTCATTCATGTCGTATCACCCGATTGGCAAAATAGTCGTCTCGCTCCAATACATCGGCTTTTGAATAATTGTTGTTCGTATTTCCATCTTCTCATCATATGCGCAAAAGTTATATGTTTTGCTCACTACTCCGAACGCGGTTCCATGTGATCATTTATATCTGATAAGTATCGCTTATCGGATCAATTGAAAAGCGAACTGAATTGACGCAGAATACGCGCTATGAGTACCCCTGCCCCATATCTCCCAGCCTCTTCTCCTGCACTGTCCTCTGCAGATCAGGACGCGCTGACCGATCTCTATGTCCGCGGCACGCCGGAGAACACGTTACGAGCGTACGAGCGTGACCTGGTCTACATCACGGCCTGGAAGGCCGCTCGGATGGGCTCGATCCTCAACTGGCCCGAGAATGAAGAAACCGCCCTCGCCTTCATCCTCGATCATGCCCGGGATCTGAACGACGCGCCGGAAACGGATGTCGCCCGCCAGACGGCAGAAGCGCTGATTGCACAAGGGTTGCGCAAGTCACTGGCCTGCCCGGCCCCCTCAACGCTGGACCGGCGTATCGCCTCCTGGCTGGCCTTCCACCGGATGAAGAACCTTCCCAGCCCGTTTGAGGCGCCGCAGGTGAAGCAAGCGCGGGCCAAGGCACGGCGCGCCGCAGCCCGCCCCCCTGCCCCAAAATCCGCCCACCCCATCACCCGCGATGTGCTCGAGCAACTGTTGGCGACCTGCAGTGGCAGTCGTCGCGATTGCCGCGACCGGGCGATCCTGATGCTGGGCTGGGCCAGCGGCGGACGCCGCCGCTCGGAAATCACCGCGTTGATGCGCGAGGATGTATCCCTCAAGGAATTCGCCAAGAGCGGCGTCATCTGGCTGTCCCTGTTGGAAACCAAAACCACCCAGAAGGGAGAAACCCCCAGACTGGTACTGAAAGGCCGAGCAGCGCAGGCTTTAGTGCACTGGATCGAGGTTGGGCAGATCAAGGACGGCCCCCTCTTCCGCCCGATCTCGAAAGCTGATCGGGTGCTGAACCGCCGCCTTTCCCCCGACGCGGTAGCGCAGATCGTCAAGCATCGTTTGAAGCTGGCCGGTCTGCCCGAAAACTTTGCCTCTGCCCACGGTCTTCGCTCGGGCTTTCTGACCCAGGCCGCATTGGACGGCGCCCCGATTCAGGCGGCCATGCGACTGTCCCTGCACCGCTCAGTCGCGCAGGCGCAGAAGTATTACGACGACGTCGATATCGCAGAAAATCCCGCAACGGACCTTTTGGGTTAAAAAAAGGGGTGCTGGATTTTAGTCCAACACCCCATGGAAGTTTCACATGAGTTCTGTAGATTCTTACCCGTGGGTAAGATCATCCTCCTCTCGCAGGTATTCAATCATCGTTGCAATGGCAGCCTCCAGCCTCGCACGATCAACACGCGTAAAGTCCAGATCGTGCCTGATCTCCAACCGTCCACTCGAGGCCGAACACTTCGCAATCCCCGCGCGGCCAGACACCTGAAACGTCGTCTTCGCCCGGCGCGGCTTTCCGGGACTGTCCGGTTTCGGCCTGGCAACAGGTTCCGAGGCCTGTCCCAGAAACGACCGGAGAATCGCGACCTCTCGTGCGTTGTCCCTGTCGGGTTCGCTCATCAACGCAGTGCTGACTGCGCGGATCAAGCCCGGATCGGAATCAAGCTTGCGCTTCAGTTCGACCCCCACATTTCGCGGGATTTCATTTGGGTGATTCAGAACCTTGTCCAGCCTGGTCAGCAGGCTTGCGAATGCCCGAATATAGCTGCGCTTTGTGTAGCTTGCTGATTTGAAAAGAATCGAAACAGCCTTGTCCACATCCGCACAGTCATTGGCCGGATCCTCTGCGTAGGCCCGGGCCAACGCACCCATTTCCGCAAAGGAGATGTCCTTTCGGATCAGGTTTTCATCCACCATACGCCGATAGCTGCTGTCCAGATCAGCGGCGTCCGAAATGCCGGCCGGAATTTTTGCGTAGATGGAATCGCCGGTTTCTTCCAGCAACAAACGATAAGCAGAAAGGCGGCGCATCCCCTGAATCAGGTCAAATCGCCCGTCCGCGCGACGCTCCAGCCGGATCGGGTTGGAAAGACCGATTTCCCTGATCGACGCCTTCAACTCCTCCAATTCCGGATCCGGACCGGGTTTGCGATCGCGCGTCAGTTTTTCTGTAACGACGTCTGACAGGTCTACACGTTCCGTCACCAGCCCTTCGGCCCGCAGGCTCACCAGCTCATGCGCAAGCCTGTCGTTTTCTGCGCGAATGGCATCCTCGGTTGACTGCTGATCGCGCAGAGCACCAGCATTCTCCGAGATTGCTGCGGCCATCGGACCCCGCCGCTTCTCCAGAACTTGGTCCGGAACCTTACCCACGGGTATGTCTTCCATGGCGGGCATATCAATGTCGAACATTCTGCGTTTGCGGGTCATGCGTCATCCTCCAGCTTATCCCAGGCCGACAGCATGACGCCCCGAAACTCTTCATATACGTTGTCAAAGGTCGATCGTGCGCGGCGCCAGGTTTCCCGGGTCATCTCTCGGTAATCCATCTCGTAGACCGAACTGAGGAAACGACCGGATTGTTCGACTGCGCGGGTCATCTCGACCGGGTGCTCGGCCACGTGTTCCCCGAACACTTTTCGAAATGCGTCGAACATGGCGTGGTGCAGGGCGTTGCCGGGCTCATATCGCGTCAGCAGAAAGCGCAACTCACAGAATGTCTTGGGAAGCCCGATCTTACCCGTGGGTAAAGTTTTGTCGAACCCATAAGCGAGGTCTTCCAGAGCTTCAGCAAGCTGGCCAATGAACGAGGTCGTGGAGTCGTATTCCCAGTAACCCGGGCCGGATGGGACATACAGCATGTCTGCCGCAAACACTGCGTTCATCGACTGGTAGCCAATGGCAGGCGGGCAGTCGAACAGGATCAGGTCGTAAGAGTCATCGGGGATCTGGTCCAGATAACGCGATACTGCCGCAAAGAACGACCATTCCGGATTCAAGTGCCGGTACTGAGCCGAGGCAAACTCGACAAAAGCGGCGTTGGCGCAGGACGGGATGGCGTCGATGCTGGACCAGGACGTCTGCTTGATAAAGTCACCGATCCGCAGATCGCCGAGCCCCATGTCCGTGATCGATGGCGGCAACTCGCGGCGGGGCAGGGCGGTCCCGGATTCGGCGGCGGCGGGGCGGTTGTTCATCCGTTGGGTCTCGCGGATAAGATCACGCGCCATAATGCCCCAGACCGTAAAGTCTTCGGCAACATCCGTCAGGCCCATCGAATGGCTCAGTGTCGCCTGAGGGTCGAAATCCACCACCAGCACCCGGTAGCCATCCAGTGCCGCGGCATGGGCCAGATGCAACGCCACCGTTGACTTGCCCGCGCCACCCTTGAAATTCGCCACAGCGGCACGGATGGCGCGCTTACCGGCCGGGCGGGGCGGCATAAGGGTCTTGCGGTTCACCTTCAACCGCCGACGCAGCTCGTTGACTTCTTCCAGGCTGAACCATCTCTGCCGGCCATCCGGCTCCACCTCACCGCTGGGCAGGGTCGGGTCCGAGGCCAGCTTGCCCCGAAATGTGGATTGGTTGACCTTAAAGATCAGCTCCGACACTTCCCAGCTTGAGAACCGGCGGAGGGTCTTCTCCATCTCAGGGCTAAAGGTCTGCTGGCGAATCCAGCCCTGCAATTTGAGCGACTGATTACGCAATGCATTCAGGTCTTCGTGCGTGTACATGCCTCGGGTCTCGTTTCTTAGGACGTTAAATTTTGTGGTTTTCATATTTACGCTTGATTTGCAGCTTTGGCAAAAGAAATTATGATGGGATGACAATCTTACCCACGGGTAAGAAAACAAGGGCCATCGGCACGTGGGCCGATTCGATTCGCGACGCTGACGAGGGAAGGCGCTCGCCAGGGGGAACGCTCCAGAATTAGGGGGTCACTAAGTTCGGATATACAGCATTTAGGGGGACAAAGCGCCCAAATAAGGGGACAGACAGGGTGTCCCCCATCACCAATACTTCACCAATTTCTTTTCTTTTTTGAATGCTGGATTTGGATCCGCAGCCGCCCAAAACAAGACAGCTCTTGACAGAATCGATGCGCTGGACGCTAATTGGAACATCATCACGAAAAGCGTTGGAAAAGCGCGAGGCGGTAAGCAACCGCGTGAGGCAGATAGAGCGGTGAGGGACAGATGCAGGTTGCAAAACCGGTCGGGCGCAATGCCTCGGCCCTGAAATACGACATTCTGTCGGCGCTGTCCGTCCACGCGCTGTCTGGCGACAAGCATCGCCAGCGCAGTATTCTTCGCATAATGGTTCTGATCACCACCCGCTACAACTGGCGCAACAACGAACTGTCAATCGGGCGCGAGGAAATTGCGCGCCTGTGGTCTGTGGATGAACGGACTGTCAAACGCGAGATGGCCAAGCTGCGCGGCAGGGGGTGGATTTCAGTCAAACGACCGGCAGCACGGGGGCGGGTTGCGGTCTATGAACTGGATCTGAAGCAGATCATGATCGACACCGAAGAGATCTGGCCCACTATTGGCAGGGATTTTCAGGACAGGATGGGGCAGGCCCCTGCCGAAGAAACCAACATCATACCGTTCAAATCCAAACCTCCGGCTCCGGAATCAGGCGACGATGACGTCTGGCGGTCGGTCCAGGCGTTTCTGTATGAACGCGACCCAGAGCTTTGGTCCAGTTGGTTCCAGCATCTGGTCGAGGCTGGCAGGGCAGGGGGGGTGGCCACCCTAATTGCGCCTAGCCGTTTCATGGCGGATTACATTTCGCAAAAATGGACAACCCGCGTTTTGGCCGCGTATGCGTGTGTGGACCCTTCTGTCCGAACTCTGCGGATCGACGCTGCGGAATAAGTCAGCGAGGGCAGGCAAGACCGGCTGATAACCATACGGGTCACCGGCGTCGCCTGTGATTGCGCCAAGCGAAGGTTTTCTGATCATCGCGGTTGCGATGCGGAGCATTTGCGGAAATGTAATCAAAATTGGGTGGTGCGCAAAATGCCTGATTTTTGCGTATTAATATCTGACTGAAGCTGTAACGCATGTTTCCGGAGAAACCAGGAAGTTCCGTCGCACGTGGCCCGTCTCAGCCAACATGGCCAAGTCATGCCGGGCTTTTCTATTTTTTACAGTTGATCCAAATGGCCGGCTTCCGTGACGATACTGCGCGAAGAAAATGTCGGGCGTTGTCTTCAAGGCGATGGCCGCGTGCCCGGTGGTCAACGGTTCCTTGTACCCGTGTGAAAAACGGTCTTGGCCATTTAGCTGGTGTCTTGAGGAACGCTGTGTCGCAATTCGTCTGCCCTGCACGCGATGAGGGTCTTCCGCCCCGGGCTGTACCAATCCAAGCGGCAATCCGAGGTGCATTTCTGGCAGGTGAGGGGCCACGCGAACCACGGGGCAACGACCAGGCATTCCATTGGTAAATGCCTGCGTCGCATCAGGAAACAATAAATGATTAGGTTTAGCCTAATGTTTGGTGAGGAACTCAATTCTTCAGAGGTTTCGCCGCTCCGTATATACCTGTGCCAAATTTCGCGGTGCTTAGGGAGGCGGATGTGTCTGACAGTGGAAATGTCGCGATTGACGTGCGGGATGCGGTCAAGCGCTACGGCGACTTTACGGCGCTGAAGAGGATCTCACTGTCGATCATGGACAATGAGTTCTTTACGCTTCTGGGGCCGTCGGGCTGTGGCAAGACCACTTTGCTGCGGATGATTGCCGGGTTCGAGGATGTGACCGAAGGCGCCATTTTCCTGTATGGCGATGAGATTGAAAACCTGCCACCGAACAAGCGCCCGGTGAATACGGTGTTCCAGAACTATGCGCTGTTTCCGCATATGACCATTCTGGACAACGTAGCTTTTGGGCTTGAGATGCGCGGCGCGTCGAAGTCTCAGGCGCGCACGAAAGCCGGTGAAATGCTGGAACTGGTGCAGCTCAGCCAGTTTTCGGCGCGCAAACCCAGCCAGCTTTCGGGCGGCCAGCAACAGCGGGTCGCGTTGGCGCGTGCATTGGCGCCACAGCCCAAAGTGCTGTTGCTGGACGAGCCGCTATCCGCCCTGGACCTGAAGCTGCGCAAGGCCATGCAGCTTGAACTGAAGCACCTGCAGCGGGAAACCGGGATTACCTTTATTTTCGTGACGCACGATCAGGAAGAAGCGCTGACCATGTCCGATCGCATTGCGGTGATGTCAGCGGGTGAAATGCAGCAACTGGGCGCGCCGACGGATATCTATGAGCGACCGCGCAACATGTTTGTTGCCGATTTCATCGGCGAGACGAACCTGCTGGAAGTATCCGTCGACGGGCTCCGGGACGGTCGCGCGATCTGTCATCTGGGCGGCGGGCACGAATTGACCTGTGATCAGGTCGAAGGTGTCGGGGTGGGGTCTAAGGTTCACATGTCGATCCGGCCCGAGCGTCTGTACATGTCCGACAAACCGGTCGAAAGCGAAAGCCTCAAGGGGCGCGTGAAGGACAACATCTTTGTCGGCACTGACATCACCACGATCGTGGATCTGCAGGACGGACCCGATTTCGTGGTGCGCACGTCGAACTCTGATCGCGGCAACAAGCGCATCTTCGAGCCAGGCACCGAGATGTTCGTCAACATGGAGCTGGGGGCAGCGCGCCTCCTGGTGGACTGATGGCCGCCGGTGCAGCAAGCGGCGGCAGCGCAACGACCGACACCTATAAGGAGGCCCGCACTTGGCTGCTGTTGCCTGCATGGGTGACGCTGAGCATTTTGGTCCTGGCACCTGTGTTCATGATGCTGGTCTACTCGTTCCTGACGAAAGAGTTCCGTGGCGGCGTGATTTGGGAATTTTCGCTGGCCGCTTATGATCAGTTCTTCTTTGACCGTGGTCTGTTCGGGGATGAACCGCCCAAGATCGAATGGACCTACCTCACCATCTTCTGGCGTTCGATCTGGCAGGCGGGCGCGGCGACAGTGCTTAGCCTGGTGATCGGCTTCCCGACGGCCTATTTCATTGCCACCCGGCCTGAAAATATGCGGCCGGTCTGGGTGTTCCTGATCACGATCCCGTACTGGGTGAACCTTCTGATCCGGACCGTGTCGATGAAATTCCTGTTGCGCGACCAGGGTCCGCTGAATGACTTTCTGATCAGCATCGGCCTGATCGACAGCCCCCTGCATATCGTCAATACCAACTTCGCGGTGCAACTGGGCCTGTTCTATTCCTATCTGCCCTTCATGGTGCTGCCGATCTACGCGGCGGTGGAACGCTACAACTTCGCGCTGAGCGAAGCGGCAGCGGATCTGTATGCAACCAAGTGGACGACTTTGCGGCGCATTCTCCTTCCGGCGGTGAAACCCGGTGTGATCGCCGGATGCATCCTTGTTTTCGTTCCCTCGATGGGTTCCTTCCTTGCCCCCGACCTGCTGGGCGGCGCCAAGAACTTTATGATCGGCTCGCTGATCGAGGAACAGTTCAAGGGCAATGCCGGCAACTGGCCGTTTGGCGCGGCTGCGTCGATGATCCTGCTGACCATGGTTCTGATCCTGCTGATGCTGTTTGCACGGCAACAGGCCAAAGCCGAGAAAGCGGAGGGCTGACCGATGGCAAGCAAGCAATTCGACATCAAGTCCTATCGCGGCTTCAAAGGTATCACCCTGTTGTGTCTGATCGTTTTGTATGCGCCGCTGCTGGTCGTGACGATCTACAGCTTCAATGCCTCGCAATCGCTGACAAACTGGGAAGGTCTGTCGCTACGCTGGTATGCGGACGTGTTCACCGGACCGGAAAGCGATAAGTTCAAGCAGGCCGCCAAGAACAGTTTTATCATCGCCATCGTTGCAGCTACGGTGTCGACGTCAATTGCGACACTGGCGGCGACCGGAATGGTCCGGGGCGGCAGGTTCAAACTGCGCACCCTGTCATTCGGCCTGATCAGCCTGCCACTGATGGTGCCCGAGATCGTGACGGCCGTTGCAACCCTGATCTTTTTCAATTCGATCGGATTTGAACGCGGCATCATGACCATCCTGCTGGCTCATATCGCGTTCTGCATTCCCTTTGCCTATTTGCCGATCTCGGCCCGGATGCAGGGGATCGAGGACAGCTATGAACAGGCCGCGCAGGACCTTTATGCCACCAAGCGGCAGGCATTTACCAAGATTCTGCTGCCGCTGATGATGCCCGGTATCATCTCGGGCTTCCTGCTGGCCTTCATCGTCAGCCTGGATGACTTCATCATCACCAACTTTGTCAAAGGCGCGGGTGTTGAAACCCTGCCGACGGCGATCTTCGGTTCGGTCAAACAGGGTCTCAAACCCAATATCATGGCGATTTCGACCATGCTGCTGGCCGTGTCCGTCATCATGGTCACGATCAGCTACTTCGTCAGCAAAACTGACAACACGAAATAACCAACAGAGGGAGAACACAATGAAACATATGATGAAAAGCGGCGTCGCCGCGCTGGCCCTGACTTTGGGCGCAAATGCAGCGGCAGCCGAAGGCGAACTGGTTGTCTATCACTGGTTCGAATACATCCCGCAGGAGCTGATCGACAAATTCTCCGAGGAAACCGGCATCGAGGTGACCATGGACACCTACGATTCAAACGAGGCGATGCTCGCCTCGCTCAAGGCTGGCGGGATCGGAACCTATGACGTTTCGGTGCCGGGCGATTACATGGTGTCGATCATGGCAGGCGAGGGCATGCTGGACACGATCGAAGACGGCGAACTGAAGAACAAGGGCAATATCGAACCCGAATGGGCCGATCCCAGCTTTGACCCCGGCCGCAAACATTCGATCCCGTATCAGTGGGGCTCGACCAGCTTTGCCGTGAACCGCGACGTCTATTCCGGCGACATCCAGACCACCGACATCCTGTTCAACCCGCCGGCCGAGTTGCAGGGGCGGATCAACATGCTGGACAGCCAGGGTGAGGTCATGGCCATGGCGGCGCTGCACATGGGCATCCCGCAGTGTTCCACCGACCGCGAACAGCTCAAGGCGCTGAACGCCATGCTGCAAGAGGCCAAGCAACACTGGTCATCCTTCAACTCGGACACCGCCAAAGAGGTTTTGGTCTCGGGCGATGCGGCGGTCGGCCAGATCTATGACGGGTTCTCGGCCAAGGCGCGCGAGGAAGGCGCAAATGTCGAATATGCCTATCCGACCCAGGGCTATATCGCGTGGATGGACAATGTCGTTCTGCTGAAGGATGCGCCGAACCGTGACAACGCGCTGAAATTCATGGACTTCCTGCTGGAGCCGGAAAACATCGCCGCTGTTACCAACTTTGCCCGCTATAACGCGGGGGTCGCAGGCGTCGAAGAGTTCCTGGATCCCGCGCTCGCGACGCAACCGGAAAAGAACCCGCACGACAAGGTCGGCCCCGGTGTCTTTATCGAGGTTTGTTCGCAGGAAGTTCAGGCCGTCTATGACCAGATCTGGACAAATCTGAAGAAGTAAACTCTCCCCGTGCAATAAGCACCAATTTACCGGGCGGCCTGGTCGCCCGGCCTTTTATTCCATTGGTACTGCGCCGTGGTTGGACGGCAGCAGGAAAAGCGCGCGCTCGGTGGTGATGTCCAGCTTGCGATAGGCGCTTTTTGACCGTGCGCGACGCTGCATCCATGGTGGTGCAGGTTCGGCGCTGCCGTTGGGTGCGGCTGTTGTGCTGACGTCAAAAAAACCCGAAGATCACGTCTATCAGAACCTGATTGTGTGCGGGGACGAGTGGGAGGACGCAGGCGTCAAATCCGTCAGCCGGATCGGCGATTGCGAGGCCCCGTCGGTCTTTGCGGCAGCCGTCCATGCCGGGCACCGCTGGGCGCGGGACCTGGATAGCAGCGAGAGGCCGGTGCCGAAATTTCTGCCGATGCCACTGAGTTTAAAAAGGAGGAAAACATGACCAAACCTATCCGCTTGCTGGCCGATGGCCACCCCGAAACCGGCTTTGTCCCGTCTTCCCTAGTGGCTGACGGTGATTTCACCACCTCGGATAAGACCGAGACCATAAGCAGCTTTTTCGAAAGCCGGGACGAAAAGATTTCGGTAGGGGTATGGGAATGCGCGCCCTGTCGCGAGGATATCGAGGCTTATCCGGTGGATGAGATGATGACCGTGATCTCGGGTTCGGTCACGTTGACCGGATCGGACGGAGTGGCGCAGGTTTTTGGGGCCGGAGACACCTTTTTTGTACCCAAAGGCACGCCCTGTACGTGGGAAATCACGCAGACATTGCGCAAGTTTTACATGATTGCGGAATGACAGGCGCGCGGCGCGGGTTACCGTGCGCCGCGCAAGTTTCGCAAGACCGCCAGAACGGCGATGAAAATGAACATGACCTCGATCACGATTGCGCCCGGATTTGGCCGATGGATCAGGGAAATCATGACCAGTGATCCGCCCAGAATGTTCCAGGCATTGAAGGGTATCTTGTTTGCGGGAAGTACATTGCATGTCGCCAGATAGTAGACGCACACGATAATTGCCGACCCCAACAGGCCGATTCCGTCAACAAGAGTGAGGTCCTGCAGCAATTCCATATTCGATCTCAGTGGCTGATATCGGCCAGGATACGGTCCATCATCGCGTCACAGGCGCTGAGTTGCCCGAGGTCCAGATATTCGTCCGGCTTGTGTCCTTGCCTTTCCATTGATCCCGGCCCGCAAACGACGGTGGGAATGCCCAACTCGCTGAAAAACCCGGCCTCGGTGCCAAACGCGACCTTGGTGGTCGCGTTGCTTTGCGAAAGCTTCAGGGCATAGCCGATGACGGCATCCGTGTCGGGCACGTCCAGACCGGGATAGGCGTTATATTGTTCGACCTCGACGCGCGCCTCGGGGCATAGGTTTTGATACGCCGCACCAACTCTGTGGGCCGCATCCTGTATCTGGTCGAGGATATCTTTGCCGCGGTCCGATGCCAGATGCCGGTATTCAAAAGTCAGCTCGGCGCGATCCGCCACGATGTTCAAAGCCTTGCCGCCGGACATCATGCCGACGTGAAAGGTTGTGTAGGGAATGGAATATTCCGGGTCGATGTTTCCACTTGCGGCATAGGTTTTTTGCAGGGCGCGCAACTCATTCACGAAATCAGTCGCCAGGTGCAGCGCGTTGACGAATTTCGGCGCCAACGCCGAATGACCACTTTGCCCGTGGCAGACAGCCCGCAATGCTGCTTTTCCCTTGTGACCGACAGCGACCTGCATCTCGGTGGGCTCGCCCACAAAGCAGGCGCGGGGTTGACCCAGCATCGGTGCCAGCCGCTCCAGCATGTGCTGAATGCCAACGCAGCCGACTTCTTCGTCATAGGACAATGCAATCCTGAGCGGCTCGCGCAGGTTCGAGGTGCCCGTGCGGTCGGCCAAAGCCATGACCGAGGCCACATAACCCTTCATGTCCGTTGTGCCGCGCCCGTAAAGCCGGTCACCTTCGCGGGTCAGCCGGAAGGGATCCTTGGTCCAGCTTTGCCCTTCGACCGGAACGACATCCGTGTGCGCGGACAGCAAAACGCCATCTCCGTCTGGTCCCTTTTCGGCATAAAGACCGGTTTTTTCCCCACCGGGGTCGGTGATGCGGTGAACAGCAAAACCGCGCGCCTCAAGAAACGCTTCGACATAGCTGGCCAGTTCAAGGTTCGAGTTCTTGCTGACCGTATCGAAGCTGACCAGCTTTTCCAGAATTTCCAGCGAGGACGTCATACGCTTTGTGCCTGTGATTTGGATGAAAATACCCGTGTTGTGCACAGCCTATACGACCTGCAAAAAACATAAATCCGGGATTGGCGAAGCAGAGGTTAGGATAAAACGAAGCTGATATCAGCCCGCTTTCTGATTGCAGAGACCCGGGAGCGTGCCGGACTTCTCGGCTTGTTCACAATGCTGGACAAAGGCCTTCACCGTGTTGGTCTCATTCTCGGCGCGCGCTGTGAGCAACCCAAGATGCATCGGTCTGAGATCCCCTGCCAAAGGAACGAAGATCAGCTTTTTGCCATCGGGCGACAGCACATTCAGGGGGCGGATATTTGCGATCGAAAATCCGAAGCCATTGGCAACCAGGGACCGCATCACGGACATGTCGGCAGTGCGTTCCCCGATATTCGGTTTGATATTGGCATCCCGGAAGAAAGACAGGAAATACTCACCACTGAATGGCAGGTCCAATAACACCATCGGGCTGTCCTGAAGATCGGGAATCGTCAGCTCTGTGTGGTCGGCCAGCGGGTGGCCTTCACCCAGGACAACATATGGCGGCAGCTTGTGAAGGGGCCGGAATTCCAGATCGGCAGGGATATCCAGATCATAGGTCAGCGCGATATCCAGTTCTGCCCGGCGCAACTGGCTGAAGATTTCCGCCTGATTTAGTTCGCGCTGCTCGATGCGAACGTCGGGGTATGTGATCTCGAATTCCCGCCGCAATCCGGGCAGGACGATCTGCGCAAAGGTCATTAGACAACCCACAGAAAGGATGCCCTGAACCTTGCCGGTGATTTCACCTGCCAGCGTCGCCAGAAGTTCGGCCTCGCGCAGAACGAATTCGGTGCGTTCCATGAACTTGTGCCCGGCCTTGGTCAGTGACAGGCCCCGCGCGTGTTCGCGTACGAACAGATTGACACCGAACTCAAGCTCAAGCTGGGTGATCGCCGCCGAGATCGACGGCGACGAGACATTCAGTTTGTCGCTGGCAGCGGCGATGCTGCCTGCCTTTCCAACGGCCACAAAGTATTCCAGCTGCCGCAGCGTGTATCTGAAAGGCAATGGCGCATCCCCGCGTGGTTGCGGATCAAGCCGTGTACTTGATCCACGTGGTCTTCAAAGCAGTATACTTTTCAAGCGAGTGCAATGACAAATCCCGTCCGAAGCCCGATTGTTTCATGCCGCCAAATGGCGTTTGGGCAGACAGAGCGTCAACGGTGTTAACCGAAACGGTACCGACCATCAACTTGTCCGATACCCGGCAGGCACGGCTGAGGTTGTCGGTCCAGACCGAGGCCGCCAGACCGTAGATCGAGTCATTCGCCATGGCGACCGCCTCATCCTCGCTGTCAAAGGGAATGACCGACAGGACGGGACCGAAGATTTCATCGCGGGCCAGAGGGTTGTCGTGGCTCACGTCGTCAAAGATGGTGGGCTGAACAAAGCAGCCCTTGCCGTCGACGGTGACACGCTCGCCACCTGTCACCAGATTAGCCGATTTCTTGCCTTCTTCGACGAAACGGATAATGCCTTGCGTCTGCTTTTCGTCGACGATGGCGCCCATTTTCGAGGCCGGGTCCAGCGGATCGCCCGGTTGGGTTGCCTGCGCCCGTGCGATCAGCTTTTCGACGAAGGCATCCTTGATCGAGCTTTCGACGTACAGCCGCGAGTTAGCCGAGCAGACCTCGCCCTGATTGAAGAATATTCCAAAGGCGGCCATGTTGGCGGCGGTGTCCAGATCCTCGCAATCTGCAAAGACGAGATTGGGGCTTTTGCCGCCGGTTTCCGGCCAGACCTGTTTCAGGTTCGACTGCCCCGAATACTGCATGAACATCTTGCCGATGGCGGTCGAGCCGGTGAAGGCCAGGCAATCCACATCCATATGCAGACCCAGCGCGCGACCGGCCGTCGCGCCAAAGCCCGGCACGACGTTGAAGACCCCGTCCGGGACACCGGCCTCGGCGGCCAGTTCGGCCAGGCGCAATGCCGAAAGTGGCGATTGCTCGGCCGGTTTCAACACAACCGAGTTTCCTGCGGCCAGCGCGGCGGCGGCTTTCCACGTGGCCATGTCCAGTGGGAAGTTCCATGGGGTAACGGCGCCAACGACGCCAAGGGGGACGCGACGGACCAGTGCCAGATCGCCGGGACCGGTGGGGGCAACCTCGTCATAGACCTTGTCGATGGCCTCGGCATACCACTGGAAGAAATGCGCGGACCCCGGTGCGTCGATGGTGGCGGCATCAGTGACCAGCTTGCCCATGTCGAGGCTGTCCAGCAGCGCCATCTCTTCCAGATTGTCCCGGATCAGATCGGCCAGTTTCAGCATCACCGCCTTGCGGTCCCCCGGTGCCATGCGTGACCAACGGCCATCTTCGAACGCAGCGCGTCCCGCGGCCACGGCCCGGTTGACGTCCTCTTCGTCACATTCCGCAACTTTGGTCAGAACCGCGCCGGTGGCCGGATTGACGCTGTCAAAGGTCTTGCCAGAGGCGGCATCGACGAACGAGCCATTGATGAAGGCCTGCCCCCGAAACGACAGACCGGCGGCACGGGCTTTCCAGTCTTCGTGTGAATAGTCCAACATTCTGTCTCTCCCTGATTACTGGTCGCCGGGAACGCCGTAGGACGGCGCCTCGCGCGGGTCGAGTGCGCGCTGGATGTAGGCGTCCAGTTGTGGCCTGTAGATGTCCCAAGCGGTTGCAACAGCCTCGATGGGACAATCCTCGGTCCAGTCGCAGCGCAGATCGGCCACCGGCCAGCTAACTTTGTCGACAATCTTCAGGCCTGCGGAATGCACCGGACCGGCCTCGCCACCCGCAGCAAGTCCCGCGCGCATCGCGGCAATCAGGCGGTCGCCGATATGGCCCGAGGCCGAAAGGAACCCGTCGACGATGGCCTGCGGAATGCCGTCATTGTCCAGCAGGTTCCCGCCCGATGCGACGTTCTCGGCCTGCGCCTGTGTCCAGATACCAAGGCTGTTCGGGCCGGAGTGAATTGCGGTGCGCCCGGCCGTATCTACAGCCAGCACCTGACGGTATTCGATGAATTTTGCGCTGGCCTTCATGGCCTCGATAGCCTCGGGTGCGGTCTTGCCCTGTTCCATCAGGTCCAGCGTCAGCGGACCAAGGCTGGGGTCGGTCACGTTCTGCGTTGCGACCGCCCCAACTCCGGCGCGGGCAAAGGAACAGCGGGCCGCCACGGCGGGCGACGAGGATGAAATCGCTAAGCCGAACATTCCGGTTTCAGCGCAGCGGGCAACCAATGAAAAAGTCATTCAGGTCTCCTTGAATCACAGCAACCGGACCGCGCGTGAGAGCAAGAAAGGGACGCGGTCCGGTCTGTCGACTGATCGAAACGATCAGTCAGGGATAACGGCGGTGCCGTCGATTTCGACCAGCCATTCCGGACGCGCCAGCGCCTGAACCACCAGACCGGTCGAGACCGGATGAACGCCTTTGATGTATTCGCCCATGGTGCGATAGACGGCCTCGCGGTGGCGGACATCGGTGATGTAGACGACGACCTTGACCAGATGCTCCATCGAGCCGCCGCATTCCTCGATCAGCTGCTTGATGTTCTGCATCACCTTGTGGGTCTGCTCGACCGGGTCGTGACTTTCGATGTTGACCGCATCGTCCAGGTTCTGCGGGCACTGGCCACGCAGGTAGACGGTCTTGCCACCCTGAGTCACAACGGCCTGGCAAAGGTCGTTGTCGAGGTTTTGCTCGGGGTAGGTGTCAGAGGTATTGAATTTGCGGATACGTGTATGCGCCATGTCGGGGTCCTGTCTTCTTACTCTGCTGCGGGGGCAATGATGGCTGCTTCGCCGTCATAATCGGCATAGGCCCGCTGGATCGCGATCTGATCGGCAATGTATTTCGCATCGTGCCAGACGCCCCACAGGAAGGTCGAGCCGCGGCGTGACTGCCAGGGCAGGCCAAGGAAATACACGTCCGGTTCAACCGAAACCCCACGCTGATGGATCGGCGCGCCTTTGTTGTCGAAGGCATTGGCCTTGATCCAGCTGAAATCCTGACGGAAGCCCGTGGCCCAGATGATCGTGGTAATGCCTTCCTTGGTGAAATCGACCGAACCGAGCGGATTGGTCAGGCTGTCGGGATCGGCGAAGGCTTCGCGGGCCTCGGGTTCTTCCGGAAGATCAAGGCCGGTGCGGTCCACATAGGCGTCCGCCAAATCCAGCATTTCGTGATAATTGGCATCGCCAGCGGCCACATTGCGCTGCAAATCGTCGGCGAAGCTCAGAACGCCGTTCTCGAAGCTTTTTGTCATGCCAACCAGGGTAACGCCTTCGTTGCCAAGACGACGGAAATCCATTGTGTGCCCGCCATAGGCACCGCTGACCGAGATGGTCACGTGTTCGGTTCCCGGCTTCATCGCGGCCACGTCCCACAGGCCCAGAACGCCCAACCACCAGACGAAATCCCGGCCTCGATAGCGGCGCGGCGGGCGGTCATGCGGTCCGACCGACAGAAACACCTTGCGGCCGGCCCGGTTCAGCTCATCCGCGATCTGTGCGCCGGATGATCCGGCACCGACGACCATCACGGCACCTTCGGCCAACTGGCCGGGGTTCTTGTAGAAAAACGAGTGAATCTGGTCGACACCTTCCGTTTCCGGCACAATCGGCGGGATCACCGGATGCTGGAAAGCGCCCGTAGCGGCAACAATGCGCTTGGCATGGATTTCACCGGCCGAAGTTTCGACACGGAAGCCGCCCTCGCCGGGCATACGCTCGGCCCTGAGCGCCTCGACGCCTTCGCGGATGGGCGCGTTCACCATTTCGGCATATTCGACAAGATAGTTGGCCACCCGGTCTTTCGAGACAAAGGCATCCGGATCGTCGCCCTTGAACAGCAGGCTCGGGAAACGATCGTGCCAGGCCGGGCCGTTGGCGACCAGAGCATCCCAGCGACCGGTACGCCATGCCTCGGCCGTCCGGTTCTTTTCCAGAATGATATGCGGAACATTGTTGTTTCCCAGATGCTCGCTGAGCGCGATACCGGCTTGACCGCCACCAACAACCAGTGTGTCCGTTTTCTCGATGGGCATGTTTCGTTTCCCTTTGACTGTATCTCGGTCCGACACAAATGGCCGGGCAAACTCCTGGCTGAACTGGATAGGGTCTGACAGATGGTTCCTAATATGGAGGCCCTTGTAATCACCGATTTCGGAGGACGGCGTGCAGTCGTCAAAGTGACCATTGTTCGGGCGACGGTCACTTCGCGATTACAGCTTTCCGTGCCGATCCAGCACGCCTTGCGCGTTTCGTGAGGAACGTCCCACAAGTTGGAATTGGGCGAAATTACTGTCTAGCTTACCCCTAGTTAGGTTTTGGCTAATCTGGCAGGATTTACGCTTGTTTTGATTGCAGTTGGCCGTGATCGGACAGGTACGGTGCGATCAGATAAAACAGCTCTCCCTGCGAAGATATCTGGCATTTCCTGTAAAGCTGCTTGCGTATGACTTTGACGGTTTGCGGGCTGATCCCAAGCGTGAGGCCGATGGAAACAGACGAATGCCCCTGCAGGATCAAAAGTGCGATCTCAGCCTGCCTTGCGCTCAAGCTGATCTCGAGTTCCGAAGTCAGCCGGTGACGCAAAAGATCGACGACATCTTCCGGCGTGTCTGAGCCCTGCGGTCTGAGGTCCGACCAGTTCTGCCTGACCAGAGCGTTTACAACTGGGGCCAACTGCCTTGCCTGTTCAAGATCACGGGATGAAAACCGTGATGCGGTGGTCGCATCCCGCCCCAGACAGACGGTTATCGACACGCCCTGCGTCGGAGACGAGAAGAATGCGATCTCGTCGGCGAGCGTGGTGCGTTGATAGTAGGATTTGTAGTACTCGTTGCGATGAAACTGGTCCGGGGCAATGTCGCTTAGTCGGTACATCCCATCTGCCGCGTCTGCCGCGTGCAGGGAATAGAACGGGTCCAGCAGGTAGGCGCCCGTTACATAATGGCTGTTCATACGTTCAAAAACGCGCTTCTCGCTGGCTTGGGTCAGAAAGACCTCTGGTTGTTGGCTTTTGAAAAAAGCGACGATGGTCATGTTATCGATACGCAGGCAGGCGCCGAGCCAGTTTTGCAATCGCCGGGCAAACCCGGTGGTACCTATGGACAGGATTGTGTCTGCCAGAAGCTCTGGCTTGGGCATGTGGTCCACGGCGCTATACCTCTTTGGGGGTATATACCCCCTCGTGATCCGTGATCTACCATGATTGTCGAAATAAGGGGGTATATCCAGCGCGAAATACGCTCTGACCATCAGAATTTCGGCCCGCCACAGGGCAATACCGCCAGATGCCTAAGGGAGATCCAGCAATGCGCGATCCACGCTATGATGTTCTGTTCGAACCGATGAAGATTGGCCCGCTGACCGCCAAGAACCGCTTCTATCAGGTGCCGCACTGCAATGGCGGCGGCTATCGTGATCCTTCGGCTGCTGCTGCGATGCGGGGTATCAAGGCCGAGGGCGGCTGGGGCGTGATCTTTACCGAACAGTGCGAGATGCACCATACCTCGGAGATCACGCCGTTCATCGAATTGCGTTTGTGGGAAGACAAGGACATTCCGCAACTGCGCAAGATGTCCGAGAAAATGAAAGAACATGGCGCGCTGGCCGGGATCCAAATGGCCTATTCGGGCATCAACGGGCCGAACCTTTACACGAAAGAGGTACCGCTGGCACCGACCGCATTGCCGATCCGGACGTTCACCAACGATCCGGTTCAGGCGCGCGCACTGGACAAGCAGGACATCCGGGACCTGCGCCGTTGGTTCGTGAATGCGGCCAAACGGTCGCAGGATGCCGGATTTGACCTGATCTGCCTGTATGGCGCGCACGGGTTCGGGATTTTTCAGCACTTCCTGAGCCGGGCGACCAACCAGCGCAGCGATGAATATGGCGGCTCTCTGGAAAACCGGGCCCGGTTCAGTCAGGAAGTCATCGCTGACATGCGCGACGCTGTGGGCGACAAGATGGCGATCACGCTGCGGGTGTCGCTGGACGAAACCATCGGCGAACTTGGCTTCTCGAACGCCGAGGTGCGCGACTATGTCGAGATGAACAAGGATCTGCCCGATCTCTGGGATCTGGCGCAGGGCACATGGGAAGATTGCTCGGGCCCGTCGCGGTTCAAGGAAGAGGCGGCGCAGGAACATCTTGTGCGCGGCATTCATGAACTGACAGACAAGCCCATCGTCGGGGTAGGGCGGTTCACTTCACCGGATGTGATGGCCAGGATGATCAAGTCCGGAACGCTGGATTTCATCGGCTGCGCCCGCCCATCCATTGCCGACCCGTTCCTGCCGAAGAAGATCGAGGAAGGCCGGATCGACGACATCCGCGAATGCATCGGCTGCAATATCTGCATCACCGGCGACATGACCATGTCGATCAGCCGCTGCACCCAGAACCCGACCTTCATGGAGGAATGGCGCAAGGGCTGGCATCCCGAGAAGATGAACGAAAAGGGCGACAGCTCGAACGTGCTGATTGTTGGCTCTGGTCCTGCGGGACTTGAAGCGGCCTGGGCGCTGTGCCGCCGCGGATACGATGTGGCCGTGGCCGAAGCGCGGGACGTGATCGGTGGACGTGTCACCCGCGAACGCGCGCTGCCGGGGCTCAGCGCCTGGGGGCGTGTCGTGGACCACCGGGAATACCAGTTGCAACAGCGCCCGAACGTGGAGATCTACCGAGAGAGTGAGCTGGATGCCGACAGCATTCTTGAGTTCGGATTCGAAAACGTCTGTATCGCGACCGGATCCACATGGCGTCGCGACGGTGTTGCCCGTCAGCATGTCGTGCCAATGCCGATTGCAGATGGCGCCAAGGTCTATACGCCTGACGACCTGATGGATGGTACGATCCCTTCGGGCCGCGTGGTGGTGTATGACGACGACCACTACTACATGGGCGGCGTGCTGGCCGAGTTGCTGGCCAGAAACGGAGCGCTTGTCACGCTTGTCACGCCGTCAGCCTATGTCAGCGACTGGACGAACAACACGCTGGAACAGATCGCAATCCACCCGCGACTGGTCGAAGCGGGGGTCGAAATCGTGCTCAATCAGGGTGTGGCGGAAATCCACGCCGATCATGTGGTATCGAACTGTGTGTATACGGACCGCACCTGGAAGATCGAAGCCGATGCCGTCGTAATGGTCGCATCCCGGCTTGAGAACAACGGCGTCTACAACGCCCTGAAGGCGAAAGAGACCGATTGGGACGAGGCAGGCATCAAGTCCGTCAAGCTGATCGGAGACGCCAACGCGCCGGGGCCGATTGCATGGGCGACCTATGCCGGGCATCGATACGCACGCGAGCTGGACGGGCCGGATATTGGGGACGCCTTGCCCTTCCGCCGCGAGATCACGGAACTGGCAACGGATTGAGATTGGCGTAGGTTTGTTTGCCGCCACTCATCGGGCGATGGAGGACCTGAGGCAAAGCGACCTAAGCTGAGCCGATTGGCCTTCGTCGCCTTCCGCTTTTCTCGGGGCTTACCCGGTCCTGGCATCGCAGATGTGAAGCGACTCGGGCAACTGTGGTAGTCTGTGATCATCTGCGGGAAAACTCGGGAGGAGAAGATGTCAGTTCTGGACACCGTTAAAGCGCTCGATGCGGCAATCATTGAAGGGATCAACGCAAAGGATGCCGGCAAGGCAACCGCACCCTATGCCGAAGACGGCGCGATCATGCCGCCGGGCGCACCGACCATGTCAGGTCACACCGCGATCCGCGAGTACTGGCAGGCCGCAATCGACGGAGGTCTAAGCAACGTCGTGGCCAACCCGACCGGGGCGCATGTCAGCGGAGATTTTGCCGTCACCATGGGAACATTGACGGGCTCGATGGGAGGGCAGGACCTCTCAGGGAAGTACATTCTCTACTTCCAGAAAGGCAACGACGGCTGGAAGGTTCAGCGCGACATCTGGAACTTCGACGCCTGAACCAAGCAGTGCGGTTATTGTTCGTCACTTGCATGAAGCTGTCGTGATGTTCGTCAGTCGGCTTTGATCACTGGTTCCAAGGCGGCCTGAATATCCGCGCAGAAAGCCGCCACCGGCGGGTTCGAAAACGTGAGAGACCGATGCAGAGTTTCATGTCATCGGGCGGAATGGCGTGTTTCCTTCCAGGCATTTCGCACACGGAAATTGTCACTTGGTTTCATTTCTCTGCGGTGCCTTCCCTGCAGCCATGACTTTGTGAGATAACTCCTCCAAAACACGGTATTAGCTCAGCTGATTTCAGTATTGTTTTGGGTTTCCGCACCGACTGTGGGAGGAAGACATAATGAAGAATTTTACACGCCGTGCCGCGCTGGTCGGTGCCGGTGGTTTGGTGGGATGGGGATTGGCAGGCCTGTTTCGGGCGGAGTTGCCCACCTATGCAGGTGCAAACCGCATCGTCGCGCCGACCGGGGAGAACTACCTGAACGATGCAAGCGGTCTGTCGGCGACGCCGATCCACAAACATCTGCGGATTTCAGAGGGCGATCAGGAACTGGTTGCGGTGATCCGGCGAGAAATGTCACAGGCGCGTGCAGAAAGACGGCCCCTGAACGTCGGCGCGGCGCGTCATTCCATGGGGGGGCAAGCGATCCCGCGTGATGGCACGGCCATGACTTTTGACAATGCACGTATCGAACTGGATACGATCAATCAAAGCTATCGCGCCCATGCAGGCGCGCGGTGGTCGGATGTTATTGCGGCGCTCGACCCCCAGGGATGGTCGCCCAAAGTGATGCAATCCAACAATGACTTCGGCCTCGCCGCGACCTATTCGGTCAATGCGCATGGTTGGCCGGTGCCGTTCGGACCGATGGGATCCACTGTGCGGTCCCTGCGGATGGTGTTGCCGTCCGGCGATCTGGCGACCTGTTCACCAACCGAAAACACCGATCTGTTCAACCTAGCGATGGGGGGATACGGCCTTATCGGAGTCATTGTGGACATGGAGATCGAGATGGTCAGAAATGCCCGGCTGTCTCCGACATTTGATGTGATGGAAACCGGCGAATTTGCCGACCGTTTCAAGGCGGCAATCATGGATCCGGCAGTGACGATGGCCTACGGGCGGCTGAATGTGGAACGCGAGTCGTTCTTTCAAAAGGCGCTGTTGATCACCTATCGCGAGACAGAAGATCAAAACGATCTGCCGGCGGCCTCCGGTTCCGGATGGATGGCCCATGCGGCCAGCCGGATTTATCGCGCCCAGCTTGGCAATGAGACGTTCAAATCCTTCCGCTGGTGGAATGAAACCAGAGTTGGCCCGGCTCTGGGGTCAGGTGAGGTGACGCGCAACTCGCTGATCAATGAACCGGTGGTGACACTGGATGATCGCAACCCCGACCGGACGGACATTTTGCACGAGCATTTCGTCGGGTTTGACGCTTTCGACAGCTTTGTCGAGGCCTGCCGCGAGGTGATCCCGGCCTCGTATCAGGAGTTCCTGAATGTGACCCTTCGGTATGTGGCGCAGGACGATCAGTCCGTGCTGTCCTTTGCCCGTGTGCCGCGGATTGCTGCCGTCATGTCCTTCAGTCAGGAGCTGACCCAACGCGGTGAAGCGGATATGGCGCGCATGACCCGCGCGTTGATTGACCGGATCGTCGGGATCGGTGGGGCCTATTACCTGCCTTACCGCCCGCACGCCAAAATCGATCAGTTGACCGGCGCTTACCCGCGGGCAGAGGAATTTGCGAAAGCAAAGCGGGAACTGGACCCCGATCTGGTGCTGCGCAACAATCTTTGGGATCAGTATCTGGGGCAGTTATGAGCAATCTGCAAAAACTGTGTTTGGGGTATTTCGTGGCGCTCATGATCGCGGCGTCGCTGAACTATATCCCGGGCCTGACGGATGACGATGGGCTGGTTTTTGGCATCTTTGCGCTGGATATCTACGACGATGCACTGCATGTGGCTTCGGCCCTGTGGGCGCTGATCGCGGGGCTACTTTCACATCGGGCGGCGCGGACATTTCTGATCCTGTTCGGGCTGGCCTATCTGGGGGATGGGATATTCGGCATCTTCACCGGCTACGGGTTCCTTGATCTTGGAATATTCACCAACGCATCGCTGGGCACCGATTGGTCGCTGCCGCGGTTCCTTGCGAACCTGCCGCATCTGGCATTGGGCGGAATCGGCGTCTGGGCCGGGTTTCGCGGCGGAGCCGAGCGCGGGTGAGGCGGCTGTGGCGATACTGCAAATGGCTGTTTCTGGTGGTGGTGATCTGCGTTGCGGGATTGCTGTCGCCGATTGCCTATGTGGAAATCATGTGCCGGGGGTCGGGCCAGCCTGCCGCCTATGAGGCGCTGATCGATCCCGCCTTTCACCGACCCGAAACCCGGACCCTGATGACCTATCCGGAATGGCACATCGTTCATGCTTACGAGGATTACGCCACGGTCATCCAATCCGGTGATCCGCATGAGTACGGATATTTTCGCGCTGTCGGAGGGTTCTGGTCTTCGCTTTGCGCGCTGAGTGCTGCTGCAAGTTCCCATGGCGCGGTTGATGGCGCGACCAAGCAAATGGTCTATGTGATCGGGGTCAGTTTTTTCGCCGAATTGCTGCTCAAAGCCGCCTATGAGGAAACCTTTGGCCGGGTTTTCGCGGCGCTGCGCGGACAGACACGGGCGCCTTTGGATGATCTCTCGGCCAGCCAAGCCGCTGGCTATGCCAGGTTTTTGCAGCAGGTTCCGTGGTACAAATGGCGGTTTCGCGAGGATCGGGCTGATTTGAACGAACAGGCCACGGACAATTTGCGGGACCGTGAGCGGCGGATCGCCCTGGGGATCGAATACGGGGTCAAGGCCGCCTATGCGGATGTGATCGCCGATGCGGTGGCGCAGGTGGGTCAGGATGAACCGACCCTGCGGATGATTGTTGAAAATGCGGACCGTTCCCTGCTGGACAAAGAGGAGGGTGTTCATGTTCTGGCGGAGCATCCGCAGGGGATCGAAGTGGAAACTCCCCGATACCGCGCGTTGACCCTTCTGCTGCAACGCTGGGCGCGTGAGGGAGTGGATTTCGTAGAGATCGCAGGGAATGACGGCATCCTGTTCACAGTTCTGTCCGGTGATCCGGACATGGACGGCGCGATCTACAGTCGGTCACGGCAAGGGTCTGGCGATTACCGGCATCTGATGGTGGTGAAGGTTTCCGAATTGGCCGACCGGATCCGTGCATTAGATTTAGGAGAGCAGAAGCTGGAGCATATCCATGACTACTAGGTCTGTCCTGATTGCAATCCCTTCAATGCTGATCGGCTGGCTGGTCGTCATGCTGGTGACGGCCCTGTTGACGGACGAGGCCCCGGCCTATGTCGTCTTGTTCCCGACCGACGGGTTTCTGCAGTCCCTTCCGAACGAAATATCGATGATCTCAGCTTCAGTTGTCAGCGTTACACTCACGTCCGAGCAGGATGGCTTCGTGCCACTATTGTATCGGTCGGGGGCCTGGATAGTGCTGCCTGCGGGATTGACAGGCTGCTTGCCCATGCCGAAGGCAGATTGAGCAAGGCCCGCCTGGGATCACGAGGTCGTCTTGTCTTACTGGGCAAGAACCATTCAAACAGTTCGGGAAAAACGAGTGCTGGCAGTTGTTCCCCTGACAATGCATTCCAGTTCACAGCAGAGTCTGAAAGGCTCTGGTTCATCCGAGGTTATGTAGTCGGTGAACCTTTCACCGGCGAGCTTGCCGATGGTTTCGGCGGGGATTCGAATGGTGGTGAGCCCCGGTTCGACATCTGCGGATCCCTTGAAATCCCCGATACCGATGATCGAGAGGTCATCAGGAACCTTCAAACCTAGGCTCTGGGCCGCAAACAAAGCGCCCTGCGCGATGACGTCATTTCCGCAAAGCAGGGCCGTGGGACGAGAATGTTCCGTCAAAAGCGTCAGGGCGGCCTGTTTGGCCTGAGACACACTGTACGGAGCTTCCGACTCATGCTCGCTCGGGATGGATACACCCATTTCCTCAAGTGCATCATGCACGGCGGACAGCCGGTTTTGCGCACGGTCATTGCCGGTCGTTTTGGGGAAGATCAATCCAATGTCCCGGTGCCCCAAGGCCAGCAGGTGCTCGGTCGCAAGACGTCCTGCCAGTCGATTGTCTGCCCCAACACAGGGAAGGGCGGAATCCTCGGAATAGTTCCAGATCGCAAGCGCCGGGATTTTCTGCTGTTCGATCAGTCGGGCGGTGGCATCGGAATGTTCCAACCCAACCAGTGCCACGCCGTCGACGCGATGTTCCAGCAGCTTGCGAACCATGGCGTATTCCCGATCCAGGTCATACCCGTGCGACGCCAGCAAGAGACTGAAGCCGGCCTTGTCGATTGAATCCGAAAAAGCCTGAATGACTTCGGCAAAAATGGCGTGGTTGATTGTTGGCACCACCAGGCCGATTGTGCCCGACCGTTTTCCATGCATCGTCTGAGCCGCGCGGTTGCGGATGTAGCCCAATCGCTGAACGGCCCGGTTGATCTTTTTCCGAGTCGCAGGGTTGACCAGACTGGGGTGGTTGAAGGTGCGGGAAACGGTCGAGGGTGAAACTTTTGCGGCCTTTGCAACGGCCACGATATCCACCTTATCTTTTTGAAATTTAGCCATAAAACCCTCTCGCATAGTCGATTTTATGAAAACATTTGCAATACTATTTTCATCGCCTAACCTGATTTGTCAACAAAAGTAAAAGTGTGAACCGACGGGTTGGGAGGCCCTGAATGGAATTCATTTACTACTTCGGAGATGTGTTCACGCCGCTCTCGTTCCTGTTGCTTTTGGGTGGCACGATCGGCGGGTTGATCCTTGGGGCGACGCCGGGCCTGTCACCCACGATGGCGGTTGCGTTGCTGATCCCGTTCACCTTCCAGCTTGAGGCCGCGCAGGGCCTGATCCTGCTGGGCGCTGCCTATACCTCGACCGTTGCGGGCGGCGCGGTCAGCGCCATTTTGCTGAAAATCCCCGGAGCGCCTGCCAATATCGCCACGACGCTGGACGGGCACACCATGGCGAAACAGGGACAGGGTGCGCGGGCGCTGCAATTGTCCTTTCTCGCCTCGGCCGTCGGCGGGATATTTGGCGTTTTGCTTCTGATCTTCCTGACCCCGGTTCTGGCGAAATGGGCGCTGGCCTTTGGTCCGTCGCACCTGTTCTGGCTGGCCATTCTGGGTGTCACGGTGATCGGAACGCTGGATTCCGCGTCGGTTGTCAAAGGGTTGCTGTCGGGTTGCATCGGGCTGTGGCTTGCGACCATCGGCTTCGACGACATCATGGGCGCGCAGAGGTTCATTTTTCATCCCGCCTTGGGTGGCGGCATCAACATCATTGCCGCCCTGATCGGACTTTTCGCAATCCCGCAGGTTCTGACGATGTTCGCCAAAGGGCGCCACAATGCCGGAGCCGAGGTCATCGAGGTGCAGCGCCACTCGATAATGGCCGCCTTCCGGGAGTTGTTCAGCCGCACGCGGGCCCTGAGCATCGGCACACTGACAGGTTCGATCATCGGCCTGATCCCGGGTGTCGGTGGGCAGATCGCGGGCCTTGTGGCCTATGACCAGACCAAGAAGTTCTCATCCGAAAAAGACAAGTTCGGGACCGGTCATTCCGAGGGCGTCATTGCCGCGGAATCCGCCAACAATGCCATGGTCGGCCCGTCTCTGGTGCCGCTGCTGACCCTTTCGATCCCCGGAAGCCCCACTGCTGCGGTGCTGCTGGGCGGATTGCTGATCCACGGCATCTTCCCGGGATCAGACCTGTTCGACAACCACCCGGACGTGGCATGGACCTTCATCAACTCGATGCTGATCGGGCAGGTACTGATGTGCATCTTTGGCCTTTACGTTGCCGGTCTTGCAGCCCGTGTCGCGCAGGTGCCGCAATCGGTGATGGCTGCAATCGTCCTGGCGCTGTCCGTTTTCGGAGCATACTCGGTTCAGGGTTCGATGGGTGACGTCTATGTCATGGCCTGTCTGGGGATCGGCATGTTCTTTCTGGAACGGTTCGGTTTTTCCGCCGCGCCACTGGTTTTGGGCCTGATCCTGGGACCCATCGCCGAAGCCAACTTCATTCAGGGCGGAATGATTGCTGACGCCACCGTGGGCAAGGCCGCATACTTCCTGAGTGGCGGGTTGAACCTGTTCCTGATCGCCATTGTGCTGGCCTCGGTCGCTTATTCGGTTTGGATGGAGCTGCGCCACCGTCGCTACACCACCAAAGAGGAGGCACAGGCATGAACCGTTCGCAGCATGTATTCGGATCAGGTCTTGTCTTTGCGGTCGGCCTTTGGGTGACCTGGGTCAGCTACACCCAGCAACCGGCCGAGGCGTTCCTGTTCCCGCGTCTGATCGCAACCGTTTTTGTGGTTCTGGCCGGATGGACGTTCGGCAAGGCAGTCATGGGATTGTCCAAGGTTGGCAACGGCGTCACGCGCACGATGTTTGTCAACATGCTGCCGGGTCTGATCGTGACGCTGATCTACGTGTTCTGGGCGGCCAAGTCGCTGGGTTTTTACACCGCGACAACAATCGCCTTCTTCATTCTGTTGTCGATCTATGACCCGGCGCCGCATTCGGACGTCAAAAGCTGGATCCGGCGCGGGATCATCACGGGCGTCTTCGTGGCAGTGATGTACGGCCTCTTTTCCATGCTTCTCAACGTCTACACGCCAAGGGAAATTCTGTTCTGACCGCGCAAACAGCGGAAGAACCAAATCAGGGAGGAAACGCAAAATGAAACGATTGATAGCCGGGGCGGCTTTGGCCCTTATGAGCCTGACGGGTGCGGCGGCGGCCGAGGACTATCCCGAGCGGCCGATCATGATGATGGTCAGCTACGGGGCTGGCGGCGCGACGGACTTTCAGGCGCGGATCGTGACCATGACCGCCGGAAACGAGGACGCGCTGGGAATGCCCATCGCCATCATCAACAAGCCCGGCGCGGGTGGCCGCGTGGGCTGGAACTGGTTCGCCACACAGGCGGATGCAGACGGCTATACGCTGGCGGCCTACAATGTTCCGCATTTCATCGCCCAGTCGATCAAGGGTGGCGTGGAATACTCGACCGACAGCTTTGAACCCATCGCGAACTGGGGCGCGGACCCGGCGGTATTTGTCGTGGGCGCCGACAGCCCGTTCAACTCGATGGAGGATGTCATTGCCTATGCCAAGGAAAACCCGGGCAAGCTGACGGTATCCGGTGCCGGGTTGTTTGTGGGCCACCACATCGCGGCGCTGCAAATCGACAAGGCAGCCGGAACCAAGATGGCCTATATCCCGACCAAGGGTGGCGGTGCGGCGGCCATGAAGGCCGTGATTGCCGGTGAGGTCATGGGCGGCATCAACAACCTGTCCGATGCATTCCGCGCGCAGGAAGCGGGCAATGTCAAAATTCTGGGTGTCGCCGATCTTGAGCGCAACGCGTTTCTGCCGGATGTTCCAACGATGATGGAACAGGGGCTGGACGTGGACAACTCTTCGGTCAATTTCCGGGGTGTGATGGTGCCAAAAGGAACACCGCCCGAAGTGATCGAGAAGCTGGCCGCGACAGTACCTGAGATGTTTGCCAATTCGCGCGTCGCCAAGAAGATGGAGGCCGGCGGGTCGCCCATGCACATCATGACCCGTGACGAGGTGATCGAGATGTGGGGCCAGCGTCAACAAACACTGAACGAACTGCTGGCCGGTCTCTGACCCGGACATTCTAAAACGGGGCGGAACAGGTCCGCCCCGGTCAATCTATCGAGGACCAAGATGAACGCTCAGGACGGGATTGCCCCCGAAATTGCCGAAGTGGACCGGATCGTCGAACGGGCGCGTGCCGCTCAGTCTGCGTACGAAGCCAGTGGTAGTCAGGCGCTATATGACAAAGCGGCACTTGCAGCGGGATGGGCCATCATGGAACCGGAACGCAACCGGGCCCTTGCCGAACTGGCCGTGGAAACCACCGGCCTGGGTAATGTGCCCGACAAGATCACCAAAAACCACCGCAAGACGCTCGGGTTGCTGCGCGATATAGCCGAAGCCAATACGCACGGAATTGTCAGCGATGATCCGGTAACAGGTATCACCGAGATCGCGCGCGCCATCGGCGTGATTGGTGCGGTTGTGCCGTCGACCAACCCTGCCGCGACGCCGGCCAACAACATCATCAACGCACTCAAGGGTGGCAATGCCATCGTGGTTGCGCCGTCCCCCAAAGGTGTTGCGTCCTGTGAATTGCTGCTTGGCTACATACATGCCGAATTCGACAAGCTTGGGCTTAATCGCGATCTGGTGCAGATGCTGCCTGCGCCCGGGTCAAAGGCCAAGACACAACGGTTGATGGAGGCTGTTGACCGGGTGATCTGCACCGGAAGCCAAAACAACGTTCATCGCGCACAATCCTGCGGTACGCCGGCGGTGGCCGTTGGGGCTGGCAATGTCACGGTGATTGTCGACGAGACTGCCGATCTGCAGGCCGCAGCGGAAAAGACTACCGCTTCGAAATGTTTCGACAACGCGACCTCCTGTTCGTCCGAGAATGCGGTGGTCGTGGTGGATGCAGTCTATGACGCTTTCGTTGCGGCGATGGCAGCCGAGGGTGGTGCCCTGGTCCGTTCCTCGGAAGCAGGTGATATCATCGCCCGGCTCTGGCCCGATGGTCATCTCAGCCGTTCCGTCATCGCGCAGGACGCGGACAAGATGCTTGAAGCGCTGGGCATGGCGGGCAAGGTGCCCGAGGGAACTCGATATCTGGCAGTTGAGACTGACGGGATCGGCCCGGATCATCCCCTTTCCGGAGAAAAGCTTAGCCGGGTACTCGCGCTCTATCGCGCGGCAGATTTCGAAGAGGCCCGGACAATCACCGCCCGCATTCTGGCACATCAGGGGGCAGGGCATTCGATTGGCATTCATACAACGGACGACGCGCGCGCGATCGGGTTGGGCCGGGATCTGCCGACCTGTCGTGTTATCGTAAACCAGGCGCATACCTTTGCCACCGGCGGTAGCTTTACCAACGGGATGCCTTTTTCCCTGTCGATGGGCTGTGGCAGCTGGGGGGGAAACTCCATCGACACAAACCTGCATTGGCGGCATTTCATCCAGACCACCAAAGTCGTGCGTGAAACTCCGCCGCGGGAGCCCGCGCTGGAAGAGATTTTCGGAAAGTACTGGTCGGAGGCCGGGCAATGATCGACCCGCCCAAAGGAACCCTCCGTGACTGGCTGGACAAACGGGCAGCCGAGGGCGGAACCGGTTTCGTTTTTCCGGATGGCGCGAGCGACCTGAGCTGGCCCGAGCTGCGCGAAACAGCGCAAAGAATTGCGGTCATGTTGACCGGGTTAGGTGTCGAAAAAGGAGAGAGCGTCGCCATCCTTTATCCCAATTGCCGCGAAGCGCTGGAGGTCCTTTTCGGCGTCCTTTACGGCGGGTTCCGGGCGACGATGATAAACCTCGTCGCGGGGGACAGCGCGGTGGCCTATGCGCTGGACCACAGCGGTGCGCGCTATGGTTTTGTGCACCCCGAACAGGTGGATTTGTTTGAACGTACGGCCGACCCAGCGAAAATAACCGCGTTGAGAACTTCAGATGCGAAAGATGCCGATGGCGATCTGCACGACCTTTCGCCGGGCGATCACGCGCTTCTGATGTACACGTCCGGAACAACAGGGCGCCCAAAAGGCGTCGTTCACACCCATTCCAGCCTGTTGGCGGGCGGCTGGACCACGGTGGTTGCACATGAGCTGTCCGAAGCTGATCGCGGGTTTTGCGTTCTGCCAATCTACCACATCAACGGCCTGTGCGTGACGGTTATGGGAACGCTTGTCTCTGGCGGATCATTGGCCATGTGTGAACGATTTTCCGCCAGCCGGTTCTGGGAAAACCTTGGGAAGGCCGAGGCGACATGGTTTTCGGTGGTTCCGACCATCATTTCCCACCTGCTGCATTCCGATACAAAACCGGATGCGCCGACCCGCCATCGTGTGCGTTTTGGCCGTTCTGCATCTTCCGCTTTGGCGCCGGACGTGCAGCGTGCGTTTGAAAACCGTTTCGAAATCCCGATTGTCGAGACCATGGGGCTTACGGAAACCGCCGCGCAGATACTGTCCAATCCGTTGCCGCCCGGCATTCGCAAAATCGGATCACCGGGTATCCCTTTTGGAAATGAGGCGGATATTTTTGACAAGAACCTCCGGCCCGTACCACGCGGAGCAGAGGGCGAACTGGTCATACGCGGTCCGAATGTCATGCTGGAATATCTCCAGAACCCTGACGCAACCGCAGGCACATTTACACCCGATGGCTGGCTGCGGACCGGAGACCTCGCCCGTATGGATGAGGATGGCTACGTCTATGTCACCGGCAGGCTGAAGGAACTTATCATCAAAGGGGGCGAAAACATTGCGCCGCGCGAGATTGACGAGGTGCTTTATTCTCATCCCGATGTTGTCGAAGCCGCCGCCTTCGCCCGACCTTGTGCCAGCTATGGTGAGACTGTCGAGGCGGCGGTGAAAATTCGCGAAGGTTCCGCTTTGACGCCACTGGAATTGTCCAGGCTTTGCAATGCTCAGTTGGGCCATTTCAAGTCGCCCGATGAAGTTCATGTTTTGCAGGACCTGCCAAAGGGGCCATCCGGAAAAATCCAGCGAAACAAGATCCTCGAAATGATCAATGAAGAGACCAGCAAAAGGTCTGTTTGACATGCAGGTCGGGTGATCGAGTTTCATGCCGCTATCGGCTAACTCTGTTCCCAGATCGTGCTGCCGGCGCGTGGGTGCCAGCAGATCGGAAAATTCGAGCTCTGAAAAGTAAAACTAGCGCCAGCTCGTAGGCCCACTTTCGACGTAATCTGCGCGGTCACGGCCTGTGAAGCGTTGTTATACCGTTCGCTTTCGGTAATGAGTTGTCCGACCCGGCCAATATGGGGATCGGCTTCGGGTAAAAAGAGCGCTGGATCCTGCGACGTGTCGGTGTGGCCGACGGTGCGGGCGTTGTTTACACCCCATTTTCTACGCAAGCCGTTTCAGCCGGTTGGAAAGAGGCCTGTGCAATCCCCAAAAACCCACACAGTTATCGCGCAAACAAACAAAATCAGTACTTTTCACTTGTGTTGGAGAGAATTTGTGGGTTTATTATGGGGATTGATCGCGAAATGTGGGATTTTGATGCCGCAAATTGGCTATAGTCATAACCTTCAGGAACGGAGGGTTAGCTTGCCCGGATCACTGCAAAGCCATGATTTCTTCGAAGGGTCTGGCATTGTGCGTGGCACAAGATGGTGCGCCGAACAACAGGACCCTATCAACAAGCGGGCAAAGATTGCGGGCCCGGTTGTGAAAAACGTTCCAAGTGGCGTGGGATCGGACCTTCGGCGGGTTCTTTCGCAGTTGTTGTTTCACTAAGCCAAGACTCCAAAAGTAAACAGGACAGAAACGGATGCTGAATCCAAAGAACTCTCAAACGATCGAAACGGCAGAATTGGTGTCACACGCGATGAAGATAGCCGAATTGGCCAACAAGGCGGCACGGGGGTACTTTCGCGGCAGACTTGGTGTTGAGTTCAAGTCCGACGAAAGCCCGGTGACGCAGGCCGACAAGTGTGTCGAGGCGCAGGTTCGGGCCTACCTGGAACAACACTTTCCGGATCACGGCATCTTTGGAGAAGAACATGGGTTTGAAGGGCAGAACCGCCGCGAAGTCTGGATTATTGATCCGATCGACGGCACCCGGTCTTTCCTGTCGGGGCATCCGCTTTTTGGATTTCTGCTTGGGCATCTGATCGATGGTAAGCCGGATATCGGAGTGATCGGCATGCCTGCGATAGATGAGGTTTTCATTGGTGTATCCGGTCAGGGCGCGACAATGAACGGCAAGGAGATCGCGACTTCGAACCAGACGCGGTTGGATCAGTCCATCCTGTTTGTGAACGAAGGGGATAAGATCTATCGTGATCATCCGGCGTTATTCGCCAAGCTGATGCAGTCCGGTCAGACCAGGCGGTTCGCCTATGACTGCTACCCGCACGCGCTTCTTGCGGCGGGGCATGTGGACGCAGTGATAGACTATGATCTGCAACCTTATGACTTTCTGCCAGTGCTGGCGGTGATCGAGGCCGCAGGTGGGGTGATGACGGGCTGGGATGGTAAACCACTCGACCTGAATTCGGATGGTCGGGTGATTTCGGCGGCGACGCTCGAGCTGCATGCGGAAATGCTGGAAATGGTGAACGGATAGGATCATGGCGATTGTAAGCTTCCTCATCAGTCTGGCCGGAGCCACGATGTTGCTGCTTTACGCGGTGCGAATGGTGCGCACCGGGATCGAGCGCAGCTACGGGGCCTCTTTCCAGCGGGTCATGACGGGCCAGCGCAGCTATGTGCAGGCATCAATGGTCGGTCTTGCAATGGCGGTGGTCCTGCAAAGTTCAGCCGCAGTTGCACTGCTGACATCCGGTTTTGCCGCAGGCGGTTTTCTGGCTTTTCCAACCGGTCTCGCGATTGTGCTGGGGGCCGATCTTGGGTCGGCGCTCATTATCCAGGTCCTGTCCTTCAAGTTGGACTGGCTGGTTCCGTTGTTGCTGGCGATTGGCGGGTATCTCTTCGTCAAGACCGAGTCCAAAAAGCCCCGGCAACTGGGTCGCATCCTGATGGGTGTTGCGTTCATTCTGATCTCATTGCGCTTTCTGCGCGAGGCGATGGATCCGATCCGGGACAGTGCTTTTCTGCCTGCCGTCGCAGAATATCTGGCCCGAGATTACATAACCGCATTCTTGGTCGGCGGAGCGCTGGCCTTTGTCATGCATTCATCGGTCGCGGCGATCCTGATGTGTGTGACACTGGTTCAGATTGGCGCAATTCCGTTTGCCGCCGGACTGTCGCTGGTGTTGGGGGCGAATTTCGGCTCGGCCTTCATACCGGTTTGGTTGACCCGGGGGATGGAAATGCCAGCCAGGCGCATTCCGTTCGCCAATCTCGCGTTGCGTGGCAGTTGGGCCGTGGTCACCCTGTTTGCAGCTACTGCGGCTTTGCGTGCGGGTGTTTTGGGAGATCTGCAAGGCGGGCAGATGCTGGTCAATGCGCATCTGGCGTTCAACGCCTCGTTGCTTGTGTTGGCTTTGCCGTTCTGCGGACGTTTGCGTGCTCCGTTCGAACGGCTTTTTCCGGAACCGAAATCAGCCGAGGCGATGGTCCAGCCGGGCCGTCCGACCAGCGCGCTGGATATGCGCGATAGCGGCAGCCCCAGTCAGGCGCTTTCAAGTCTCAAGCGCGAGCTGTTGCGGATGAGCGATCTGGTCGAGTCGATGTTCAGGCCGTCGCTGGAGTTGTACCGCAGCGGTGACAAGGAGCAGATACGTGCTGTTCGGCTGGTGGATGAAGACGTGAACGACTGCTTGTCGGGCATCCGGAAATACGTGGCCGCCATTTCAGCCGAAGAGTTCGGCAGGCAAAACGCCAAGGTGGCCCGGGACCTGATGGAATACGCAATTCGTCTGGAAACCGCAGGCGATGTCGTTGCCAAGCGACTGACCGTTCTGGCCGCCGACATGCGCAAAAAAAGGGCCTCATTCTCGAAAGAGGGATGGTCGGAACTGGTCGAAATGCACGAAGGCATCCTGGCCAATCTGAAATTGGCCTCAAATGTGTTGATCTCGGACGATCTGGAAAGCGCCCGCCTGTTGAGCCTTGAAAAAACCGAGATCAAGCGGGCTGAGCGTGACAGTCGCAAACGCCACCTCAGACGTTTGCAGCATGGCAGCACGGAAAGTTTTGAGACCAGCGACATCCATCTGGAGACATTGCGCGCGTTCCGGGAGTTCAACAGTCACATCGCGGCCGTGGCTTATCCGATCCTGTATCGGAACGGACAATTGCTTGAAACGCGCCTGATCGAAGAAATGCCGCGGATGGAAAAGGATGCGGACACAGAGGCCGATGGATGACAGCACCGGTCGATGGCGGCTTCCGCGCCTTTTGCAGGACCTCAACGACAGCCCCGGCGGAAACGCCATCAATCTCACAAACCTCTTCAAAGCCGCGTTGTGATCTGAAACGGACCCCGCACGTTTGTTTCGGATTCATAGGCGCGTAACAGCGAAACAGAGCCGAACCAAAGGGCGGTCAAGCTGACACTCGACTTGTAGCTAAAGAACAAAGCGAGGCCCGGTGAACGAATTTGTTGGTATATGAGGATGCCCGAACAAAAAGGCGGAAATTGTCACAGAACAATTACTTGCAACGTGGAACTTTAGGCGAAACTGTGGTGAAATTTGATGATGGCTGACGACAGCGAAAACATCCCCCATCGCGGCCGAGAGCTGCTTGATGTGCTGGCGCGGCTGGGAGGCTCGGCGCGCAATACACAGATTGCGCAGGTCATGGACGTTTCGGAAGAAACTGTTCGTCGACTGGTCAAAGGCCTGGCAAAGAAAAACATGGTTGAAAGGGTGCACGGCGGGACCTTTCTGTCGCGTGCGCAGGATACACCAATGTTTTCCGGGGCGCTGGAACTCAACGCGGAAGAAAAGACGCTTATCGCGAAAAAAGTCAGTCAGATTGTCGAGGACGGCATGGTGCTGTTCCTTACGGTGGGGTCAACCATGACGCATGTCGCCGAGCAATTGCGCGACCGGAAAAATTTGACCGTGGTCAGCAATTCGCTGTCGGTTGTCGCATCGCTGGCTGATCACAACGGAACGCGTGCGGTTCTGGCCGGGGGAGAGGTAATTCGATCCGAACGCGGCAGTTTCGGTCGTGCCGCCGAGCAGCTTGCCTGCCAGTACAGCTATGACGCGGTAATTTGTGGCGCGGATGCCCTGTCGCTTTCCGGAGGGGTTCTTGCGCTAAACCCGCTGGAGGCTGAACTGACGCGCGCGTTGCATAACAACACCCGGCGCATGATCGTTGCGGTGGATCACACGAAGTTCGGAGAGAGAGCGGCCAATGTGGCCTGTCGGTTTGACCAGGTCACCGATCTGGTGACCGATGCTGCACCGCCCGAACCTTTTGCCGCGGCTTTGAAGGATGCTGGGGTCAAAATTCACATCACATCTCGCCGGGGTGGCAAAAAGAAGAAGAAAGGTAGCGGTGGCGCGATCACCTGACCTGTTACGCGATCAAAGGAAAACGAAAGCGCGCTTGCCTATGGGAGACAATAACAGACACTCCTGATGTCAGTTGTGGCCGTTGCCGAAAGCGCCGACAGAGATTTGGCAGGCAACGAAGGTGAGCCGGGTTGGAGACCTGCATGCCTGACAACCTGCCGGTCATCGGATCGGCCGCGGATACGCCGCGCGCCTTTCGCGCTTTCAGGATTTCAACGCATGGATTACAGATGGCTCCTGTCGTAGAGCAGGTTCTGGCGGATTTGATGACTGGCGGAGCAGGCCGTTTCAATCTATCGCCCTTCCGCATTGATCGATTTGACCGCAAGGTCCCTTGATGGAGAGATCCGACATGACAATCACCCGTATCGAAACCGGCCAACGCATGAGCAAGGTCGTCAAGCACAATGGTGTTGCCTATCTGTGTGGGCAGACTTCGGATGCGGCCACTGTGGCGGATCAGACCCGCGAAATCCTGGCCAAGGTCGAGGATCTGCTGGCCAAAGCGGGCAGTGACAAGACGCGAGTTCTACAATGCACGATCTGGCTCGCGGACATGGCAGATTTTGCCGAGATGAACGAAGTCTGGGATGCCTGGGTACCGGCGGGCCACGCTCCGGCCCGCGCGTGCGGCGAAGCCAAACTGGCGCGCGATGTTCTGAAGGTCGAGATGATCGTCACCGCTGCCTGCGACTGATTTATCAATCAAACCGTCTTGCCCAGACCATAAGGCATGAAGCGGTCGGTTGCGTTTGTCGTTCTTCGAAAAAGTTCACCGCCTTGGTTCTGGTGAAATGCGTTGGCCGTCAACGGAATAGGTGCCGGTGGGTGAGTGGCTGTTTAATTAAAGATCAATTCGACTCGGTTCTCTGAAGCCTGTATTTCGCCAAATGCGGGCAAAAACAGATCGTGGTCTTATGCAGCCAACCTTTCAAAGAATGTTGGAAAACTGAACCACTCTGCAGTGTATTTTCTTGTGTGTCGGCTAAATTACTCTGATTGACCAGTCCGGCGTGACTGAAACGCGACGCGCCATCCGAATAGGGTACCCTGAGATCATTCAGGTCGAAGTTCGTTTTGAGAATTTATTCACAAATGGCTTGGTTCCAAAATCTGAGTGACAAAAGGCAAGCATTCGAACCTCACGTTCAAGTTTAGAATGCCAAGGGAAGCGGCTGCACCGTGTCTCAAGTCGTCGATCATCCTTTGATCAGTCTCGAAAAAAATGCAGTACCACGGTCCGCGTCAAACCCGGAACTTTCGGTGCAATAACTGACGCTGTGATGGCACTTGAATGCCAATGGCCTTCATTCGTTGAACCCGAGGTTCAAGCCATCGACGAAGGCGTGAAATAGCTGAGATTGAGTGCTGATCCCAAGCTTTGCATACGCATTTCGACGATGTGATTTCACGGTCGGCATCGCTATGTTCAGTGTCTTGCTGATCGAAAGACTTGAATGGCCTTTCAGGATCATCTGGACAACTTCAGCCTCTCGCGCGGTCAGAACGTCACGGCCAAAAGACTCCGGTGAAGGTGATGGACGACCCGACGCTTGCGTCTGCTCTCTGGACAGCCGTAGAAACGCCAGCCGGATCAATGGCAGGACGGATCGCAAAACTTCCAGATCCTGCTGAGGGATACCGTCAGGCGTGGCTTTGCGGGCCAGGCTTACCTCACCCATGATCCCCTGGGGCATGTCGACCAGGACTGAAACTTCCTGCAGACCGAAGGGCCAGCCGGGCGTCCTGAATTTGATCTCTTCGCTCTCATCCGCGATGACATCCGACGTTGTCGCGACCCAGTTATCCGGTGCTAGATCGGCCATCCGGTATACCCCTGCGGCGATACCTGCCCGGATCGCATTGTGCACCGGGTTGAGCAGGTAGGTTCTGGAGACATACAGCTGAACCGCGGCCTTGGACGCTGGATTTGGGTAGCTATCCGCCAGATAAACCGGAGGCCCTGAGGGTCGGTTGAGCACTGCAAATGCCGCCTCGCACGGAAATAGGTATTCGACGGCCCGGATCAGGGCATCGCTTTTTGCCTGCCCGTCGATCACTTCAGAAATGGATTGGCTGAACTCCTTTAACTGCAAATCCGGCCTTCTTCCTACCGTTGTCTCATCCCTTGGGACGATGGTTTTACCATAATGTTACTGATACCGAACTCCGCAAAGGAGTATCAATATGCCGAACCCGCCGATTGTCCTCGATAATACAACGGTTTCAGAACACCTGGGCAAGCTGGATGTGGTCCAAGCGATGCGCACGCTGTTTACCGATCTTGGTGAAGCCCGTGCGGTACAACCACCGCAGACCGTGACCGAGTTTCCGGGGGGCGGCGATTTCATAACCTATCTCGGTGCGCTCGAGGGGGCCGGTGTGTTCGGGGCGAAGTTGTCGCCTTACCTGCCGCGCGCCAATGGACCCATCATCACCGCCTGGACTGTTCTGATGTCCATCGAAGATGGTCAGCCATTGGCGTTGATCGACGCAGGCGTGCTGACCACCGAACGCACGGCCGCCACGACCGCATTGGCGGTGGATGAGCTGGCACCGACGGGCCGCCCGCTGACGCTGGCCATCATCGGAACAGGTCAGGTCGCACAGGCGCATATGCGCCATGTGGCCGGTCTGCGCGACTGGGCAGAGGTGCGCATCTACTCGCCGGGTTTGGGTGAAAACGCAGATACTCAGGCGACATGGAAAATGCTGTGCCCTGACGCCAAGCTGGCCACGAGTTCCAGGCAGGCTATTGCGCAGGCCGATGTTGTCATGCTGTGCACGTCATCGGGTACACCCGTCATTTCCACTGATGATTTGGCGGTCGATGCGCTGGTGACTTCGATCAGCACCAATGTTGCCCGCGCGCATGAAGTTGATCCGACCTTTTTGGCATCCGCGCAGGTCTATTGCGACTACCGGGAAACAACCCCTGATGCGGCAGGCGAGATGCTGATTGCGGTGGAACGACACAACTGGAGCAAGACCGCGATCCTTGGCGATCTTGCGGAACTCTGTACGGGCAGGTGCCCGCGGCCAAAGGCAGGGGCTCCAGCCTTTTTCCGCTCTGTCGGGTTGGGGCTGGAGGACATCGCCGTGGCAAAAGCCGTTTTTGACCAGACTTCAGCCTGAGGAGAGCGCACATGTTCATCGAACCGTTCAAAGTCGAAATCTGGATGAATGAGTGGGAAACCCGCTGTACCTACAATCTTGCCGAAACCTGCGTGGCCAGCATCACGATCGATCAGCTGTTGCAACTGTCCGGACTTAATCAAAACGACTTGTCCGAACTGCTGCCAATGAAAATGACCTACGGTGCGATCGAAGGGTCAATCCGCTTGCGTCAGGCTATTTCAAATCTCTATGACGATCGCAACGTCGAAGATATCACCATTACCCACGGCACGATTGCGGCCAATATGCTGGTGCATAAGGCAGTGGTTTCGCGCGGGGACCGGGTGGTTTCGATTGTGCCGACCTATCAGCAACACTATTCGATCCCCGCCAGTATCGGAGCCGATGTTCAGATTCTGCCACTGCGCGCGGAAGACGCCTTCCTGCCTGATCTGGACCGGTTGCGTGAACTGGTAACACCGGAAACCAGACTGATTGCCCTGACAAACCCCAACAATCCGACGGGTGCGCTGATCGAACGGCCGATGCTGCAGGGCATCGCCGAGATTGCCCGTTCTGTCGGCGCATATGTCCTTTGTGACGAAGTCTATCGCGGCACCGGGCAGGAGGGCGACGGCATGTCGCCTTCAATTGTGGACATCTACGAAAAGGGGATCAGCACGGCGAGTACATCGAAAGCGTTTTCGCTGGCCGGGTTGCGCGTCGGTTGGGTGGTGGCCCCGAAAGAGGTGACCGAGCAGATCCTGATCCACCGTGATTTCGATACGATCTCGGTCGGTATGATCAACGATCACCTTGCTGCTATCGCATTGGAGAACCAGCATAAGGTTCTGGCCCGCAGTCACCGGATCACGCGGGGGAATCTTGCTGTGCTGGACGCATGGATTGCCACGCAGCCGCGCGTTGATTGGGTCAAACCCCGCGCCGGGACAACCGCGATGTTGAAGCTCGACATACCGATCAGCTCACGCGAATTCTGTGTCGAATTGGTGCAGACAACCGGAGTGATGCTGACCCCGGGCGACGCCTTTGACATGGAAGGTTATGTTCGTATCGGTTTTGCCAATGACCCCGATGTGCTGCGGGAGGGTTTGGAAAAACTGTCAGAGTATCTTATAAGCCGCTTTGGTCGCGCCGATGGTGGTTTCGTCGCAGACGTTTCGGAAGAATAAAGCCGGGCTTGGTGGTGCTGGTTTGACTATTGTTGTCCGGATGCAGCCTTTCGCTTGATTGGCAACACACTGGGTCAAAACGCCGATCAGAAACGGCAGGCCGCTATTGCGGATTATTCCGAGTAGCGCATCTCCATCTCGTCGTAATGCGCTTTCTGAACTGCGTTCTGACGGATTTCGAAACTTGCGACGGGTCCGCTTTCGTCCATGCGGCCGTTGGCCTGAAGCATCGACAGCGCGTCGTTCATGCCCTTCAGCGCGCCCTGCAAAGCGACATTGGCATATAGGACCAGGCCAAAACCCATTTCGTCCAGATCAGAGAATTCGATGATTGGAGTTTTGCCGCCAACAACCAGATTGATCAGCTGTGGCGTGCCTGTAAGCCGCTTGGGAATGCTGCGAATATCGTCAAGGCTGCGCGGTGCCTCGATAAAGGTGATGTCCGCCCCGTCTTCGATAAAGGCTTCCGCGCGTTCAATGGCGGCGTCGAACCCTTGGGTCGCACAGGCATCGGTGCGTGCGACAATAAGGAAGTTTGGGTCGTGCCGGGCGTCTGCTGCGGCCTTGATACGGTTGCGCGCCTCTGTCAGATCGACCACATCCTTGCCGGAGAAGTGACCGCAGCGTTTGGGATTAACCTGATCCTCAAGTTGAATGGCGCTGGCGCCGGCGCGTTCCAGCGTGCGCACGGTATGGTGGACGTTCAGGGCATTGCCGAAGCCCGTATCCGCATCAACCACAATGGGCAGTTCGGTGCTGTTGCGGATGGCCGATGTGTGCTGGGCGATCTCGGGCAGCGAGATAAAGCCCAGATCGGGCATGCCCAGATAGGTGTTGGTCAGCCCCGCGCCCGAGATATAGACGGCCTCAAACCCCAACTGGTCGATCACGCGTGCCGCAAGAGCATTGGCTGCGCCGGGCATCAGAACGGCTTTGCCCGTGTTCAGGCGTTCACGGAATGCTTTGTTGATCTCATGGTTCATCATCGGCGCGCTCTCCGGTTCAATGGTCTGCCTGCCTGCCTAGCGAAGCCTGCGGTACGAGGCAAGTTGCTGTGAGTTGCGTTCTGTCAAGTGAAACAGTGCCGTCAGCGTGTGGTCAGACTGCGCGCAAGACTCTCCAGCAGCGGGACCGTATTTGCCCGCGCCTCGGCATCGAATCTGTTGGCCAGACCGGACACTGTCAGGGCGCCGATGAGATCGCCGTTTGCATCAAAAACAGGGGTCGCGACAGAGGAGATGTTGGGATTTGTCTGACCGACCGAACTGACCGTGCCTTTCTTGTTGAACTTGGCCAGGTCACCGACATCCTCGCCCGAGAAATGCCTCAAGACCAGCCCGGAGGCCCCGGTGGACAATTGCAGGCGCATACCTTCCTCAACATGGAATCGCAGCAGGTTAGGGGAATTTTCCCTGTATAAACAGATACGTTCATTGCCCGAGCGGACATAGAACGAGGCGGTTTCCCCCGTTGCTTCAGCCAGGATTTTTAGCGATGGCGCGACGTGTTCGCGCTTGGTGAAATCGCGCCGGAATATCAACCCCAGCCGCCAGACGCTGGGGCCGACACTGAACATACCGTCACTATCGCGCTGGATGAAGCCATAGATCATCATCGAGTTGGTCAGCCGTAGGATCGTGCTTTTGTGCAGGCCTGTCTCTTCGGCCAACTCTGCAAGAGACATGATTGGGCGCTGTGTCGAAAAGGCGCTGAGGATGGACATGGCACGTTCGACGGATTCGGTTCTGTTCGCGGGCATAGCATTCTGCCAGGTGAAACGGGGTTAGATCGATCTTGCTGATATCCAGCCGCAATGTCTAGCTTGTCGGCAAATCAGGAGGCAACCGTGACAATCGCAACCTACAAACCGATCGCCAACACATCTTTTCGGGCCGTGGACTATTGCGGCCTATTGGGCCCCGAATTTCGAAAGCTTCCATACTCTCTAAGGGTTCTGGCGGAAAATGCTGCGCGTCATTCCGAAGGAGGCGCTGCGGCGCTGGATGTGCTCCGGCGCTCTGGCGAGGCTGTGCCGTTCCGTCCTGCACGGCTGTTGTTGCACGACATGCTGGGAATTCCGGCGCTAATCGACATCATGGCCATGCGCAACCGGCTGGAGGAGGTGGGCGGAAATCCGGACATGGTTGATATGAGCCTGCAGGTCGACCTGGTGATCGACCATTCCATGTCGATCAACCATTGGGCGGACAAGTTTGCGCTGGCCAAGAACATGGACCGAGAGTTTGAAGTCAACCGCGAGCGTTTTGCTTTTCTTAAAGCCTGTGAAGCACGGTTCCCCCGACTGCGGGTCATTCCGCCGGGGGGTGGGATTTGCCATCAGGTCAATCTGGAATATCTCGGTCAGACTGTTTTGCCATCCAACGAGACCCCCGATGTTCTGATCCCGGACTCCAGCCTTGGCACTGACAGCCACACGCCGATGATCAACGCGTTGGGGATCATGGGCTGGGGCATTGGAGGGCTTGAGGCCGAAGCGCTGCTGTTCGGTGAGACCACCCCGGTCAATGTGCCCCGCGTCATCGGGCTTGAGGTAACGGGCAACCCGTCCGACGATGTCACCGCCACTGACATTGCGCTGGTCATCGCCGAGAAACTGCGCGCCATCGGCGTGGTCGATACCTTTGTTGAGCTGTTTGGCACCGGTTATTCCGCGCTAAGCGTCGCCGACCGCGCCACCATAGCAAACATGGCGCCGGAATATGGTTCCACTATGGTGTTCTGCCCGGTTGACGAGCGCACAATCGGGTATCTGCGCCAGACCGGCCGCGGTGATAGTGCCACACTGGCCGAGAGCTACTGCAAGGCGCAAAACCTGTGGGTCGATGGCACGGATGCGGCCATTGAATACGAGCAGGTGGTTGAATTGAACCTTGATCAGGTTGGCCGTTCCGTTTCGGGCCCGTCCCGGCCGGAACAGCGGATTGACCTGTCCGCCGCCGCTGAGCGTCTGACTTTTGAGGGCGAAACGGACCGTCGGGTTCCGGTCCCGAATGCCGATCACGACATCGGTGACGGTGATGTGATCATCGCTGCGATCACCAGCTGCACCAACACCGCCAACCCGCGCAACATGGTTCTAGCCGGGCTGGTGGCCCGAAACGCCGTGGCGCGCGGCCTGACCGTCAAGCCACATGTTAAAACTTCGCTGGCTCCGGGTTCGCGGGTGGTGGCCAAATACCTGGCCGAAAGCGGCCTGCAGGCGCCGTTGGACGCCCTCGGGTTCGAAGTTGCGGCGTTTTCCTGTTCGACCTGCAACGGCATGTCGGGACCGCTGCATCCAGATCACGAAGCGGCGATCAAGGACAATGATGTCAAAGGGATCGCGGTCCTTTCCGGGAACAGGAACTTTGCCGGGCGCATTCACCCGCTGGCTTCGCGCAACATGATTGCCTCGCCGCCGCTGGTCGTGGCCTATGCGCTGATGGGTACGATCCATAAGGACATTACGACCGAGCCCCTGGGGGTGGACCGGGACGGCAAGCCGGTGATGCTGAATGATCTGTGGCCCTCGGCGGATGAGGTGACGCGGATTGTCGAGACTTATGTCACACCTGACGAGTTTCGCGACAACTACGCTGCAATTGGAGATGTGAATGACCAGTGGAACGCGATGGAGGTTGGCACCGGAACATATGAATGGGTGCCTTCGACCTATGTCTCATTTCCACCCTTTGTGAAAGGCATTCGCCCCGAGAACGCCGGAATCGAACCGCTGCGCGGCCTGCGTCCGCTGGCCATTCTGGGCGACAGTGTCACGACCGACCATATATCGCCGTCTGGTATCATCACGACCGATTCTGAGGCCGGACAGTTCCTTCAGGCAAAGGGTGTCACCCAACGCGACTTCAACTCGTTCGGGACCCGCCGGGGATGTTCGGATGTGGTTATCCGTTCGACCTTTGCAAATTACCGTCTGCGCAACGAGATGACCCCTGACAAAGAAGGCTCGTGGACCCGGATCGAGCCTGAAGGTGAGGTTACATCGGTCTTCAAGGCGATTGAGACCTATCTGGACCGGGATCAGAAACTGGTGGTGATCGGCGGCAAAGAATATGGCTGCGGTTCTTCCCGGGACACGGCGGCAAAGGCCCCCTGGCTTGCCGGAATACGCGCCGTGATCTGTGAGAGCTTTGAGCGGATCCACCGCTCGAATCTTGTAAACATGGGGATTGCGCCGCTGTGTTTCCCGGAGGGTGTGAACCGCAGGACGCTGCAACTTGATGGATCCGAGACTTTTGACATCGACTTCAGCGATGATCTGACCGACGCCAAACTGACCATCCACAGAAAGGATGGTCGCACGGATACCACGCCGCTGGATCTGCGTCTGTACAATGAAGGTGAGCGCGCAACTTTTGCCGAGGGCGGTCTGCTGCCGCGTGCGTTCCGCGGATTTCTGGCGGGGGCGGCGTGATGGCGGAACGTTTACGGGCCGCGTTTTATCGCGGCGGTACATCCAAGGCTGTAGTGTTCAACGGTGCAGATCTGCCCAGGGACCGGGCCGCGCGCGATCGCATATTTCTGCATGTCCTGGGAAGCCCCGACCCCAACGGGCGCCAGCTGAACGGGATGGGCGGCGGGTTGTCGTCCTTGTCCAAGGTGGTCATCGTCGAGCCTTCGGATCGTGACGATGCGGACGTGGATTATACATTCGTGCAGATCGCCGTGGACGAACCGGTCGCCGATTACGGCTCGGCCTGCGGAAACATGTCCTCCTGCGTCGGCCCTTTCGCGGTTGAGGAAGGCATGGTGCAGGTTGCAGCGGATCAAAGTGAGGTGCTGGTCCGCATATTCAGCACCAATACCAATGGCGTTTATCACGCGCGCTTTCCGGTGCGGGACGGTCAGCCCGTCGAACAGGGCACGCTTGAAATTCCCGGTGTGGCGGGAACCGGGGCGAAAGTGACGATAGATTTCCTTGCACCCGGTGGGGCCGGAACCGGCAAGCTGCTGCCGACGGGCAATGCGCTGGATACGCTTCAGATCCGTGGGGTCGGAGCGCTGGAGGTCTCACTGATCGACGCGGCCAATCCGGTAGTGTTTGTCCGCGCTGCTGATCTGCACAAAACCGCCACCGAACGCCCTCAGGATCTGGATGGTGATCCGGACTTTATGGCTCTGGTCGAAGAAATTCGCGTTGCTGGTGCTGTTGCAATGGGAATGGCTCCGTCGCGCAAGGACGTAAAACGCTCCAGCCCGAAAGTGGCGATGCTCGGTGCGCCCGCTGAGTTCACGGCGCTGGATGGCAGCCTGCACAAAAAGGACAGCCATGACATCAATGTTCGGCTCGTGTCGATGGGCAACTTTCATCGCGCGATTACTCTGACGGGGGCCATGTGCACCGCCGTTGCAGCCCAGATACCGGGCAGTCTGGTGCAAAGAATCGCGCAACCTGAGGGTCAGGAATTACGCATTGGAAACCCATCGGGTGACTTGCCAACCATCGCGGATGTCCGGCCAGGTCCGTCGGGACCCGAGGCAATATCGGCCGGTACTTTCCGCACACAGAGGCGAATTATGGAAGGGGCCGTCCTTTACCCACCCGAATTGATGGAGGAAGCGCATTGACCAGTTTCCAGACCAGCCGACCTACGACGGATCTGAGTGATGCCCATCCGGACAAGGTTCGCCCTGTACTGCAACGGTTCAACGATTACGGTGCAAAACGCAGCTTTTCGGGGCGTATTCATACTGCGGTGACGGCGGAAGATACCCGTCTGATTCAAGAGAAACTCTTTACTTTACAGGGAAATGGCGGTGTCATCGTAGTTGATGGCGGTGGGTCACTCCGAACAGCTATGTTGGGGGACATGATGGCGGAGAGGTTGATCGCCAACGGGTGGGCCGGGATCGTCATCAATGGTGCTGTCCGCGACAGCAAGCGTCTGGCGCAGCTCGACCTTGGCATCAAAGCGCTGGGCGTAACTCCGGTTCGGTCCGCCAAGACAGGGATCGGCGCAATAGACGTTCCGGTTGCCTTTGGCAGCGTGCTCTTCGAGCCCGGAAGTTACATCTACTGCGATGAGGACGGTATCCTGATTGCGAAGGAACCACTTTAAACAAAACAAGGAAATGTCAGCCAATGGGAGGAAATCATGGCAAAATTCAATCTAACCCGCAGGACATTTGCGGCTGCCGCCGTGGCGGCGGTTTCACTTGGCGCGCCGACACTGACGCACGCGGAACAAGTCGTTGAAAGTATCCACTTTCTGATCCCCGGCGGTGCCGGCGGCGGCTGGGATGGTACCGCGCGTGGTACTGGCGAGGCACTGACGGAATCGGGGCTGGTCGGATCGGCCAGCTACGAGAACATGTCAGGCGGCGGCGGTGGCAAAGCCATCGGTTATCTGATCGAAAACGCCGACAGCAACCACGGCACGCTTATGGTCAACTCGACCCCAATCGTGATTCGGTCGTTAACGGGCATCTTCCCGCAGAACTTCCGCGACCTGACCCTTGTGGCCGGGACCATCGGGGATTACGCGGCGCTTGTGGTCGCGGCAGATGGCCCGGTTCAGGACCTGAACGGGTTGATCGAAGCCTTCAACGCCGACCCGAACGGCGTTGCCGTGGGTGGCGGTTCTGTGCCTGGCGGTATGGATCATCTGGTCGCCGCCATGGTTTTTCAGGCGGCTGGTGCTGACCCAGTGGCCATGAAATACGTCCCCTATGACGGCGGCGGTGCGACCATGGCCGGATTGCTGTCGGGTGAGGTACAGGCCGTTTCGACGGGCTTCTCGGAAGCGGTGGAGTTGGCCAAGGCCGGTGAGGTGCGCATAATCGGCGTGACCTCTGACGAGCGTGTGGACGCTTATCCCGATGCTCCGACCATGAAAGAGCAGGGCAATGACACCACGTTCGTCAACTGGCGCGGGTTCTTTGCCGCACCCGGACTGCCGGAAGACAAGCTGGCGATGTATCAGGATGCGTTGACCAAAATGTACGACACGCCGGAATGGGTGGCAGTCCGCGATCGTAACGGTTGGGTCGATATCCACAACAACGGTGATGATTTCCGTACGTTCCTCGAACAACAGGAACAGGAAATCGGTGACCTGATGAAGAAGCTGGGCTTCCTCTGACGCGGCCTGTGACATCCCGAAAAACGGGTGCCCGGCTGTGTGCCGGACACCTCAAACAAGAAAGGGGAGGGGATGGAAATGGCACTGGATCGCTGGATTGCACTTGTCATTCTTCTGATCTGTCTGGCCTATGGCTATGCCGCCTATTTCACCATGGACGACCTGTTGCCGCCAATCATGCGGCGCAGCCCGATCTGGCCGTCGAGCTTTCCCAAAGTGTTGGCCATAGGTGCTATTCTGATGTCGGTGTCCATTATTCTGGGGTTGGAAAAAGCACCTGAGAAACAAGATGCGGCGGACATCAATCTGGCGAAGCTGCATGAATACAAGTTGGGTCAGGCGTTGCTGCTGGTGGCCTTGATGGTCGGTTATGCGCTGCTGCTGCGTCCGCTTGGATTTCTGGTCTCGACCTTCCTCTTTCTCACGGTGGGAAGCTTCATTCTCGGCGAGCGCCGGTACGTGCTGATGGTCATTGTCAGTGCCATTGCCGCGGGGGTGGTCTGGTATCTGGTGGAGGAGATACTTGGCATCTTCCTCAGCCCGTTTCCCGGATTTCTGAACGCGATGGCAAACGGAGGCTGACATGCTTGAAGGACTCATGATGGGCCTCGCGACGGCCTTTACGTTCACAAACATTCTGATGGTGATCGGCGGTTGTCTGATCGGTACCTTCATTGGCATGCTGCCGGGTCTGGGGCCGATGTCGATCATTGCGATCATGATCCCGATCGCGATTACCATCGGCGACCCGTCGGCCGCACTGATCCTGCTGGCTGGCGTCTACTACGGTGCTGTCTTCGGAGGATCGACATCATCGATCCTGATCAACGCGCCAGGGGTGGCCTCGACAGTTGCAACCAGTTTCGATGGCTACCCGCTGGCCCGTTCAGGGCAGGCAGGCAAGGCGCTGACCGTGGCCGCAATCTCGTCCTTTGCCGGGGGCACGATCGGGGCGGTGCTGCTGATGGTCTTTGCGCCGGCTCTGGCCTCGGTGGCACTGCTGTTTCATTCCTCGGAGTATTTCGCGCTGATGGTCGTCGGTCTTTCGGCCATTGCCGCCTTTGCCGGAACGGGGCAGGTCAGCAAAGCGCTGTTGATGACCTTCCTGGGTCTGATCATGGCGACAGTGGGCGAAGGTGTGCTGTTCAACGCGCCGCGCTTCACCATGGGCATCATGGACCTGCAGTCGGGCTTTGGTTTCATCACGCTGGCCATGGCAATGTTTGCTTTGCCGGAAGCGATCTACCTTGTTCTAGACCCCAACCGGTCGAAAACCGGGGATGGCGATAGTGGTGAAATCACGAACCTGAGAATTGACCGCAGCGAGGCGAGAAAGATAGCCCCGGTCATCGGGCGCCAGTCCATTCAAGGGTTCTTCATCGGCGTTCTCCCGGGGGCGGGGGCGACGATTGCCTCTTTCCTTGGCTATGCGGTGGAACGCAACATCGCGCCGAAGGAAGAACAGGAGCGCTTTGGCAAAGGCGAGATCAAAGGTATCGCCGCGCCGGAAAGCGCAAACAACGCCGCCTGTACCGGGTCGTTTGTGCCGCTTCTGACGCTGGGCATTCCCGGGTCGGGTACCACAGCGATCCTTCTTGGAGCACTGATCGCGCTGAATGTCAGCCCCGGACCGCGCCTGATGATCGACGAGCCGCAGATTTTCTGGGCCGTCATCATTTCGATGTATCTTGGAAATCTGGTGCTGCTGATCCTGAACCTGCCACTGATCCCTTATATCGCCAAGGTACTGGCCGTTCCGCGCAACTTCCTGATCCCGTTCATTTTGTTCTTCACGCTCATGGGGGCGTATATCGGGCAGAACAATGCGACCGAATTGCTGATCCTGGTCGGCTTTGGAGTTTGCGCGACGATCCTGCGCTTTGCCGATTATCCTCTGGCACCTCTGTTGATCGGGTTCATTCTTGGACCCTTGCTTGAGAACAACTTTTCGCGCGCGATGCAGCTTTACGATGGCATGAGCTTTATCTGGCAACGACCGATGACTTTGGGTCTTCTGGTTCTGGCCGTGCTGCTGGTGTTGCTGCCAAGCTTCCGCCGCCGGCGCGCGCGCGCGCGGGCCGAAGGGGTCGCGGATGGTGACTGATTTTCAAGTGTTTGTTTGGCCTGCGGGCCAAACAATCCGTCGTTGCTAGTTTGGATCACCGGCAGTGGACGACCGCATCTGGGTGGTTTGATTGAAGCGTTGCCGCGCCCGTGCGATCAGGACCAGGCCCGTGTCAGCATCTCGACTGTAGTATTGCCACTGCGTCATCAAAGGTTTGCGGGCTTTCCTCGGCCCGCGCGGCCAGGTGGGCGCCTTCCAGCAAGGCCAATGCGGCGCGCGCTTCCGCCCCTGGTTCACCAACGCCCGAGATCGACCCATCTGCCTTGCCCAAAGTAAAGACCCCTTCGATCCACAAAACCATCATGCTGCGGAATTCGCGAATTTTATCAGTGACTTCATGTGAAAGGCTTTCCCGGCTGCTGATCAACGAGACACACAGGCACAGGGTTTTCCCACCGTTCAGTGCTGCCCGATAGAGCGCGATCAAAGCGCTTATCCGCTCGCCCGCCGTGTCATACAACCGCTCAATCTCGGCGCAGCGGCCGGACATGTCGCTGTGGTAGCGGACCATCAACGAAATCGTCAGCGCGTCTTTGGTAGGGAAATGGTAATGGATCGAGGCTTTGCGGATGCCGACCTCTTTGGCAAGGTCAGCGTAGCTGAACCCGTCAAACCCTTTGCTGCGGGCGGCACGCTCGGCAGAATTCAGCAGAGCCGTCTTTGTATCTGTTTCCATGGCGTCTAAACCCTTTCCCTAAGCACCAAAGCCGCTGCCGTTTCTGCCGCTTCCAGCGCGCCTTCAAGATATCCCCCGAATTGCGCGGCTGTTTCCGTGCCGCTGAAAATGATCCGATCCCTCCAGACGCCCCGCATGGCTTGCGGCAATCCGTATCGCGGATGCGTGTATAGAGGTTGCAAGTCCAGGTCGGTAGAGGTGAAGAGGTCGAATGCCCAATCTTTGATGTAAAGCGCATTTGGATTTGCCGCCGTTGAGCCAAACAGGCGCACCAGTTGTGCAAGAACCTGCTGGCGCAACGTGTGTTCATCCGCGCGCATGTGTGGTGGAACGCCAATAAAGCCAAACAGCGCATAAGTACGGCCTTCGGCGGGCGAAGCGTCGTGTATTTCCACCATCGGCCCGCGCCTGCTCATGGCGTCGCCCGATAGTCCCGCCTCGCGCCAAAAGGGCGTGTGGTACACGGCAATCGCCTTTGCCTGTCCAGCCATCCAGGTCGCGACCTCGCGCATGGCGGAGCGAGTTTGCTCGGGTAAAGGTGGATTAAAGGTCAGCTCAACCGCGACGCGCGGGGGCAACGCAAGCACCGCACGCTGTGCGCTGATCTGCTGACCCGATTGTGTTGTGGCCAGCACTCCGTTTTCGGTTTGCGTCAGCGCGGTGATCCGGGTGGACAGGTGGATCATTCCGGCAGGCACTCGGGCTGCCAGTGCATCGATCAAGGCGGCAAGGCCGCCTTTCAGGCGAAATGACCCTTCCATCGATGAAAATACCCGGCCGCGCTCGACACGGCCATGCTCATCCTCGAAACTCAGCGCGCCGGTGCTGAATTGTTCGAACCGGTCCAATCCAAGCTGGTCGATCAGCGCGGCAATCCGGGGCTGACCCGGCCAGAACCAGGACGGGCCCAGGTCAAAATAACCGTCGCCCCGCGTTTCGGTCAGGATGCGCCCGCCAAGACGGGCGCGAGCCTCGGCCACCAGAACGTCCTGCCCCTGATCCATCAGTTGTGCCGCCAGGCTGAGACCCGAGAGCCCCGCACCGATGACAAGCGTATCCGTGCGCATGCCTCAGAACGCCTCACTCAAGGGGCGCAGGTCCAGCTCATGGGTCCAGGTCGAACGCGGCTGCTGCGCCAGTTGCCAATAGGCCTGCGCGATGTCTTCAGGTTTCATCATCTTGGCCGGATCCAGCCTGTGGCGATCACGCGACCGGGCTGTATCAATGATGCCGTCCAGAAGGACATGCGCGACGTGAACACCCGCCGGCTGGTATTCGCATGCCAGCGATTGTGTCAGCCCGCGCAGGGCAAACTTGGCCGAGGTGAAGGCCGAAAAACGTGCCCCGCCGCGCAGCGAGGCGGTTGCCCCCGATACGATCAGGGCACCGCCGCCGCCAAGGACCATCGGCTGCATCACCGATTGCGCCAGCACGACCAGGGTTTGCACCATCGAGGTCCATGTGCGCTGAAAGTCATCCAGCGTCGTTTCTGCGAAAGGCGCGACTACAAGCTCTGCGGTGTTGTGCACGACAACCTTTGGAGGCCCGTGTTCCGCGATCAGGTCTGCAATGATTGGTGCGGTCAGGTCCGGTTCGGACAGATCGACCTCGTGAAATGCGCCGACTTGGTTTTCCGGACGGCTACGGCCAAGACCAACCGCCTTCATGCCTTCAGCCTGAAAACGCGACACCAGGGATTGGCCAAGGCCAGCTCCCGCTCCGGCGACAAGCGCCAAGGGTTTTTGTTGGGTCATCGGTTATACCGCTGGTGGCCGGGCAAACGGCAGATGACCGGTCTTCATCCAGATTTTGGCGCCACTAGGCCCTGCAACGGCTGACAGGCTTTGACCTTCGGGCAGGCGCAGCCAGTCGTTCCTGACCAGTTCATCCCCGCTTTCTGTGACCGAGCCGTCGATGATCAGAACCTCGATGCCTCCTGTGGCATCCGAGGTCAGCGTCGCGCCCGCATCCAGATGGCTATAGGTGACAACCTCGCGCTCGTCTTTGTGCAGGACCGCCGTGGCGACGCCGTTTTCCGGCGCGGCCAGCTCATCCGCCATTGTCTTGCGGAACTGGTTGCGGTCCTCCATGTCGAATTGCCAGAGTTTGACAAAGATGGTGCACCCGGGCTCCGACCCCGGCGTATGTTGCGTGGTCGGGGGGTTGCGAACGTAGGTGCCTTCGGGAAAGTCGCCGTGTTCGTCCTGAAACACGCCATCAAGAACGATGAACTCCTCGCCCCCTGTATGAGTGTGGGCGGAAAAATGACTGCCCGGCGCATAGCGCACGATTGTGGTGGCGCGTGCCACCTCGTCTCCGATCCGGTCCAGCATCCGGCGCTCTACACCCTTCATGGGCGAGGCTTGCCACGCAAGCTGGTCGGAGTGAACTACAACGCGATCTGAGAAGTCCGAGTTTATTTCCATTGGTCCGATTCCTTCTGCGATGTGTGATGCCAACGACCCGGGGATCAACCCGCTACAGGTGGGCGGTTCGAAAGCTTGGCGCGCCAAGATTGCAGGCTTTTCAAGCGCTCGGGAATGTCCACCATTGCAAAATCGGCTAAGGCTTCATTGATAAATTCGGTGACCGCATGGCAGTGCGAGATGTATGTGCCACCCGCCAGTTCCGGGCAGGGTACCACGGCCTCGGGGTTCCTGGCCTTGAACGCCTTCGTGCAATGCTCGCCGCCCATCATATCCACGGGGACGAATTCAGCCCTGTCCTTGGCCCCATTTTCAGCAAGCGCGATACGGGCACAGGCAGGGTTTGGGAAAACTTCAACGTCATAGAATTTCATGAGGCCTGTCCCTTTGGGTGGATTAATCAACAAATAACTACCTATCAGTAGGTAGAGAAAAGTCAAGACACGCCCTCACACAGGCAGCTGTTACCTAGGAGACAGAGCAGGCTTCGAGATTAAACAAAGGGCGACCCATCGGCCGCCCTTGAGATTGAACTGTTGCGCATCAAAGCTTGATACGGAACGCTGCGAAGCCGTCGGCACCGTCGCCAGCGTCTTCAATGCTTACACCTTTGACATCGTTCATATAATCACGAGCCTTGGGCCCGGTTTCGAACAGGACGGTGGTCCCCTCAAGCGGGGCAAACGACCAGTTGGCGTCTGCCTTGGGGTCGATTGTTCCCTGCTCGACGATATAGCGAACGATCACATCGCGGTTTGTATCAGGAGCCTCGAAAATAACCGTGTCCCCCAAGGCGCCCGGGAAGGATCCACCGCCCGAGGCTCGGTAGTTGTTGGTGGCGATGATGAACTCAATGTCGTCTGTCACGGGCTCGCCGTTGAACTGAAGGTTCACAATCCGCGCAGCGTCGGGATTGACCTCTTCCCCCTTCGGACCAAAGCGTGAGGGTTGAGACAGGTCGATCTGATAGGTCACGCCGTCCATGACGTCGAAGTTGTAGGACGGGAAGCTTGGGTCCAGCAGGATCGCGTCCTTGGAACCGGGCTCGATCTGATTGAACATGCCTGCCGACCGTTCCAGCCAACCGCGCACCTGCGCCCCGTTGACCCGCACGGCCCGCACGGTGTTGGGGTACAGATACAGGTCTGCCACGTTCTTGATTGCGACATCACCAACCGGGACATCGGTGTAGTAATCTGGTCCACCCCGACCCCCGGCCTTGAAAGGTGCCGCTGCCGACAGGATCGGCAGCCCTTCGTGCTCGGTCCCCCTCAACATCTGATCAATATACCATTTCTGCGCGATCGAGACGATCTGGACCGAAGGGTCATCCGCCACAAGCGCAAAATAACTGTGCAGCGGAGCTGAGGTTTTGCCCACCGCGCGGCGGACATAGGCCAGCGTCTCTTCATGTTCTACGGCAACCGAATCCAGCACTTTCTGATCGTCACCGACAAGAGCCGTAATCGAGCGGTCTTCGTTCCGCTTCGAGATCGGGCGCGCTTCGGAGGTTGTGGTGACGACACGCCATTCGGATCCGTCGCGTTCCAGCAGCAGGTCCAAAATACCCAGATGCGAACCCCAGAATCCGCCCATCACGGCTGGTTTCCCCATCAGCGTGCCTTTCTCGACATCGATACCGGGGCGATCCGCAAAGGTTGGTGACGGGAAGACCAGGTGATTGTGCCCGGTCACAAGGGCGTCGATCCCGTCAACCCCTGCAAGTGCGACCGAGGCGTTTTCCATACCGTCAATATGGTCGGCTTCGCCAATCCCCGAATGCGATAGGGCGATAATCAGATCGCAGCCCTGTTCCTGCATTTCTGGGACATAGGCTTTGGCGGTTTCAACGATGTCGCGCGTCTCGACATTGCCATCCAGATGCTTGCGGTCCCAGTTCATGATCTGCGGCGGGGTAAAGCCGATGACGCCGATCTTGATCGGGTGTTTGGTGCCGTCGCCCATCTCAATCTCGCGGTCGAGGATGGTATAGGGCTGAACCAACGTCTTGTCCCCGAGCGGGCCGGCACCCTTTTCCTTAACCACGTTGGCCAGAACAACCGGGAATTCCGCGCCTGCAAGTGCTTTCTCCAAAAAGCTCAGGCCGTAGTTGAATTCGTGGTTGCCTAAGGTGGCCGCGTCATAGCCGACGGTGTTGAACGCCGTGATGATCGGATGGCTGTCGCCCTCGTTCATTCCGCGTTCATAGGCGATGTAGTCGCCCATGGGGTTGCCTTGGAGAAAATCGCCGTTGTCGACCAGGAGGGAGTTCGTGGCTTCTGACCGGATCTGATTGATGATCGAAGCGGTGCGCGACAGACCCACCGTGTCGCGAGGCTTATCAGCATAGTAGTCATATGGGAACACGTGGACGTGAATATCCGTGGTTTCCATAATCCGCAGGTGCGCCTGATTTCCGCTTGCTGCTGCCGAGTAGGGATGCAGCACGACAAGCGCTGCGCCAGCCGTGGTCGTGGCAAGAAACTGACGGCGAGAAAGGGCCGTTGTGTTTTTCATAGTCATGGGACACCTGTTGGGTTCGTGTTTCGAAGGTCTTCTGCAAGGTATTGGCTACAGTCTTGTGACAGCGGCCCGGGTCAGTCGAAAATAGTCAGAGCTAAAGGCTGGAAACCTCCAGACAGCTTAATGCAAAAAATTGCGCTTGTGTGATGTAGAATCGACTGCCACCGATCCGTGCTCAACTTTTTCTCTTCGGCAATCTGACCTGGACCCAGAAACTCCGATGCGAACGCACCATGCGACGTGTTGCCTGTTGATTTTCGTTGAGAGGGAGAAATGGCAAGTCAGCCGTGAGAACCATCCGTCCGTTTCCCGAGCGAAGTCGCGCCTAAGGTTTCAAAGACGGGCGCGGTAACAGAACTGGAATCGCCCCAATGGTTGGGCTTCTGGAGCGCATTTCTGTGTGCTACGACGATCTCGAAACTCGGTGCATGCCGTCAAATTTCCCTGAGACAGAAAACCAGTTTCTGCTGAAAAAATTCCAACTCTTCAGTTCTGGATCGAGGAACCTTCGAATTCGACCAGATACCCTCGCGCGGTCGAGACATGCCGGGCATCATCCCATTTGATCCCGGGCTGGTCTGAAAACTGGCAAAATCTTCCGAAATGCTCGTTTCCGTCATAGTTGTCGGGCTGGTGCCAGAACCAGTTTGTAAAGGCAACGGGTTCTGGGTAACTCAGTTGGGACTTTGCCTTTCGCGGCTGATTGCACTGCACCCAGGCACTAGGCGACAGTCTTGATTGCTGCACTTCTGCAAAAGCGGAGGGAGCGCATGTTGACGGTCAGAGCTTTGAAACAGTTCCGCTGCATCAAGAGTTATAGCGGCGGTTCCTCTGCAAGGATGCTGACACGGGCGGAGCCACCGTTGTTTGCATAGAAACCGTCAAAGGGCCAGATGATCGCGTCGTTCACGTACAGAAACAGCGGTCCGCTTCTCTCTGCCCGGATACGCGCCGTCATCGCCTTGGGTGCATCAATCGGATCGCAATTGCGTCCGTCTTCGGCGGCCATGTCGTCAAAGCATGAAATGAACGCCGTGGTTTTGTCTGTATAGTCGAACAGCGGCAAAATCGATTGGCCCTTCGCCCCGATTTGCGCGACCGGCTGGAACCAGTTTGCGCTCGAACGTCGTATCAGGCTGCCCAGTACATACACCCGTTTGTTGGTCTGGAACCCGGTCATCGGAACGCGTGCGCCTCTGTCGGTGAATGGATCTGTTTCCTCCAGCCTGATCCAGTATGTTTGCCCTTCGACAAGATTGACACCAGTCGGCCAGCAGACAGATTGGGGAGAGAACTCATCTTGCAGAACAAAAGTGCTTCCCGGTTCGATCACGTGTCCGGGGCCAGTGTCTGGGCACAGACTGCCGCTGACGGTGGTGAACATTAGGCTAATAACATGCACAAGCTTGAACACGCCGAGCAAGATCAAAACAGCCAAGACGACCTGCACCAGCTTGGGGCCCAGAAATGCATAAGCCGCATTCAGTGTTCGGCTGGATTGCAGCAAATTGCCCGTTCGAACCAGAAACCGGTCTGCCGGTTTTTGCAGATTGGTTTTGCGATCCAAGGTCCAGGCCTGCCGGGCGGTATCCTTTATCCGGTCCCGAAGCGCCGCGCCGGACAGAAACAGCGCCACAATTGCCAAGATGAGCGGTATCGAAAGCACTGGATGCTTCCACAGGGACTGTATCCAGGGCTGAACGATGCCGGGTGCGACGGACGATATGGAGTCGGGTAGCACGACGCCATCTGACCCGACCGGCGGTCGGCCAGGCTGCAACATGGCCCGGACGGGCTCGCCCGCCCATGGCAGGACCAATGCGAACAAAAGCAGACTGATGAACGAGATATTCGCGATCCTGCGCCACAAGACCAGTGCCTTGACCTGCTCGGCAACTTCCGCGTTGTGGTGCAGTGAAACCTGTTGTGGTTGATCGTGCGGCTGGAAATCGTCGTTCATCATCACTGGCGCATAGCCATCGCGGCCAGTCAGGATCTTTTGGACGACCGAGCTGTGCACGACAGGCTTGCCACCAAATGCCTCACCACTTTCAACGGGTCGGGGTGTGTAGCGGTAGGCCGATTTCAATCCGCTGCGTGAATCGTGAATCAACGCGTTTTTCGAGCGCCGGCTGTCAAGTTCGTGGACCTTTTCGTCAATGAAGATCAGGCCATCCTTTCTGGCTTCCTCAATCATCCAGATCAGCGGCTCAAGCGAAGCTTCATCGTCGGGATATCCGCCACCTATGTCGGCGTGGACACCGGCAAACCAAACCTCCTTGATCCTTGGCCCGTCCTTCTGATTGCCTGAGCCCTTGAGATCGAGTTGTGGAGTCTGATCAAATCGCAGCGGGTGATAGGTGCGTCTCTCATCATCCAGAGACAGGGCGTGGCAGACATGTTCTACGACCGGGCTGCAGACGCGGTTGCGAAAACTGATGGGCCATATCCAGAAATCGAACACCGCGCGCAGCTCTTCCAGCGGCACTCCATAAGCTTCGACCGTATCAAACAGGCCCAGGAACCTGATTTTGATCTGACCGGCGCAACGTTCTGGTTGCCTGGTTTGCAGAATCTCTGTCACCTGGACATGTTTCTTCTGTCTGCTGATGGTCCGTTTTGCCCACACACAAGCATCCCGGATGAAGCGCCCGATCGAGACGGTCGGGCTCATGCGAACTTTTCCTGTGCGAGGATCGCGAAATGGCGCGGTCTGCCGTCTGTAGGCACGCCACGCGCCTTTCGAGTTTCGATGCATTTCCGCGACGGAAGCGGTGGTCCCGTCGACTTCCCGGGGCATCAACCCTTGGGAGCTGATAAGTCCAGCCAGCGTACGCACAGTAAAGGCTCCACGGCTGAAGCCGAACATCCAGATTTCGTCACCGGGTTCCCAGTTCCAGCACAGGAATCGATACAGCTTTTGCACGTTTCCCGGCACGCCCAGCCCCGTGGCACCGTCAAACAAGCGCACCAGTCCAATCGATGACGTTCCGACACCCGGCATATAGCGCGCCAGTTGCGGGCTGGACTTCAGGGGACTAAGCCCGCGTTTGTCGATGGCTTCATAAAGCCGCCAGATGTTCGATGCCTGACCACCGAATGCGTTGCCTGTACCGTCAGCGAACACAATGAGCCGCTTGTTCGGTCGTGTGCGCGGTTTGCGCCCTTCAGGAAGGCCCGCTGCCGTCTTTGTGTCTTTATGGTCATCCATAACGCACCTTCGGACTAATCAATTCCCTCGCGCACCGGTGGCCAGGAGGAGGCAGTAGGCTCATCGGTGAAAAATTATCATGTCATTAAGACTTTGAAATAAAACATTAAAAGCCTCATCCGGTTTGCTGGTCAGACGACCGGAACACACTGTCATACGGTCCCAGAAACTGGTCACCAAAACGCGTCAGCCGCAAAAACCAGCCCTTTGATCCAGGCGCAAATACCCGGCTTTCCCTTCATGGTTGCAATAAATTCGATTCGGACCAACACTGATATGACAGTACCAACTGAGAGGTTGATGCCAATTTCTAGCTGAAGATTGGAGTTTGCCTGATGTTTTGTCGCATTATTTCGCTGACTTTTCCGGTCGCATTTCTGCCCGTTGCCGCCCTGGCGCAGCTTTTTTCAGGCCCGCTTGACGAGGCAATGTTGGTCGGACGAGACGAGACGACTTTCCCACCCGCGGACGAGGACTATTTCGCCGAGATCGACAACGGCATTCCGCTTGGCCCGGATGAAATCAAGGGTCGCAACATGTGGATGGTGTGGACCGGCGGCAACGATTTGCTATGGGATCGCCTGACGCGCGATACGTTCGGTCAATTTGATCTTCTCAAGACCCTGTCTTCGCATCCTGATCTGCCAGCGCAACGCGCCAATCGGTTCGAATATCTGGGTCTGATAAACGAACCCTGTTTCGATCAGGCGACTGGCCCGGATCCCGAACGCTATGGGCTCTGGCTGGACAAACGGCGTGACGATTGTGCCGCCGACCCCTTTGACAACGCCGAAAAATATCCGGGCGTTGAAATCGGTGCGCGGGGCCGCAACATGCCTGTCGGCTCATATTACGGTGAACCAACCGGCGTTCTGGGTCTTCGGTTATTCCCCAACCCGGATTTCGACGAACGCGCTGAGCGGCGTTGGGATCCCGAGCGTTTCTACAACGACCCCGATTACTATTTCGACAAGGATCTGGTCCGGCCCTATCGCGTTGGCATGTCTTGCGCCTTCTGCCATGTCGGTCCAAGCCCGATCGACCCGCCGGAGGACCCCGAAAACCCCGAGATGCGCAATCTCAATGCGACGGTGGGCGCCCAGTATTTCTGGTTCGACAAGGTGTTCGCGTGGAAGCCGGACGACCGGCAATACATGGTCCAGTTGATTCACACAGCGCGACCCGGATCGCTTGATACGTCGCTGGTGTCGCCTGACTACATCAACAACCCGCGCACAATGAACGCGATCTATCTGCTGGAGGAACGTCTGCGCATAGCCGAAAGTCTGGGCGAGGAACGCCTGACCGGGGGCGAGCGCGACAACATGCAGTTCCAGGATTTCGTGGATCAGGGTCCGCTGACACAGCTTTTTGAGCCGCCCGATATCAGCTTCAGCCCGCGCGTCCTGAAGGACGGCGCGGATTCGGTTGGCGCGCTTGGGGCGCTAAACCGGGTTTATCTCAATATCGGTCTTTTCAGTGAAGAGTGGACGCGGCACTTCAACCCGATTGTCGGAGGCCGCACGATCACGCCCATCGAGATTGAAACCGCGCAGAAGAATTCGACCTATTGGCGCGCGACAGAACTGCAGTCTCCGCTGACCGCTCTCTATTTCCTCAAGGCCGGACGTCCGGACTACCTGGCTGACGCGCCGGGCGGGGCAGAGCACCTGACCGAAGATGACGAGACGGTGAACCGGGGCAAGACGCTGTTTGCCGAAAACTGCGCCCGCTGCCATTCCTCCAAGTTGCCCGAAACGGCCTTTGCGGCCATGCCAGGCGGATGTTCGGGGCCGGGATACCTGCAGTGCTGGTCGAACTACTGGGAGCTAACCAAGACGGATCAATTCAAGGCAGAGATGACCGAAATCGTCAACGCCGACGATTTTCTGGAAAACAACTATCTGTCGAATGAGATGCGGATTCCGGTCACGCTACTTGAGACAAACGCCTGCAGCCCGCTGGCGACAAACGCCATCGAGGGTAACATCTGGGACAATTTTTCGTCCTCGACCTACAAGGCGCTGCCGTCGGTCGGCGAGATCGAGGTGCACCATCCGGTGACCGGCGAACCCTACATGTACGAAATGCCTGCAGGCGGCCGTGGTTACACGCGTGTACCTTCGCTGATCAGTCTTTGGTCGACGGCGCCGTATCTGTTGAACAACACGGTGGGCTATTATGAACCCGACCCGTCGGTCGCAGCCAGGATGCGCACCTTCGACGATGGTATTCGCAAGATGCTGTGGCCAGAACGCCGGCTGCGTGACAGTGAACTGGGCGACAAGGTGCCCGGGCTAATCGATCGCACGACCGAGCAAAGCTACCTGATGATCCCGCGTGGTTTCCAGCCCGACTTCCTGGTGCGCCTGTTCGAACCCTTCCGGGACGAACTGCCCTGGCTTTTCAGCGAAAACGGCGACATCGAACTGGGCCCGATCCCTGCGGGGACACCGATCAACCTGCTTGCCAATCTCAACATACGGCTGGACAACGCCGACTTGTTGGAACGGATCGAGCATGATTTCAGGCTCGCCCGGCTTGTCATCATGATCAAGCGGAACCTGAAGGATTTGCCCGACAATGCCAGCAATACTCAGGTGCGGGCCATGTTCGCTGATCTGGTCGAACCGCTTCTCGAACTCAGCAAATGCCCCGACTTCGTCGTCAATCGTGGTCATTATTTCGGAACCCGGCTGACGGATCCGCAGAAGGAGGATCTGATCGCCTACCTCAAACGTTTCTGAGGTATGAGCGTGGACGCGCCCATTTATGACTATGTCGTCGTCGGCTCGGGCGCGGGCGGCGGCACGGTTGCGGCCCGACTGGCCGAAGCGGGAATGCGCGTGCTTCTTCTGGAGGCAGGTGGCGATCCCCGTTCCGCACAAGGCGGAGTGCGGGGATTGGGCGCGGAAAACCGGTTGCCCGATGACTATGACGTGCCGGCATTTCATCCCTTCGCCACCGAGAATGAAGCACTGCGCTGGGACTTTCATGTCAGCCACTATGCCGACCCGGCCCTCCAGGCGCGCGATCCAAAGGCGGGGCCGGATGGCGTACTGTACCCACGGGCGGGTACGCTGGGTGGCTGCACGGCACATAACGCAATGATATTCGTTTACCCGCACCACGATGACTGGCGCCACATCGAGAAGCTTACCGGCGACGCCGGTTGGTCGCCGAAAGCGATGCATCAGATTTTCCGCCGGATCGAAAACTGCCGCCATCGCCCGATGCAAAAGGCGTTGAATGCAATTGGCATCGACCGGACCGGCCACGGCTATCGCGGTTGGCTTTCGACGGAAAAGGCGATCCCGCGTGCGGCCCTGCGCGATGACGACATCATGGACATGCTGCGTGCATCCGTTCGCGAAATGCTGGGTGATGGAGACAAGGTATGGCGGCACCTGCGCTGGCAGCTCAAGAGTGCGGCAGATCCAAATGACCTTGACCGGATCGACGACAATGCCGAGGGCCTGGTTTACACGCCGCTTACCACGCAAAACGGACGGCGTATCGGCACACGAGAGCGGGTGCTCGAAACCGCACGGCGTTATCCGGATTGTCTGACGGTCGAGCTTGACGCACTTGCGACCCGGGTTCTGTTTGATGATCAGAATCGCGCGACCGGGGTCGAATACCTCAAGGGAGAGCGGCTTTATCGTGCGCATGCAACCCCAAGCGACAGTCAGGGAATTCGACGGCGCGTGCAGGCTAAACACGAAGTTATTCTTGCGGGTGGCGCCTTCAACACTCCGCAATTGCTGATGCTGTCGGGAATTGGTCCGGCCGACGAACTGGCGCGGGCGGGTATTCCGCAACGCGTAGCGCTGGACGGCGTTGGTCGCAACCTGCAGGATCGCTACGAAGTTGCCGTCGTAAATCGCATGGCGGTGGATTGCTGGGAAAGCTTGACCGACTGCCGTTATGAATCCGGTGATCCGCTATGGCGGGAATGGCAGGACACCGGTAAGGGTCTGTATTCAACCAACGGAGCGGCGCTGGGCGTTATTCGGCGTTCGAGCCCGGACAAGAAGCTGCCTGATTTGTTCTGCATGGCATTGTTAGGGCGGTTCGCTGGCTACTACCCCGGCTATGCTGCTGATCTGGCGCGCAGCCGCAACCATCTGAGCTGGGCCGTCCTGAAGGCCCATACAGCAAATGCGACGGGGCGCGTGCGGCTGGCCTCGGCCGATCCGCGCGACCGGCCCCTCATCGAGTTCAACTACTTTAAGCAAGGCGGCGACGACGACCTGCAAGCGGTTGTCGAAGGGGTGAAATTTGTTCGCAACCTGACCGAGCCGCTGCGCCGCGACGGCCAGATCGAGGCCGAGGAAATTCCCGGCCCGGATGTCAAAACGGATACGGAAATCGCCCAGTTTGTACGTGACGAGTGTTGGGGGCATCACGCGTCGTGCAGTTGCGCCATCGGGCCGCCCGACAGCGGCGTGTTGGACAGCCGCCTGCGCGTACATGGTACAAAGGGGCTACGGGTAGCTGACGCCTCGGTCTTTCCGCGCATTCCGGGATTTTTCATCGCATCCTCTGTTTACATGGTCGGCGAAAAAGCCGCCCAGGACATTCTGGAGGATGCAAAACACGTCACTGTCTAGAAAGGGGGCCACTATGGCACATAGCATCGAGTCGCTCATGGATATGAGTCAGGAAGAACTGGACGAACTGTTTTCCAGCGTACCGGCCGGGGACATTCCCGACGGCGAAGCCGAAGGAACCGCCATTGTCGCCCCGGGCACGAAATTCACACCGCTGATCTCGCGCTTTATCAACAGTTTTGCCTGGCAAGGCAAAGTTTTCGACCAGTCGAAAGGGGTGCTGCGAAATCGGATCCTGCCGTTTGGGCTTAACGCCATACTGGCCAAGGTTTACAAGGACAAGAGCTGGCTCGATGGAAAGGAATGCATCGTGCTGGACTATTCCGACACTTCGCTTCTCGCACAATGGATCCGCGACGAAATCCGGGCCATCGGTCCTGGCCTCTATCTGGGTAAGGTCTATTGGGACGACAATCGCCTGATCGACTTCGCGCTGGATTTCAATGCTGACGCGATATCGTCCTAAATCTGGTAAACTGGCCCCGCCATGACACAGCAGAGCACCTTTCTGATTTTGGCCCCCATTGCGGAGGGACGCATCGAGGATTTGCGCGCGCTGCTGTCCGAGATGGTGCTTAAACCGGGGCTTGCGGATCCCAAGAACCCGATCGTGCCCTTCGCTGATTTCGATCGTTTGCACGTCGCGCGGTTCTTTCTTCCGCAAGTCGACACATGGCGGGACATTGAAGCTTATGGCGTCGAAGCGCGCGCCTTCCCGCCGCATCTGGCGTTTCTGGGCGATATGGACGGAGACCGGGACAGCTTTCTGGTTGAGATGGCAAATCACGCGGGCGAAGGGTTGCGTCGCATCTTTTCGCATTGCGAGGACTTCCGTGAAGGTACGGACCTGCGTGATTGGATGGCCCGGCACAATGTGGTCGAGGCCGCCAATTACGTAAACAGGCGCGGTCGCACGGTGCAGCAGATTCACGAGGAAGCCGCGCTTGCGCACGCTCTGAAATTGGAATTGCACGCGCTTATTGAGGCCCACGGGGCAAAAGATGCCATCCTGCTGCACGAGCGGTTGCAGGAATTTGTCTCGGCCGAACGGCGCGAAGGACGCCTGCGCCTGACGCCGAGGCGGTCACCTCCGCTACGGCGGGTTTTCATCGACTGGACCGAGAAAATTGGTGTGCCATTTGTACTTTTGGCGATATCGCCCATCGTTCTGCTGGCCTCGCCGCTACTGTTATGGCGCCTGCGACGACTTGAGCGTTCGGATCCTGAAATCCTGCCGCGCCCGGACGACACGCATATCGCTGCGATGGGCACTTATGAAGACCATGACGTCACCAACCCCTTTTCGGCGGTTGGCGATCTCAAGCCCGGTGGATTCCGGCGCGCGGTGACAACGGTTGCGCTGTATCTGTTGAATTACGCAGCAAGGCACATCTTCTCGCGTGGCTACCTCACCCGCGTTCAGACAATCCATTTCGCGCGTTGGGTCTATTTCGATGACAAGCGCCGTGTGATGTTCTGCAGCAATTACGATGGCGCATTGGAAAGTTACATGGACGATTTCGTCAACAAAGTTGCCTGGGGGCTAAACCTCGTGTTTTCGAACGGCGTGGGTTATCCCAGTATGCGGTTTCTGATCAAGGATGGGGCCGAGCAGGAGCACAAGTTCAAACGCTTCCTGCGGAACCGGCAGCAAGCCACACTGGTCTGGTACAAGGCCTATCCCGGTCTTACTGCCGTCGATCTCGACAGGCACTCGCAAATACGCGCCGGGCTGGAACGGCGGCCGTCCGGGCTTCGCGCGCTGCGCAAATGGCTGGCCAAGATATGAGCAAAAACAGGGATATCCAGACCACACAGGTCGATTTTTCGGACATGCAGGGCTTGACCCGGTTTGGTTATGGCAAGCTGCCCGAGGCCGAGTTTCTGCTGCTGACCGTTTCGGATGCTCGGATCGCCCGGGATTGGCTGGCAACTGCACCCATAACGTCGGCCGAGTGGTTGGATACCCCGCCCGAGGTCGCGCTTCAGGTTGCGTTTACGGCTGGCGGATTGCGCGCACTTGGTTTGCCGGACGAGATTCTGGCGCAGTTTTCGCAGCCATTTCTGGCCGGGATGGCAGGTGAAGCCAGCCGCATCCGAAGGCTTGGTGATTCCGGTGGAAACGCGCCGGAAAACTGGATCTGGGAGGGTGGCAAAGTCCATGTGCTGCTGATGCTCTATGCGCGCGAGGGCGGGCTCGGCCCTTTCAAGTCGACAATTCTTGAACACGCATTTCACGATGCATTCGACATCATCCAAGAACTGCCGACGCGCCTGAATGACGGCATCGAGCCTTTCGGTTTTGCCGATGGTATCAGCGAGCCGAAAGTGGATTGGGACTGGAAAAGCCCCCCACCCAAGCATGGTCGAGAGGCGTATTCAAATCTTATCGCACCCGGCGAGGTCGTTCTGGGGCATGTCAATGAATACAAGGAAGTCTCCTCCGGTCCGCTGATCACCGCCGAAGATGGATCAACGGCGCATTCCGGCGCGGCCTCGGGGGACAACGGCTTTGGACACAATGGCAGCTATCTGGTCATGCGCCAGCTTGAACAGGACGTGCCGGGGTTCTGGCGACATCTCGACTCGGTGGCGCATGGCGACGCCGCGCACCGCGAAGCGCTGGCAACGGCGATGGTGGGTCGCGCGCGGGACGGCACACCGCTGATAAAGGGCAGGCGCGAGATCGAGGGCGGGCGTCAGGGAAACAATTTCACCTACGAGGATGACATCGATGGCGTGGTCTGCCCAGTCGGCGCCCATATCAGGCGGGCCAATCCGAGAACCGGTGATCAGCCACCCGGTGTCACCAGCCGATGGGCCTGGATCACCAGCACGCTTGGGTTCCGCCGCAGGCGGGACAAGCTGCCGGGACGGCATGATCTGGTTGCGTCGACACGCTTTCACCGGCTTGTCCGTCGCGGGCGCGCCTACGGGCCGCCGCTGTCGCCTGAACAGGCGCTGTCAGGCGAAGGGGTCGATCAAGAGGCCAGGGGGTTGCATTTTGTCTGCCTTTGCGCCGATATCACGCGCCAGTTCGAATTTGTGCAGAACGCCTGGATGTCTTCGCCTTCCTTCGATGGGTTGCGTGGTGAGGCGGACCCGATTGTCGGCAGCCGCGAGCCCGTCGGCGGCGTGGCATCAGACAGTTTCAGTATCCAGCGTGCGACCGGTATCGCCGAGCGGCTGGACCACCTGCCGCAATTCGTGACCGTCAGGGGCGGCGGCTATTTCTTCCTGCCCGGCTTGCGCGCGTTACGCTTGCTCGCAGAACAGAAGGAATAGGAGATCCTCATGCGCGCTATCCTTCTTTTCATCCGCCGTTTTTTGCATTCACTGCTTCAGATCGGGCTGCACTTCGAACGCAGGTTGGAGCCATTTTTCCGCCCGCAGCTAAACCGCCTGGTGCGTGCACCTGCGGCGCGCTTTCTTCAGCGTCTCAAGAACCGCAAGCGCCCGAACCTTGGGCTTGGCCTGGCCGAGGAAAAGATATTCGACTGGGAAGAGGAGGCGCTGCAGACAATCATCGACGAGATGCGCGAGCAGATGAACCTGCATTTTCAACCCGGTGCCTACGAACGCGGTGGCAATACCAAAACACACGGGCTGGTACGCGCAACCTTTACGGTGAATCCCGATTTGCCCGAACACCTGCGTAAAGGCGTATTTGCAACCGAACGAAGCTATCCGGCCTATATTCGCTTTGCCGGGCCCGGCCCGGATGTGCCAGAAGACATTCGGGATGTCGGGTTCGGGTCAATGTCCGTCAAGCTGATGGATGTGCCGGGGCCGAAGCTGATGGAGGAGGAGAAATTCACTCAGGACTGGCCCGCCGTCGTCACGCCGACATTCGTGACGCCGGACGTGCGCGAGAATGCCAAGCTGCAATACTGGAGCACTATTGACGAGCCGATCTGGTATTTCCTGAACCCAAAGGATTCACACCTGATTGACTTCCTCATGCAGGGTCTGTGGAACGAGACCCAGTACAATCCGCTGGGCCAGCGCTACTTCAGTTGCGTGCCGTACCTTTTGGGCGAAGGGCAGGCAATGCTGTACTCATACAAACCATTGACCGATGTGCCGATGACCATCCCCGGCGTTCCGTTCGGGCGCGTGCCACCGAACTACCTACGGGACAACATGTCCCGCGCCCTGCGCGCGGGTCCGGCCAAATTTGAGATGCTGGTGCAGATCCAGACCGACCCGCACCTGATGCCGGTCGAGGATGCTTCGGTGCTGTGGCCCGAGGACAAATCGCCCTGGATACCCGTCGCGCGTATTCATATCCCGCAGCAGGAATTTGATACTCCGGCCCAGATGTCTTTCGCGCGGAACTTGCGGATCAATCCCTGGCATTCGCTGGCCGACCACCGCCCGCTAGGCAACCAGAGCCGGGCGCGGCGGCGAATGTATCAGGAACTGGCAGTCTTTCGTCAGCAAATGAACAAGGCCGCCCACATCGAACCGGACGGATCGGAGACGTTTGAATGAAGGTCGTCTGTTAGCGGCACTGTCGATGAGCGCCTTATCGAACAAGCTTTGACCGGGAGTTTGCCTTGGAGACCAGGTTGGTTGGAACCCTGATGTCGGACGAGGAATACGTTCTTTGCTTTCCTTACTCAGGCGGCCCGAGCAGTGACCACCTTCCTAAAGGTCATCATTTCCGCAACCTGACCATGTCGCCGCCAATTGCAGCATGATCTAGGCTGAGTTTGCCTTCTGGCGGGCAAGGTCCAGGAAGATCTTTGCCACCGCCGACAAAGGCTCGTTTTTGGACCAGAACAGGATGGCCTGAAAGCTAAGCGGCGCCGCAAAGGGCAGAACAATGCATCCAGGCATCGTTTTCAGGTAATCTCTGGACGATCCGACAATGGATACGCCCAGGCCGCGCGCGACCAGACGGCAGATCCCGTCCGTTGTCCGGGCTTCGTATTTCATTCGTCGCGTAACAGAATTGGCCTCAAAAAACCGATCCACTTCAAAGCGAAAGCGGGACAGGCCCATGTATGAGATAAAGCTTTCGTCCTGCAGATCGCGGGCTTTGATGATTTCCTTGGCCGCAAGCGGATGACCTTCGGGCAGCACGCAATAGGCATCGTCGTCATACAGCTTCAGGCTTTCAAAGGACGGGTTTGATGGCGGGCTTGTCTTGATGCCGAAATCATAGTTCTGCGACACCAGCCATTCGACAGTGTCGTCATTGGCTTCGAATTCCATGCGCGCCATCGCTTTAGGGCAGGTTTCCGAAAATTCCTTGATAAGATCGGGAGCCAGTTGTGACGCAAATGACGGGGTCGTAACCAGGCTGAGGCGTGCGTGGCCGAAATGGCGGATCGCCGTCGCAGATTGCTTGATATGTTCCATGCCGCTGACGGCCTGGCGGACTTCGTTCACTAGTAGCCGCGCCTCTTCCGTCGGAACAAGCGCCCTGCCAGAGCGCTGAAAAAGGCTAAATCCAACTTCGGATTCCAGATCCGAGACAAGCCGACTGACCGCAGGCTGCGAAATTCCGAGCACCTCGGCGGCTTCGGTCACAGTTCCGGTTGAAATCACTGTCCGGAACGCATCGATTTGTTTGAACGTTATTTTCATATCCTACGTGTGCCACCATCAGATCTGTTTTCGCAAGGATATTCAAAACGATAATATCGACGTGGCGATGACGCTGGTTCCGCAATCGAACATCGCCCGCGAAACACGAGTAACGCAAACGGGATTTGTGCGGTCTGGCAAGGTTTTGATCCGCACCTATTGGTGGGGGCAGGCCTGACGCAGATTGGACAGCGGATAGTCGTTGAACATCGCCGGAGCCATCCAGGTCAGAAAAGTGTCATCGTCAATCAGATCGGCAAATGCGGCCGTCATGACGCCAAGCTGCCTGACAAAGCCCGCTTCACGCTCGGGGTTGGCTTCGCCATGGGCGAAATCGCCCGGGTTTTCGATCAACCGGTTCGCCATCGACCGGATGCGTTCCGCTGAAACCGGATGGGTGTTTTCGCGCCTTCCACGGTCACTGGCCGGGTCGTGCCACCATGCGGCCTGATAGTACCAGAATATGCCCATGGGGTTTCCACCCAACCGTGCGAAATGATCCAGTGCGAAACTGTCGGCTTCGGCTTCCTGTAGACGGCTTTCTGCGCCTTCAACGCCGACCTGATGATCCAGCAGAACATGCCCCAGTTCATGAACCAGAATGAACTGAATTGCCGAAGAATAAATTTTGCCGCTCAGGTCATAGGTGTAGTTGTCGGCAAAGAGCCGGTCACGATCCAGACCAAAAGCGACAAGCGGGGCCGGCAGATCCTCGCCCGCCCGTAGAAGTCCTGCGAGGTAGGTCTGAATGTATTCCGTCGGGCAGTCCTGGGATTCAAACCAGGCGTGAAGCGTCGCGATATCATCGAAAAACCGTAACGAGGTCAATGGCATGTAGATTTCGCCATTTGCGGGTGACGCATAGAATGACATGGGGCCCGGTCCGCGTTCCGGGAAAAACAGCTGCACGTCACTGGCGCGGTCTCGAAACTGATCAGGCAGGCGTGGCACGATGTCCTGCCACATGACGGATTGAATCGTGGGAATTGCGCGGTCGCGAACGCGCTGAAGATCGGCAGGACTGTAGACGACTTCGGCCGCAAGACTGCCGGTCATCAGGACGTAGATGAGAATAACCAGCCTCAACATCCCGTGTGCCTGCCTTCAAATACCTCAAGCGCCGCATCGGAAGGGCGAACGCCTTCTGATGGATTTTGCGCCCAGCGTTCGAATTGCACCGAATTGCCCCAATCGTCCTGCCAGACCTGTTTCATCAACGACAGCTTGATTCCGATCAGGTCGCTTTGTGCCGAAGGGCGAACGGTTGTCGAATCCGCAAGGCAGTTCAGGGTCCAAATCTGATGGCGGGCCTGCTGGCGCGCATAGGCGTCGATCTCGGACGCCGCAACTTGATGGGACTGCTCGCTCAGAGATCCTGTGAAACTGCTGGGGGCGCTGCCTGATGCTGCGGCAACTTGTTCTTCCGCGGCGGTCTGCGGTGCTGCGTCGGAATAGGAAATGGGGTGCGAAAGACTGACCCACGCATACAGTATCACCGCCAACAGCGCGAAAACAGGGGTGGACAGGGCCATTGACCCGGCAACACCCAGCGGGCCACTGTCAGTTACCGTGATTTTCTGAACGGTTTTCCAGAATCCGACAAGAACAACCAGAGCGACGACAATGACTATTGCGGTCAGCAGCAATCGTTCGGACATTCGGAAGGCAATTATGGGGTTTAAACCTTCAAACATGTCTAAATCCTTTGTCTTATTGTGAAATCATACCACAGCTCCCGCCCTTCTCAAAAACGCTCATGTTCCCCGGCTACTGCGAACCGTGCCGAAACACAGGTCGAACATCAGCGAACGCAGTTTCTGGCGCTAAGATCTGCAGATCGGAATGGAACCAACCATCTTGACGACGCATGTGCGATTGCCCGCTTCTTGTGTTCGAGTACTCGATTTCCAATACTCGGAAGGTCAAGTCTCTTAACCGGCTTCTCTGAATTTTGACCCGAAAACGAAAAACAATGTCGCGGAATGACATGTGTTGGTCTTAGATTCGATGAGTATGGCCAAGCGGAACGCCAGACGGCGTTCCAAACGAGAACGAGGCAAAGCATGCGATATTCCGGCTTTCGGGTCATCAAAGAGGCTCTGACCGGGCACAAGGGCTGGGAACCGGCGTGGCGCGACCCTGAACCTCAGGGCCAATACGATATTGTTGTCGTAGGCGGCGGCGGCCACGGTCTGGCCACAGCCTACTATCTGGCTAAAGAGTTCGGCGAGGCGCGGATTGCAGTTCTGGAAAAGGGCTGGATCGGCGGTGGAAATGTCGGGCGGAACACGACGATCATTCGTTCGAACTACCTGCTGGACGGGAACGAGCCGTTCTACGAGTTTTCCCTGAAGCTTTGGGAAGGGCTGGAGCAGGATTTCAATTTCAACGCCATGGTCAGCCAGCGCGGCATTCTGAACCTTGTTCATACGGATGCGCAGCGCGATGTGGCACGGCGCCGGGGCAACGCGATGATCCTGAACGGCTCGGACGCGGAACTGCTGGATACAGCGGGTGTCAGGGCGATGTATCCATTCCTGAACTTCGACAACGGCCGCTTTCCGATCAAGGGCGGGCTTCTGCACCGGCGCGGCGGCACGGTGCGCCACGACGCGGTGGCCTGGGGCTATGCGCGTGGCGCGGATCAGCGTGGCGTGGACATCATCCAGAACTGCGAGGTCACTGGCTTTCGCATCGAGAACAGCAAGGTTCTGGGGGTCGAGACCTCGCGTGGGTTCATCGGGGCCAAGAAAGTTGGCGTGGCTGTGGCCGGGTCTTCAGGCCGGGTGATGGAAAAGGCAGGCATGCGTCTGCCAATCGAAAGCCATGTGTTGCAGGCGTTTGTGTCCGAAGGGCTGAAGCCTGTGATTGACGGTGTGATCACCTTTGGCGCGGGCCACTTCTATTGCAGCCAGTCCGACAAAGGCGGACTGGTCTTTGGTGGCGATATCGACATGTACAACACCTACGCCCAGCGGGGGAACCTGCCGGTGATCGAGGATGTTGTGGAAAGCGGCGTGGCGCTAATACCGGCGCTTGGCCGGGTGCGTCTGCTGCGCGCCTGGGGCGGCGTTATGGACATGTCGATGGATGGGTCCCCGTTCATCGACCGGACACATATCGATGGGCTCTATTTCAACGGCGGGTGGTGTTACGGCGGGTTCAAGGCGACCCCGGCCTCGGGCTGGTGCTTTGCGCATCTGCTATCCACAGACCGGCCGCATGATGTCGCAACCGCCTATCGCCTGGACCGGTTCCGCACCGGTCACATGATCGATGAGAAGGGGGTGGGCGCGCAGCCCAACCTGCACTGAAGAAGACATGAGCATTTTCTGCAAAACCGGTAACCGGTTCCGCGGTTCGAAAATGCGACAGGAGCCAATGCCTTGATTATCAACCATCCGCTTCTTGGGCCCCGCGATGCGCAGGAGTTTGTCTATCTCGGCGACGCTGCCCTGATCGACCGCCCCGACTGGCAGGCCGAAAATGCTGCCGAAGCCTTTCACGACTACCTCTATCTGCGCGACAACCCGGCCGGAGAGCATCGTGAGTTGTGGTATCACGAGCAAGGCGACCGGTCCTGGTTGGTGGTAACGCGCAACACCCTGACGCATGAGATCACATCCGTCGAACTGGCCCGTGATGTGGCCCGGGCAAGGGGGCGCGGCAAATGAGCGTACAGACCAACCGGTTGAATGGCGGTCTTGTCGATCAGACGCAGCCCCTGAGCTTCAGCTTTGACGGTAAAAGATATCAGGGTCACCCTGGCGACACACTGGCCTCGGCCCTGCTGGCCAATGGCGTGCGGCTGATGGGTCGGTCGTTCAAGTATCACCGGCCACGCGGGCCGCTGACGTCTGGATCCGAAGAGCCCAACGCGCTGGTCGAACTCCGCTCGGGCGCGCGGCAGGAGCCCAACACCCGTGCCACCGTGGCCGAGCTTTTTGACGGGCTCGAGGCAAAATCGCAAAACCGCTGGCCGTCGCTGAAGCGGGATGTGTTGTCGGTCAATGACATGTTCAGCAACTTCCTGACGGCGGGCTTTTATTACAAGACTTTCATGTGGCCGAAGGCGTTCTGGGAAAAGCTCTATGAACCGGCGATCCGGCGCGCGGCCGGTTTGGGCAGCGTGTCCGGACAGGACGACCCTGATGTATACGACAAGGGCTTTCTGCATTGCGATCTGCTGGTGGTCGGGGCCGGTCCGGCGGGCTTGATGGCTGCGCTGACGGCAGGTCGTGCGGGTGCACGAGTCATTCTGGCGGACGAGGATTTTGTCCTGGGCGGGCGCCTTAACGCCGAAAGTTACGAGGTCGGCGGAATGGCCGGATCGGACTGGGCAGCGCAGGCCGTGGCAGAGCTTTCGGCGATGGACAATGTACGCCTGCTGTCGCGCACCACCGTGATCGGGGCTTTCGATCATGGCACCTATGGTGCTGTCGAAAGGGTGGCCGATCACGTACTGACGCCCGGTACCGGGCAGCCCCGGCAGATCATGTGGCGGATTTATTCGAAACGGGCGCTGCTATGCGCTGGCGCAACCGAGCGGCCCATCGCATTTACCAACAATGATCGCCCCGGCGTGATGCTGGCCGGGGCAACCCGGGCCTATGCCAATCGCTGGGCAGTGACACCGCACGAACACATGGCGGTGTTTACCAACAACGATGACGGTCATCGCACGGCTGCCGACCTGATATCCAAAGGTGTACATGTCACCGCCGTGATCGACACGCGGGCCGACGCACCCGCGATCGAAGGGACGGAACTGTTCGCCGGTGCGCAGGTGATCAACAGCAAGGGCAGACTGGGTCTGGGGTCGGTGACGGTCCGTACAGCGAAAGGGTTCACCCGCGATATCATATGCGGCGGTCTGGCTGTCTCAGGCGGTTGGAACCCCAATGTGCACCTGACCTGCCATCAGCGCGGGCGCCCGCAATGGAACGAGGGTCTTGCAGCGTTTGTTCCGGGTGACGTGTTGCCGGTCGGAATGACGGTCGCCGGGACCGCGGCTGGCTTGATGTCGACCCACGGCGCGCTGAAATCCGGCGCAGAAGGGGCGGCGGCAGCACTGTCGGGCCTCGGGATTGCGGCGCAGGTCGGGGATATGCCGCAGGCCGAGGACGCACCGGTGAACCTGCAACCCTTCTGGTATGTGAAAGAGGGCAAGGGCCGCGCCTGGATCGACCAGCAGAACGATGTGACCGTCAAGGACGTCAAACTGGCGCATCAGGAGAACTATGTCTCGGTCGAACATCTGAAACGCTATACCACGTTGGGTATGGCCACCGATCAGGGCAAGACGTCGAATATGGGTGGCCTGGCGGTAATGGCCGAGATGACGGGCAAGTCGATCCCGGAGACCGGCACCACCATTTTCCGCCCGCCCTATACGCCGGTTGCGATGGGTGCTCTGGCTGGCCGGTCGGTCGGCAAACATTTCCATCCGACCCGAGAGACGCCCAGCCACAAATGGGCAACGGAACAGGGCGCGGTGTTCACCGAAGTCGGCGATTGGCTTCGGGCACAATGGTTCCCGCAAAAGGGTGAGACGCACTGGCGGCAATCGGTGGATCGCGAGGTTCTGCAGACCCGCAAATCGGTTGGTGTCTGCGATGTTACCACCCTGGGCAAGATCGACGTGCAGGGAACGGACGCGGCTGAGTTCCTGAACAGAATCTATGCCAACGGGTTCGCGAAACTGCCGGTTGGCAAGATACGCTATGGCCTGATGCTGCGTGAAGACGGCATCGCCTATGACGACGGCACCGCTGCGCGACTGGCCGACGACCACTTTGTGGTCACGACAACCACCGCCAACGCCGTTCTGGTTTACCGTCAGATGGAGTTTGCGCGGCAATGTCTGTGGCCCGATCTGGACGTGCAGCTGATCTCGACCACCGAGGCCTGGGCCCAGTATGCCGTGGCCGGGCCGAATTCCCGCAAGTTGCTGGAAAAGATTGTCGATCCGGGTTTCGATCTATCGAACGAAGCGTTCCCGTTCATGGCCTGTGCCGAGATCACCGTTTGCGGCGGTTGCCGGGCGCGTTTGTTCCGTATCTCTTTCAGCGGCGAGCTGGCCTATGAAATCGCCGTGCCCGCACGCTATGGCGATGCGATGATCCGCGCGCTGATGGAGGCGGGAGAGGAATTCGGTGTGGTACCCTATGGCACAGAAGCCTTGGGCGTCATGCGGATCGAAAAGGGGCATGCCACCGGCAATGAGCTGAACGGCACCACCACAGCGCTGAACCTTGGCATGGGCCGGATGGTCAGTAAAAAGAAGGACTGCATCGGCAACACCCTGAGCGAGCGCGCTGGGCTGAACGAGGAAGACGCTCTGCGTCTGGTGGGCTTCAAACCGGTGGATGCCGGCGACCCCGTGGTCGCAGGGGGCCATTTGATGACCAGTGATGGTCCGGTCGATGCGGCCCACGACCAGGGCTATGTCACTTCGGCCGCCTATTCACCGGTCCTGCACAGTTCGATCGGCATCGGGTTCCTGAAAAACGGTGCAGATCGGATGGGCGAGGTTCTGCGTCTGGTCAACCCCCTGGAGGGCAGCGAAGTGAAGGTCGAGGTGGTCAGCGCCCATTTTGTCGATCCCGATGGAGGACGTCAGCGTGCATAAACTGAAACCGCTCACACCGCTTGGAGGTGCCGAGCCCCGATCAGACGGCTTTCCCGGCTTGACGATCACGGAAAACACCTCGCGGGCGCTGGCGTCACTGACCGCACGTCAAGGGCATGAGGCAGCATGTGTCACCAAGGCAAATGAGTTGATAGGTGCGGCTCTGCCTGCGCCGGGCCAATCGGTGGCGATATCGGCCTTTTCGGCATTCTGGATTGGTCCGGACAGTTGGATGATCGACGCCGATCACGCAAGCCACGAGATGCTGGCAGTTGAGGTCAAGGCCGCTGTCGGAAACACTGCTTCGGTTGTCGAACAAACCGACGGCTGGTGCCGGTTTGACATTACTGGCCCGGCCGCCTGCGATCTGTTCGAACGGCTTTGCAATGTTGATATCCGAACCATGGAATCCGGTGCCGCAACCCGATGCTCGATCCACCACATCGGGTGCTACCTGTGGTGCCACGAGACCGGAACGTCCTTCTCCGCCCTTGGCCCTCGGTCCTCGGCCAAATCACTCCATCATGCCATTACTGAAATAGCTCAGGCCGTGTGCCGGGGCTGAGGCGATTTCGTTGTCCGTGTTGGCGCATGTCAGCACGCGCCAACCTAATACCTTTCTTACTATCTTCGGTGGAATAAGAAGGGTTTTGCACGGCCCCCGGCCAATGGGGCCGCGGCTTGAGTCAGTAGAAGTGCGGCAGGTTTTTGGCCCGCGCGGCGCGCACCCAGTTCGGGACGAACGGGACGATATTGTCCTGCGACGGAACCATGATTTCGATGAAGTTCGCTCCGGGGTTGGCGATCGCCTCAGACAGAACAGCCTCTATTTCTGACTCACTTGTGATTTTCGCGGTACGGAAACCAAACCCCTCGGCAACCTTGCAGTAATCCACACGGCCGAAGTCGGTGGACCACGGTTCATCTATTTCGTCCAGAAGGATAGCTTCGCCCCGGATCCAGCCGAATGTGTCGTTGCGGGTCAGGATAATCGTAACGTTTTTGCCGGAACGCTTGATCGACTCCATGTCGCCAATGACAAATCCGAACGACCCGTCACCGGTAAAGGAAATCACCGGACCGTCATTGGCATAGGACGCCCCCAGACAGGCAGGCACCGAATATCCCAGCGCCCCCATGGAGTAGTTGGTGATGTAACGGCGGCCCGGCTTTTTGAACGTCAGAAGGGCAGACGGGTAGATCGCGCTGACGCCCGGCTCCGACGTGATCACGGCGTCGTCCGGCATTATTTTGTCCAGCGCTTGGCTGAGCTTGACCGGCGAGATCGTCCCTTCGGGCATCGGGATGTTCGAGTTGAAGGCATTGTCGAGCGCGGTTTTCTTCATCGGGTTCAGATCGATCCTGTCGCGCTTCAGGTTCGGATGCTCGGCCCTGATGATCTCGACCATGTATTCAATGCTGGCCCGCGCGTCGCCGACCATGCCCACTTTGACGGGAAAGTTGTTGCCGACATGCGCCTCGGCAATATCCAGATGCAGAAAGGTCTTGGATTTCGGGTCCCCGTACAGCTTCCAGTGGTCGGTCGCAGCGCTGTCGGTGTTTGATCCGACAAAGAAGATCGTGTCAGCTTCAAACACGTACTGGTTGGAATACTCCATACCACCGCGCGCCCCGATGACGCGCAGCGCCAGTGGGTGATCTTCTGGGATAGTGCCTTTGCCGGGCGTTGTTGTGCCGACGGGAATTTGCAGAAGTTCCGCCAGTTCCAGAACTGCGTCGGAGGCTTTTGAGATCAGCCCGCCCTGGCCGCAGACAATGGCCGGTTTTTTGGCAGCCAGAAGAATGTCGATTGCAGCGCGGATTTTGCTGTGGTCGGCAACTGGGCGGTGCGCCGGGTATTGGCTGTATTCCGCCTCGGCATAGAGATCGTCAATCTCCGCCTCTTCTCCGAAGATGTTGATCGGCACTCGGATATGCACCGGTGCAGGGCGACCGGAGGTTGCGACACGAAAGGCCCGGCGTAGCAGGAACGGGATTTCCCTGGCGTTGGTCAGCACAAAGCTTTCCTTGCAGATACTGTCGTAGAGTTTGGTCTGATCGACCCCGGTCAGACCGTGTTTTTTGTCCTGATTGATCGGAATGTCCGAACTGAAAAAGATCACCGGAACCGAGCTGAGGAAAGCTTCGGTGATGCCGGGCGAACAATGGGTGACGCCGGGGCTGGGGGCCTCGAGAACGCATGGGCGCCCGGTGATCTTCGCATAGGCCTCGGCGGCGTAGGATGCGGTGCGTTCATCGCGGGTCAGGACGAACTCGATATTGCTGTGTTCACGCCATTCCTTGTACCAGCCGATGGTGGTTTCCCCCGGCAGGCCGAAAACATGGCGGACGCCGTGCAATTCGAGCATCTTCAGGATGATCTGGGCGCCGTTCATGCGCTTTGTGTCTTGGTGTTCCATGGGTAGGTTCCCTTTCCCGATCAACCACCGCACACAGTGCTGTATGCAGCCGATCCGAAGTTTTTGAGATTACGTCAAAGGTTCTGCGACAGCGTATTTTGTCAGCATGTCAGGATTGACCTGAACGCCCAGGCCCGGCCCGGTCGGAACGTGTACCCGCCCGTTTTTGACAGGGAAGGGTTCGATCAGAATGTCTTCGGCGGCGTAGTAGGTCGCCATGTAGAATTCGCATTGCAGGACCAGGTCCGGTACGGCGGCCATCAGATGGGCACCGGCGGCATGGGCCAGTCCCGTTTCGAACATGCAGCCACCATAGATTTCGATTCCGGCAGCACGGGCGATTGCCGCCACCTCCAGCGTCCGCCGAATACCACCGGATTTCATGATCTTGAGCGAGAAAATGTCCGCGATCCGGATCTGCGCCCCGTAAAGCGCGCCTTTGGGGTCAAACACGCTTTCGTCTGCCATGATCGGCGTATCGATTACATGCGCAATGTGGGCCAGGGCTTCACGTTCGTGCATCTTGACGGGCTGTTCGACAAATGTCGGGCGAAACGCCTCGAGATCCCGGATGCAGCGCACGGCGTCATAGGCCGGAAGACCCTGATTGTAGTCAATGCGGATGTCCGCCTCGTCGCCATAGATTTCGCGCAGTTTTTCACAGCGCATAAGGTCGAACCGATGGTCGGCAAAACCGGTCTTGAACTTGAAGATGCGCACGCCGTCTTCCCACATCGCGGCGATGTCATCGAGGTCCGCGTCAAAATCGGGGTTGGCGACCGAAAAGCTCATCCCCATGCTGTCACGCATTTTACCGCCGACCAGTTCGCAGACCGAAAGGCCGGTGATCTGGCCGGTGATGTCCAGCAGCGCCATTTCCAGCGCGGCCTTGGCCTCGGGGTGGCCGATCAGCACCTTCTCCGCCATGTTCATGTGCTTTTCGACCTGGACCGGGTCCTGACCGATCAGATGCGGGCGCAGGTGCACGTGAAGGGCGGCGGCGTTCGCCTCGGCGGTTCCGGTAAAGACAGGCCAGGGTGAAGCTTCGCCCCAGCCTGTAAGGCCGGTATCCGTTACCAACACCAATATCGCAACGTTAATACCTGCAACGTCGCCGCTGCCATGCGAATGGACAGCTTTGGCGGGGATCGAAATGCGATGAACGCGCAGAGTTTCGATTTTATGGTCGCTCACGTATGTCTCCGAAAGTGAGAGTTGATGGTGGTCAGTTCGGCCGCACGACCAGCACGCTGCAACGGGCGTATCGCGACACCCGGGCAGCGTTTGGTCCGATCAGAAAATCCCGGACCGATGGTTTGCTGGCACCGATCACGACGAAACTTGCTGACTGATCGTCGGCGTGGTTGATCAATTGCTCGTAAACGACACCGCGCAGCACCCTGGTTTTGTGTGCGACGCCGTGCCAATTGAAGTCGGCGCAATACGCGGCCAGATCATTCTCTGCCTCGATCAGTACCTGCTGGTGCATTTCTGCCGGGATGTAACCCTGAACATAGCTGAGCTCCTGATCCGGTATGACAAAGATCACCTCGACCGTGCTGTCATGGGATCGGGCCAGCGAAATCGCTTCGTGAACGACGTGGGCGTCGCTGTCTTTGTGCACAAGATCAACGGCTGCGAGTATTTTGGATCGGGTCATGACGTGGGTCCCCCCTGCTGTGACAGGCGAATATAAAGTGTGGAAGGGGCCGGCCGGTTACCGGCCAGCCGAGTTCCGCATATTGTCAGGCAGCCAGGTGGCCAGTTCCGGGAAAGCGATCATCACAAAGACCATCACCACCATGATCAGGAACAGCGGCAGGGCGGTCTTGGCGATATATCCCATCTCGTGCCGGGTGATCCCCTGCATAACAAAAAGGTTGAAACCAATCGGGGGTGTAATCTGCGCCATTTCCACAACCACCACGATGAAGATTCCGAACCAGATCAGATCGATGCCCGCGCCCTCGACCATCGGCTGCACAATCGCCATGGTCAGGACGACCGACGAGATGCCGTCCAGAAACATGCCGAGAATGATATAGAACAGCATCAGCGCCAGCAGCAGAGAGAAGCGCGACAGTTGCAACCCTTCGATATATTCCGCCAGCGCGCGCGGCAGTCCGGTAAAGCCCATCGCCAGTGTCAGGGCAATGGCACCCATGAGGATAAAGGCGATCATGGCCGAGGTTCGGGTGGCACCCAATAGGCTTTCTATGAAGGCCTCCTTGGTCAGCGATCCCTGCATGGCCGCCAGAATGAACGATCCGATAACCCCAATAGCGGCAGCCTCGGTTGCCGTGGCAAAGCCGCCATACATCGAGCCGATGACAACCAGGATCAACAGGATGATCGGGATGAGGAACCGGCTTTCGTTCAGTTTCTGCCCAAAGGTCATACGGTCGGAGATTTCCGGTACTTCATCACGGCGCAGAAAGGACCATCCAGCGACATAGGCCATGAACATGCTGGCCAGCACGATACCGGGCAGGATGCCTGCCATGAACAGTTTCGAAATCGATTGCTCGACGGCGACCCCGTACACAATCAGGGTCAGAGATGGCGGAATCATCAGGCCCAGCGTCGCCGCGCCGGTCAGGGTCCCGATGATCATATATTCAGGGTATTCCCGTTTGCGCAGTTCCGGGATCGACATTTTGCCGACGGTGGTGAGCGTAGCCGCTGAAGAACCGGACACGGCAGCAAATATGGTGCAGCCGACGATATTCACGTGGACCAGGCCACCGGGTAAACGTTGCATCCACGGGCTCAGACCCCGAAACATGTCCTGCGATAATCGACTTCGGAACAGGATTTCGCCCATCCAGATGAACAGCGGCAGCGCCGTCAGTGTCCAGCTTGAGGATCCGGTCCAGATACGGGTCAGCATCGCGTCGCCAGCCGGGCGTGATGTGAACATCTCAAGTCCAAGGTAAGCCACGCCAAACAGCGCGAGGGCGACCCAGACGCCTGTGCCCAAAAGCACAAACAGCGCGAACAGAAAGATGGAGACGAGGTAGAATTGTTCCACTGGGCTTACTCCGCGTGCACATCGACCCCGGCGGATCGAATGTTGTCCTTACCCGTGAAAAGGGTACTGATCAGGTTGTCGAAGGCGCAGATTGCCAGCAGGACCGTGCCGATGACCATCGACATCTGCGGGATCCAGATGGGCCACGCGTCCTGCCCCTGGCTGATGTCGTTGAAGCGATAGCTTTCATAGGTCAGTTTGATGGCGTAGCGCGCGAACAGATATGTCAGGTAACTGGCAACTGCCCAACACCAGATTTCCCCAAATCGCCGGAACCGTCCAAGCGCGTTCAAAAGCAGGTTCACCCGAATATGGCTGCCGCTGTTCAGCGCATAGGGCAGCGCCAGAAACGACGCGGCGGCCATGCAATAGCCGGTGAAATCTGGTCCACCCACGACAACCTCACCCACCCATCGAGAGATCATCTGCATCGAGACGAAACACAGGATCAGGATCAGAAAGACAGCGGCGACATATCCGGCCCAGCGGTACAGAGCATCCAGAACAACGCGCAACAGATTGAACAGCGCCACGGCAATTCTCCTCTTGTGCGCCCCGACGCCGGATCGGCATCGGGACATGTTTCAGGCAGGGATTATTGGGCAGCCTTGAAGGCATCGACGATTTGCTGACCTTGTTCGCCGGCAGCTTCCAGCCATTCGGCGGTCATGGTCTCGCCGATGGCGCGCAGTTCAGCGGCCAGTTCATCGCTTGCGGGGCCGGTGGTCATGCCGTTCTTGCCCAGCTCGTTCACGGTGAACTCGGTGTACTGGATCGAACGCCAGTCGCCTGCATATTCCGCGGCAAGGGCACAGCCGTTCACAACGTTCTTGGTCGCGTCATCCAGGCCGTTCCAGGCATCCATGTTCACCAGAACATAGTTGCGCGGCATCCAGGCATCCACGCCGTAGTAATGCGACAGGCTTTCCCAGACTTTGCGGTCGTAACCGGTGGACCCGGACGAGACCATGCCCTGTGCCACACCCGTCGCAAATGCCTGGCTGATTTCTGCGGCTTCGATCTGCACCGGCAGCATCCCGGCAAGCTCGGCCATGCGGGCCGAGGCAGAGTTATAGGCGCGGAACTTCAGACCTTCGGCATCGGCCAGTTTGTTGACCTCGCGGTCGAAATACAGACCCTGACCCGGCCACGGCACCGAATACAGCAGATGAAGGTTCTGTTCGGCCAGCAGTTCGGACAGCGGGCCTTTGGCCACATCCCATAGCTTTTCGGAATCCTCGAACGAGGTCGCAAGGAATGGAACAGAGTCAAAGCCGAACAGCGCGTTTTCGTTCTGGTGACCGGACAACAGACGCTCACCGATGTTGACCTGCCCTGTCTGGATTGCGCGTTTTATTTCCGCACCCGCATAGAGCGAGCCGCCCGGGTGGGTTTGAATGGTCAACTCACCCGCCGTTCCCGTGGTCACGCATTCAGCAAACATCGCACCGGTGGCCGAGTGGAAGTTGGTGGCCGAATAGGCCATCGGCATATCCCAGGTTTCAGCATTGGCCGATACCGCTGATACGGTGGCTACCGCGACACCAGCGGCAATTTTGGTGATTGTATTTGGCATTTCAAACTCCCTTGTTGCCTATTTTCGGCCCCTGATTTTCAGGGGCGTTTATGGTCGTTTCTTCAGAACCGCTGCGGATCGTAGACGGTCAGATCAATATTGCTGCGCTCTCCGGTCACCAGCCCGGCCAGAATGCGTCCGGTTTTGGGCCCGGCGGTCAGGCCAACATGATGATGCCCGAACCCGGCCAGAACTCCGCTATGGCCAATCTCTCCGATCAACGGCAGGCTGTCGGTCGGGGCAGGGCGATGGCCCAGCCAGCTGTTCATGTTTTCGAACCTGAGGTGCGGAAAGCTTTCCTCGACCTTGCGCCTGAGCAAATCAAGCGGCGCCTTTGAAGGCCCGGCTTTCAGCCCGCCAAATTCGACGACACCGGCACAGCGTAGCCCATTTGCCATCGGGGTGGCGACAAATTTGCCGGTGGTGATCATCAACGGGGTCGATGGCCCGTTTTCCGCCTCCGCGAATTCAATGTGGTAACCACGCTCGGATTCGAGCGGCACGGACAGTCCAAGCTTTTTCGCCAACGGACCGGACCAGACACCGGTCGCCAGAACAACATTGGAGCAGGGCAGCGTGCCGCTGTCCGTTATCACGGCCGTTGCCTTACCGTCAGTGAACACGAAATCTGTAACCTCGGCCTGACGGATCGAAGCCCCCAGTTTTTCGGCTTCGATCGCCAGCGCGGCCACGTATGATCCGGGACTGCGTGAAAATCCGTGATCATGCATTACGGCCAGAAGTTTCAGATTTTCCGACAGGTTCGGTTCGAACTCGCGAACGGCGTCCCCTTCCAAAACCTCGGGTTCAAAGCCTGCGGTTTGACGCAGCATCCACGTATAGCTGTCCGCTTCGAAAGCGGCGCGGTCGGGATAGGCGAAACTGTAGTCCGAGGTTTGGACCCACTGCGCGGCATCTGTTCCCTTAGTCAGGGCAAAGTGCTGCTCGACCGAGTCCGAGGTCAGCGGAGCCAACCCGGCAGCAATTCTCCGGGTGTCCTTGTCGTTGGCATGTGACAGGTATTTTGTCAGCCATGGAACAAGCCGTGGCAAATAGGACCAGCGCAGAAACAGCGGGAAGTTCGGGTCCAGGGCCATTCGGGGACTTTTGAGAACCAGTCCCGGCGCCGTGACAGGGGCGACTGAGCATGCAGCCAGCACCCCGGCATTGCCATATGACGTCGCCCTGTCATCCCCTGGCGGGTTGCGGTCCACGATGGTGACGTCGACGCCCTTGCGGCGCAACCAGATAGCGGTCGAGACACCGACGATCCCGGCGCCAATTACGACGACTTGTTGAGCCTCAGACGTCATATCATCCCATTGCGGCGAGAATCATCGCCCCTTGCATCGTATTCCAGCCTGTATACAGTACTGTCGCAATCTGTGAAGACAAATGTTTCTTTTCCCGTGCGCTTTGATAGAACGGGCAAAATCCGAACTGTTGGGTATGAGATGTCCAAATCCGAAGGAAGCGTAGAACGCGCCTACGAGGCGTTACGCAAGAAGGCGATCAGTTTCGAGTTCATGCCAGGTGAGCGCCTGAACGAGACCGCGTTGACAAAAACCCTTGATGTCAGCCGCACCCCGCTGCGCGAGGCATTGAACCGGCTTGCCGCCGAAGGGTTCCTGACTTTCGAGCTTGGCAAAGGGTTTTTTTGCCGCCCACTCAGCCCCGACAAGATTCTGGAACTTTACCAGCTACGATGCGCGCTTGAGACCGAGGCGCTGATCCGTACCATTGAAGGAGCGGATGACAACGCAATAGCCGAGGTTGTCGCCTATCTGGACGAGGCCGAGAAATCCTATTCTGTTTGCAGCGATCTGAATGTTCTTTTGCGCATGGACGAAGAGTTTCATGTCAAGCTTGCAAGTCTGTCGGGCAACAATGAACTGGTCCGGCTGCTGTACAACGTGAACGAACGCATCCGGTATGTAAGGATGATAAACTTGCGGCTGCTGCGTGATCGTCGGGATACGCCGGACTATGATCACTCTTCCTTGTCACAGCATCGCATCATCCTGAATGCGGTGAAGGCACGGGACAAAGACGCCGCGATCGCAGCTTTACGGCGTCACATTGAACGCCGCAGTGAACAGACGGTCGAATTGGTGCGCGTGGCGTTTTCCCAACTCTACGTTCCGGGGAACTTATAGACCCACAGTCCTGCCCAACTGTATCATGCAGCGGGGTCAGGATGTGCGATGTCTACCTCGCCAACCCAAGCAGTGGATCATCCAGTTCCGGGGAAAACCGATCCGGTACAAGCGAGTCATGAAACCATTTCAGGAAGGTGTAGATCGAGAACACCGGCAGCCCGGTCAGTTTGCAGACATCCGCCGCGTAAGGCGTCATATTGGTGCATTCCAGCAAGATTGCACCGACATCCGGATGTTCTGTCACCAGTTGCCGTGCCGCATCAAGCATATCCAGTCGGCAGGCCGCAAAATCGATTTTGGGGGCATCTCCCAGGATATCACGGGTAAACGCCCGACCACCCTCGGTGCCCACGACCGGAGTATCAGCCGGCACATTCGCGGCAGCCAGATGGGCCGGCGTCAGCGTTTCTTTCGAGATCGTCAGAATGCCCACGCGTTTTTCGGGGGGAAGCATTGCCTGAATCATGGGGGCCTGCATCAAAGAGGATGTGGCAACAGGAACCCGTACCGCCTCGGCCAGCTTGTCCTGAACAATCGACAGAAAACCGCAATTTGTCGTGATACCGTCGCAGCCTGAGGCAACCAAGTCTTTTGCGGCTTCGATGAAAAGGTCCACCAGTTCCCGTGCATCATTGCGCACCACCAGCTCGGGCGTGGCGCTGCGCACGACGCGGTACTGTACCGGGAAAGGCCAGGTCAGCGCATTTCCGATGTCGCCGGGAATGCGCGGAAACTGCGTTTCAAGCATAAGAATGCCAAGGTTGGCTCCGTATACCGTTTTTCCACCGTAACAGGTCTGCATGGCGTGGCCCCACTGGATGCAACTGTACGCATAGCTGTATACAATTTTTGGAAAGTCAATCCCGATCTTGCCCGATCGTTGGAATTCAGGCGGAATGGAACCGGGGCTCTCTCTTTTCCAGAAACGCATTCATGCCTTCCTGTTGCGCCGGCAATCCATAAAGGGCGTGGTACATCTGCCGCTCATAGCGAAGACCGGCATCCAGCGTGCTATGTTCGGCCATGTTTACACAGGCGCGTGCCATTTCTGCGATGTCAGGTGCATAGCCCGAAATGGTTCGTCCTACATCCTGTGCGGTTTGTTCAAGTTCTTCGGATGGTACTACGCGGCTGATCAGACCCATCTGAAGCGCCTCCGGCGCATCCACCATTCGACCGGTCAGGATCATGTCCATCGCCCTGGCGCGTCCAACCAGCCGGGTAAGGCGCTGCGTGCCGCCGATACCAGGAATACAGCCGATCTTGATTTCAGGCTGGCCAAATTTTGCGGTGTCCGACGCCAGGATGACGTCGCACATCAGGGCAACCTCGCACCCGCCGCCCAACGCGTAGCCGCCAACAGCTGCAATCTTTGGCAGTTTCAGTGCGGCGAACCGGTCCCAGCCGCCAAAGAAGTCACTGGCCTGCATGCTGGCATAGGTCTGAACCGCCAATTCGCTGATGTCAGCCCCGGCCGCAAAGGCCCGCTCGTTTCCGGTCAGGATCAGGCAGCCGATTGCCGGATCTTCCTCGAAGATGGTGGCCGCGTCCAGCACCTCATGCATGACCTGCGAATTCAAGGCGTTCAGTCGATCCGGCCGGTTGAAGCGGATTGTGGCAACACGCCCGTGGATTTCCGTCTGAATTGTCTCATACATGATCAACTGTCCCAGATTGCGCCATAGGCGGGGATGCCCAGGCTTTCCATGTCGTGCACGACTTTGCGCGTAAGCTTCTGGTTCGAAATCACGATGACAGCCTCGGCGTCGCTGTCACGCACCGCCTGCAAAGCCAATGCGGAAAGGTTCGGTTTACCCCGTTCATCGGTGTCCCAGATCAGAGGGGTGTCAGTATGCGCTTCGATCTCGTCAACCAACGCGTTCCCATAGGTCTTTCGGGGGCTTCGGGTAGACCAAATCAGCCTGTTTGGCACATCACCGGCCAGAAGATGAGGCAGGATCGGACCAATTCCGGACCCGGTACCGACGTAAACGACCTTTTTGAACAGAACCTCAATGCGGGCCACGCCAGATGTCGTGATGCCTTTGACCCAGACCCTGTCAGGCGGGTTGTCGATGAATCGTCCTGTCCAGTCTCCGGCCCGGCTGATTGCCAGCCGGTAGCCTTTCTGGTTCGGGGCCGGGATATTGGCGAAAGAGTGATACTCTCCAAACGGTGTGTGACTGATGGCGTTGGAACTGCCGGGAAACGGTGTGTCGCCGTATTCGAACCGGGCAATCACCGCATGGTTCGACGGTTTGACAATATCAACCTTCACCCGTTTCAGCGTCAGCCAAGGAGACAGGATCGACAGTGTGATCAGGCAAAGCATCCAGAGCGCTGTGCTGTGCAACAATGCATCGCCAGTGTCAGAACTTATTGACACCGTCTGAGCCCAGAACAGCGCCAGGACGGTCCATCCGATGAAGCGATGGATTTTCTCGAACATATTATGGAAGCGGGCTCGGATCGGTCCCAGCGCCGAAACCACCATGACGGTCATCAACACGACCATGGCGGCGCTTAGCGTCAGTGTCAGGCCCGAGGGCGAAGCCGCCTCTGCACCCCTGTTCGCGATCATTCCAAACAGCAAGAACCCGAACCAGATCGTGCCCGCAACGGTACATCCTGAATGCAGTCCGCCAAAATGAAAGACCTTACCGGCACCCCAGCGAATCCACAAAGGCCAGGATGCCGGAACCCGGGTCGCCAGCCAGAACAATGCGTTGACCACCCTTTGCTGCCGGATCAGGATACCGATGCTCAGGTTGATCAACGCCATGTCCGCGATGAGGTGCAGCGCGTACTCACCATCATGAAACCACTTGCCCTGGTGCAGCCCCATCACGAAAACACCCAGATTGACGACGGCAACCAGCGCCGCCAGTCGCCGATATTCCATCAGCGCAGGGTGCCGTGTGACCCGCCGCCAGTTCAGGCCCCGGGATTGCAGATTTGTGGTTTGAGTTGTCATCACTTCAGCTCCGTCCCGGTTTGCGCGATGTGGTCACGGGCGAGTTGCTTCAGCATGCGCTTGTCCAGTTTGCCGCGTGGTGTCCGTGGCAGGGCGTCCATCGGCATCACCACAGCCGGACAGCAATAATAGGGCAGACGGTCCGCAACTGATCGCGCCGCTCGCTTGGGGCAGGCGGAAGCAGGCGAGATGAAACTTACCAGATTTCGGCTGTCATATTGCAGCGTCACGGCCTGTTGGCAGCAGGGCGACTGTTCGAGCGCGCCTGAGACGCTGTCCAGTTCCACCCGAAAGCCGCGTATCTTGACCAGATCATCAACGCGGCCGAAATGTTCGAGCTCTCCATCGGCGGTCCAGCGGCCCAGATCGCGGGTGCGAAACATCATATGGCCAGGGCGAAACGGATCAGGGCGGTAACGCTCATCCGTCAGCTCAGAGTTGGCGAGGTATCCGTTTGTCACGCAATCCCCACCGGCCCACATCTCACCCTTCTGGCCAATTGGCAGGGCGCGCAGGTTTTCGTCCAGAATGTAGACCGTGTTGTTGGGTGTCGGACGACCTATGGACAGGATCTGTTTGCCGGGGTGATGCGGCTCGGCCGTGTTTATGATTGTCGTTTCTGTCGGGCCACAGGAATTGTAGAATGTGCAGAATGCCGACCACCTGTCGGCAAGAGGGCGTGGGCAGGGTTCTCCGGCCACGGCCACGGCTTTGACCTGTTGGCATCGTGTATGATCCAGCGCGTTCAGGATTGACGGCGTGGCGATCAGAACATCCACCTGCTCAGCCGTTTCCTGAATGGACTTGCCGCGTATGACCAGCGTTGCCCCATTTGACAGCGCCCCCAGTGTTTCCCAGGCGGCCATGTCGAAAGCGATGGATAGTATCTGTCCAACCTTCATGCCCGGGGACATTCCCAGATCACCGGGCGCGGTCAGCAGGACATTCGCCAGATTGGCATGGCTGACCTGAACGCCATTGGGCACACCTGTCGTACCTGATGTAAACAGGATCATCGCAAGATCTTCGGGTCGCGCCCGGTATCGGGTATCCGGGGCTGGGGCATCCAGGAGCGGGTCGAACATGACCGTGTCGATGGTGATCAATGTCTGGTTTGCCGATACGGGCACCTGATCCGCCAGGTCACTGAGGCTGAGCAGAACGCGCGCGTGCGTTACCTCGGCCACATGCCGGAGCGTTTCGGGAGGCGCAACGCCGACATGCTGTGGTACATACGCAGCACCCAGTTTGATCGCGGCCACAATGCCAACCACCATTTCGATCGAGCGGTGCAAAAACAGGCAGACTGCATCGCCACGTTTCACACCATGGGCGCGCAATACGGCGGCCAGACGGTTGGATGCCTGGTCCAACGTACGGTAGTTTATTTCGTGCCCACCGCAGTCGATGGCGACCGAGTTTGGGTTCCGCTGCATTTGATGCTGCAAGGCTTCGGCAATTGTGGCGTGGCGTGGTTCCGCCTTGGGGCCCCAGCCGAAGTTTCGAAAACGGACCTGATCCATAGGGCTGAGATGGCAGAGGACATCTGGCTGTTGTCGAAGGGGCAATTCTGAGGAGCTAAGAGGGGTAAAATTGCTTGAAGCTGAGATGTTGATTTCTTGCATGACAATTTCCTATCGGTTCAGGGGTCACACAATATTGATAATGGGAAAATTTCCCATTATGACTCACGATTGATCACGAAATAGTCACGAAAGCGTTGAATGTGTTAATGCGTGACAGATGTTATCCGCCAAAGGCCTTTAATGAGTAGCGCAATGTCGACGACCCCCAAGACACCTCTTGAATCCGCGTTGCCAGCCTTGCTGGAGCCTTTGGCACAGGCGATGGTCGCGCATGGCGTCACTGTTGGCAGCGCGACCGAGGCGCTGAAAAAGGCGTTGCTGAAAGCGGTTGAAGACAGTTCAGACACACCTCTGAGCGACAGCCGCGCCAGCCTTTTGACGGGGCTGCATCGCAAGGATGTAAAACGCCTGCGCAATCTTGATGATGAAGCGCCGGAAAAGCGCAGTTGCAGTGCGGCCGCGTTGGTGATCAGCCATTGGGCGACATCACCCGAGTTTCAGGACAACTCCGGTGAGCCGCGAGAACTGCGGCGAAAGGGCAGCGAGGGTGGGCCGGGATTTGACGATCTGGTTCGGCTTGCACGTATCGACATGGCCCCGGGTACCGTTCTGAAAACCCTGCTTGACCAGAATATCGTCGAACAAGGACAGGATGGGGATTTGCGTCTTTTGACCCACGCCTTTCTGCCATCGGGCGGCGGGGCGGAACAGGTCGCAGCGTATCAGGCGACATTGTCGGCACATCTGTTGGCCGCCACGCAGAACCTGCTGGCGGAGCCGGGCGCGCGGCGGAACTTCGACCGCGCTGTCCGGTATTCACATCTCTCAGAGGCCTCGATCGAAGAGTTGCGAAAAGTATCCGATGAAAAGGCACAGGCGTTGTTGCAGGAAATTAACGCGCTGGCCCGATCCCTGCAGGACAAGGATCAGGGTAAGGGCCACTCGGGCCGATTTGCGACGGGCGCTTATGTGATGCCCTTGCCGGACAAAGGCAGGGATAAGAGTGAGTGACCATGTTCTTGTTTGCCCGTGCCTTGTCCGCAATCCTGACAATCCTGATACTGACCTCCCCCGCCGGCGCAGAGGGTAGCGAAGAGCGGGAAGGCGGGATAATTGGCACCGGCATCGCCGGAACGATTACGCATCTCGGCAGTATCCATGTGAACGGGTTACGCATTCAGATTGACGATCAGGCATCCGTGGCAGGTTCGGTTCCGGCAATAGCCACCGGGTCACTTCAACCGGGGCACACGGTCGCGATCACAGCCGAGCGTAGGGGTGATGGTTGGCACGCAAGGCAAATCCGGCAGGTTCTGCCGGTCGTCGGCCCAGTATCAGATGTCAAAGGCGGAACCCTGACCGTGCTTGGCACCCGGATTGAAGTCGCAGATCAGAAACCGGACGTGCAAGTGGGAGACTGGGTCGCGATCAGCGGTTTGTGGCAAGGGGGGCACCTGCTGGCCTCTCGGGTCGAACGGCTAAACGGCACGGATCATCAGGCCCGGCTGAGCGGAACCTATCTGGGTCCGGACCCAAATGGCGATATCGTCATCGGAGGCAGCAAGATCACCGGGATCAGACCAAAGCACCTGGAACCCGGCGATGTGATCCGAGTGTTCGGTATGCCGACGTCGGACGGGATCGAGGCCAAAAGGATCGAAACCGGCTTGTTTGATGGTCCTGTCGGGATTGTGCAGGTTCAGGGGTATTTATCCGTTCCGAAACCAAGTGGTCTTTACACGGTTCTCGGCAGCGGGCTTGTTTCGTACACCGACAGGCCCGAGATGATTGATCCCAACAGCCAGGTCATCCAGTGCGGGCAGGCGGGGCAACTCGGTGTGGACAGCACGAATACAAGCCGTCAATCGGACCGGATCCGGGCCGATCTTGGCTGCTGATCCATTCGTGATTTTGGCCGTTTTTTGTGGTAATAGGGCGCGTCGCCAATTCCGGGTGACATCCAAAGGATCAGGAGACCCAATTAACCCAAGGAGCTACTTCATGTTGGATAATCAGACTATTGTTCGCGCGCCAGATGGCAGGCTGATCTCAATCGGTCGGACAGGTGTAAAAGTGGAAACACCGGTCAAGGCATCGACCGGAATTTCAAGATCACCGGAAATCAACGCTAGTAAGCCCCGTTCCAGTCCTGCTCAGGTTGGCGCCAAGATCGATCCAATGCAACTTGGTGCGAGAATTGATCCGGCGCAGCACGGCGCAAAGATTGACCCCACCCTATTTGGTGCAAGAATCGACCCAACCCAGCATGGTGCGAAAATCGACCCGACCCAGTGCGGAGCCAAGATCGACCCGTCACAACACGGCGCCAAGAATGATCCGGCAGCCTAGGGCTAGCAGCTGGATCAGAACGCCAACCCCGGCGTTCTGGTAACAGGCCCGGGAATAAAACCTGGATCAGATCCCGGGCCTTGTCCTTTCCGGCAGAGATTGGTTTTGAAGCAGTATTTCGAAGGCACACACAGGGTCCGCCCGCCGGGCCAGACCGTTGACCTGATGCGCGATCTGTTCCCCGTTTTCGGGATAACGCGCATCGCGGATGTCACCGGGCTCGACCGGGTTGGGTTGCCGACAATCGTCGTGTGTCGGCCAAATTCCCGCTCGATGGCTGTATCGCAGGGGAAGGGGGCCACTTATGATGCTGCCGTCGCCTCGGCGGTGATGGAGTCCATAGAGATATTTCATGCAGAGCGTATCATCTTTCCGGTAATTCACGCCTGTTATGAGGACATCCGGTATACGCACAATGTCGTTGAGCCGGATCTTCTGCCGCAATGCAGGGGAAGACAGTTCGATCCCTTTCAGCCGATATTGTGGCTGGAGATGAAAGCGCTTGGGGATAACTCCGGGGCCTGGGCGCCATATGAACTGATACACACAAATTACACACGGCCTTTGCCGCCCGGCAGTGGGTTTTTCCTTTCAAGCTCCAACGGTTTGGCGTCAGGAAACACCTTTGCCGAAGCCGCCTGCCACGCCTTGTGCGAAGTCATTGAACGCGACGCCATAGCGCTATGGTCGCAATTGCCCTGGACAGATCGTGACGCGCGACGCGTCGACCAAGACACGATTTGCGACGGCTCACTTCTTGCTATTCTGGAAAAATTCCAAGACGCGGATATTGATGTGGCAATCTGGGACGTCACTTCGGACATTGGTGTGCCGATCTATCTGGTCTGGACATGCGAGAAAGGAAACCTGCCGGTTCTGCTGCCGCGGCCCTCGGTCGGTGCCGGTTGCCACCCGTGCCGTGAAATCGCATTGTCCCGCGCGCTGACAGAAGCCGCACAGGAACGGCTGACGCTGATCACCGGTTCCCGCGATGACCTTTCAAAAGAGTTCTATCGCGAAATGGAATTTTACGAGACAATCGCAAGGCCCGGAAAGCTTGAGTTCGGGTCAAGAAAATCGCAGGACACAGCAACCCCGGATGATGATCTGGATCAGATATTAGCGGGCTTGCAGAATGCTGGACTTCACGACGCATACATCATCGACATAACCGCGGACTATGTGGCCAAACATATTTCGGTGGTCCGTGTGCTTGTTCCGGGACTGGAAGGTCCAAGCGACGACCCGCGCTACGCAATGGGGGTGCGGGCGCAAAGACAGCTGGAACCGGCCCAATGACCATATTCGTATTTTGCGGCCCCACGATCCGGAAAAGTGAAGCATTGAGTATTCTTGACGCTGAATACCTGCCACCTGCTGCACAGGGGGATGTGATGGCCGTGATAGCGCGCAACCCCCATGCCATCGGTATCATTGACGGGTACTTTCAGCTGACACCTTCGGTCTTACACAAGGAAATACTTTGGGCGCTTGACCAAGGCGTTCACGTTTTCGGCAGCGCCAGCATGGGAGCGCTAAGAGCCGCCGAGCTTTGCGATTTCGGCATGAAGGGGATCGGGCGCGTTTTCGAGGATTACCGCACCGGCCGGATTACACGGGACGACGAAGTCGCCCTGAACCACGGACCCGCCGAACTGGGTTATCCCGCATTGTCTGAACCATTGGTGAACATCAAGGCCACGCTGGCGGCTGCGTTGGAAAACGGGGTCATTTCACAAGAAACCGCAGCAGCTTTTGAAGCGCATATGAGCCGGACATATTTCTCACACCGTTCCTATTGCAACATGATCGTATACGGTCGTCAAAAAGGGTTTGATCTAAAGGAACTCGCCCGTTTTGAAGACTGGCTGGACCATGGCAAAGTCGATGTAAAGAAAGCTGATGCGGTCGAAATGCTAACCTTCATGAAGGACTTCCTGAAGCAGAATCCGGGCAGGTTTTCGTCGCAGTTTTATCTGGAACGCACTTCGGTTTTCGACCAGGTCGGCCAATGAGCGCCATGCTTCGTCAGTTTCAAGGGAGCGCGCGCGGGATAATCTTGTTTGCGCTGGGCGTGTTTTTCATGTCCGCGCTGGATGCGGTCGCAAAAATGCTGGCCCAGACATATTCTGAGCTTCAGGTCATATTCTTCGAAAGCGTGTTCGGGCTGCTGTTTTTCTTCGGGATCATCGCCCCGTCGACCTGGCGTTCGATGGTATCGCCACGGTGGCCGCTGATGATTGGCCGAGGCTTGCTGACCTTGGGAACGATGTATTTTTTCATTGCAGGTCTGAAGGTACTGCCTCTGGCTGAGGTGACGATCATCTTCATGGTTTCCCCGATCATTTCAATGTGTCTGTCTTCCCTGTTCTTTCGGGAACACGCGAGCGTCCTGCAGGTCTTAGCGGTGGTTGCCGGAGCTTTGGGTGCATGTCTCATTATTCGCCCGCCGGGCGTCGGCATGAACATGGCCGCTTTGCTGCCGCTGGCCGCGGCTTTTTGCAGTGCTTTCGGTCTTGCGGCGGCGCGCGCCCTGTCCCGCCGCGACACGCCAGAAGCAATCACGGGCTATGAATATCTGACGATTTTTCTGGTCGCTGTCCTTCTGGTTCCGGCTGGGGACCACCTGCCCGAGACGCCGGATTTGTGGCTTGTTGTTCTACTCGGGCTGTTCGGCGCCTTATGCGTGTATTGTCGAACGAAAGCGTGCTCGGTTTCGCCGCTCAGCTTGATGGCACCGGTTGAGTACTCCGGGATGATCTGGGCCATCATCTTTGGCTATGCGATCTGGAACAACCTGCCGGATTTCTGGGGATGGGTCGGGGCAGGGCTGATCGCAATTGGCGGCTTGCTGCCAGCGCTTCCAATTGGTCAGTCCGCCAGGAAGGAGAACCGACTCTGATGCAAAACTTGTCGCCTGTCTTTCCGGTTCGGACGGGTATCGGTTTTTCGGTTTTGGTCGCTCAGCAACCTCGAAAGTTCAGTATGAAGTTCCGGCGTCGCGGCGGAAGTTACTCCGCCGTCTGAAGCCAGTATCGGCGCTTGGCCGTTCCCTTCTGTTGTTACGTTACCGGTACCACAAGGTCTTAACCTTCCGGTATCGTCGCTTTTATGCTTTGACACGTTCCATTTTCGGATCGTACAGCGGCTGCAAAGTGACTTCGCAGGGAACGCGTTGGGTAGCGACCTCCAGCTCGTACCTGCCGGATGTTACAAATCCCGGGTCGACCCCCTCGGGGTTGCGGACATAGCCGTAACCGATGGATTTGCCCACGGTGAAGCCATGGCCACCCGAGGTCAGCCAGCCGACGCGCTTGCCGTCGCGATAGATCGTCTCGCGGCCCAGCAGAATAACATCCGGGTCGACGGTGAAACAGGCCAGCATCTTTTTGACGCCTTCGGCCCTTTGTTTTTCCGACGCAGACCGGCCTTTGAAGTCGACGTTCTTGCGCAGCTTCACCGCCCAGCCCAGCCCGCTTTCGAATGGCGTGTGGTCAGGGCCGATTTCCGCACCCCAGGCGCGATACCCTTTTTCGAGCCGCAGCGATTCAATCGCCCGATAGCCTGCGTTCACCAGACCGTGCGGCTGGCCCGCAGCCATCAGGGCGGAATAAACCGTCTGGGCATATTCCACCGGCAGGTGCAGTTCCCAGCCAAGCTCGCCTACATAGGTCACGCGCAGTGCCTTGACCGGGCACCCGGCGATGCCGATTGTGCGGATCGTGCCGAACTTGAAGCGGTCGTTCGAAACGTCATCGCGCGTGACCTTCGCCAGAATATCGCGCGCTTTCGGGCCCATCAGCGACAGCACGGCATTGGATGAGGTGATATCAAAAAGCTGACAGTTGAGACCTTCGGGGATATTGCGGCTGATCCAGTCGAAATCATGGGTGGCAAAGCCGGTGCCGGTGACGATGTAAAACTCATCATGCGCGACGCGGCCCACGGTCAGGTCGCACTCGATCCCGCCCTTGTCGTTCAACATCTGCGTATAGGTCAGCGCGCCCACGGGCTTGTCCACGTCATTGGCGCAGATCCAGTTCATAGCGGCCAGCGCATCCGGACCCTTAAGGGCGAATTTGGCAAAAGAGGTCTGGTCGAACAGCACTGCCGCCTCGCGCGCGGCTTTGTGTTCGCGACCCACGGCACTGAACCAGTTCTGACGGCCGAAGCTGTATTCATCCTTCGGTGTTTCACCCAGCGAGGCATCGGCGTACCAGTTCGGGCGTTCCCAGCCCAGTTTCTCACCAAAGCACGCGCCCTGATCTTTCAGCGTGTCATAGAGCGGAGATTTGCGGCAGGGCCGCCCCGAGTCGTGTTCTTCATGCGGCCAGCCCATCGTGTAGTGTTTGCCATACGCCTCGACCGTGCGGGTGCGCACCCAATCGGTGTCGAAATGCGGGCGGCCAAAGCGGCGGATGTCGGCGGACCACAAATCGAAAGGCGGCTCGCCCTTGTGGACCCATTCCGCCAGCGCCATGCCCGCCCCACCGCCAGCGGCGATGCCGAAGGCGTTGAAACCCGCACCGACGAAGAAGTTGCGCAACTCTGGCGCTTCACCGATGATGAAATTGCCGTCGGGCGTGAAGCTTTCAGGCCCGTTCGTCAGCGTTTTGACACCCGCATTCTCTAAAGCGGGAACACGACCAAGGGCCAGCTCCATCAGTTGTTCGAAATGATCGAAGTTGCTGTCGAGCAGCGTGTAGTGGAAGCCCTGCGGGATGCCTTTGGTTGCCCAGGGGATCGGGTTTGGCTCGTACCCTCCCATGACCAGCCCGCCGACCTCTTCCTTGTAGTATGTCAGCCGGTCCGGGTCGCGCAGGGTCGGCAGGTTGGAAGGCACGTCAAAGGGTTCCGTCACCATATATTGATGCTCCATCGGCACCAGTGGCACATTGACGCCAAAACGGCCGGCAAATGTGCGGGTCCACTGACCGGCACAGCAGATCACCTTTTCGCATTCGATCCGGCCATGTTCAGTGATCACCGCACGGATCTTGCCATCTTCGATTTCGATATCGGTGACCTTGGTGTCCTCGAGTATCTTCGCTCCGGCCATGCGTGCGCCCTTGGCCAGCGCCTGAGTGATGTCCGAGGGGTTCGCCTGACCATCCGTCGGCAGATACGCCGCGCCGATCACATCAGAGACGTCCATAAGCGGCCACAGGTCCTGCGCTTCGGAAGGGGTCAGAAGCTGCATGTCCAGACCGAAGGAATGCGCCGTTGTGGCCTGGCGTTTTACCTCGGTCCAACGTTCTTCGTTACAGGCCAGCCGCAGGCCGCCGTTCATCTTCCAACCGGTGCCGAGCCCGGTTTCCTCTTCGATCTTGTTGTACAGATCGACCGAGTAGCCCAGCAACTGCGTGATATTGGCGTTCGATCGAAGCTGGCCCACCAATCCCGCCGCGTGAAATGTCGTACCCGAGGTCAGTTTCTTGCGCTCCAGCAGCACCGTATCTGTCCAGCCCAGCTTGGCCAGGTGATACGCGGTCGAGCAGCCGATGATCCCGCCGCCGATGATGACGGCTTTGGCTGTTTTCGGAAGGTCGGTCATGTCTGTCCTCAGGTGTTTTTGAAGTCTGTCAGGGCCGCGCGGAACCGCGCGAGGTTTTCGGCTGTGTAGGCTGCGTAGTCGAAGTCGATATCCGAAGTGATTTCGGACACCATGCTCCACATCGTTTCGCGCAGCAGCGAGGCGCATTTCATGGCCGTGTAGCGATGGCGCAGATCGCCAGTGACGGGGGTTTCAAAATATGTCTCCAGCACCCAATCTTCCTGTTCGGGCGAAAGGCCGTTGTTCGAAGCCAGCCCGCCCAAGTCAAAGAGCGGCGAGTTAAACCCGGCATAGTCGAAATCGATCAACCAGAGGCGGGCACCGTCGTCCAGAAAGTTGCCGCAGAGCAGATCGTTGTGGCCAAAAACCATGTCATATGGTCCCGCCTCAGCATCGAGCCCGTCACTGATTTTCACCAGATCCGGTAGCAAAGCCGAATGGGTGCTTCCGCGTTCCTTGAGTGTAGCTGCGTAGTCACGGATGACGTGGAAGACCCAGAACACCAGCGACGGGCCGCGCAGATGCTTGGGGACCTCGATATGGCAGGCTTTCACCAGGTCCAGAACACGCGGCAGCGTGTCGGGGTGGCGAATGTCCTCTTCGGACAAGGTGCGGCTTTCGATGAACTCCAATACCGTCAGATGACCTGTGGCGTGAACCACGGCAGGCGAAAGCCCAGCCGCATGGGCCGCTCTGTTGGCCGCCAGTTCATTGAAGCGCATCACCTGATGCAGGGGGATATCGTCTCCGACACGCACCACGTAGGAACCGCTGTCGTCGGTGATCTTGTAGTTTATGTTGGTGATGCCGCCGGTCAGAGGCGTGGCCTCAATATCTCCTTGCCAGATTGGCAGATCGCGGATGCGGGTCATCAGATCGGATTGGCTCATGTTAGCTCTCCAGTCCAAAGCGGATACGGGCCTGCCGGGCACCTGCATTGATCAGCCTGTCCGCAATGATGGCGATGAAGGCAATCGACAGACCAGCCACCAGACCCCGACCGGTGTCGGCCTTGGTCAGTGCGATATAGACCTCTTGCCCCAGATCGCGGGTACCGACGAGCGCGGTGATGACCAGCATCGACAGGGCCAGCATGATCGTCTGGTTGATGCCCAGCAGAATTTCGGGCAGGGCCATCGGCAGGCGGATATGGCGCAGCAGTTGCGTGCGGGTACAGCCAGAAACCAGCCCGGCCTCGATCAGGTCTTCGCTGACCGAACGCACACCGTGCGCGGCATAGCGTACTGCTGGGGCCATTGCGTAAAGCACGATGGCGATCAGTGCGGTGAAGTCGCCGACCCGAAACAGCATGACCACCGGGATCAGATAGACAAAGCTGGGCAGAGTTTGCAGCGTGTCGATCAGCAGATTGATCACCGTTCCGGCGCGTTTGTTCAGGGCCGCCAGCACGCCCAGAGGCACTCCGATCAGGGTTGCCAGAATGACCGATGCCCCGCAGAGGTAAACCGTCACCATTGCCTTCGACCACAGGCCCGAGACAAGGATCAGCGAGGCCATACCGCCGCACAGCAGCGCCAATCGCCAGCCGCCTGCGTGCCAGCCCAGCAACGTCAGCATGGCAATGGCCCAGGGCCATGGGATGCCCAGCAGAACCGTCTTGATCGGGATCATGAACCAGGTCAGGAAAAAGACCTTGATCGCCTCGAACGTGTCGAAATAGTTGACGTTCAGGTATTCGACAGTGTTGTCCCAGAAGGCACCCGTGGTGATCGTCTGGCTTTCGGGATATTCCAGCAGCAGGGGTGAAAACTGGCCCAGAACACATGTAACGACCAGCAGGATCAGCACGAGAACTGTCCGCCGATGGCGGGCGACCCACGAGCCCGGCGCCTCATGACGCACCTGCCCCATCCGTTCGGCAAAAGCCTGGCTCAGCCGGTCCACCGCGATGGCCAAAACAACGATGGCGATGCCAGCTTCGAACCCTGCGCCTATGTCCAGACGGCGCAGCGCGGCGAGGACGTCGAACCCCAGCCCTCCGGCCCCGATCATCGAGGCGATGATGACCATGTTCAGCGTCAGCATGATCACCTGATTGACACCCACCATCAGGCTGTGACTGGCCGAGGGCACCAGAACGCGCCACATCAGTTGCCGCTGTGTCGTGCCTGCCATGCGCCCGAAGTCCTGAATCTCGGGGTCAACGGCTTTCAGTGCCAGCGTCGTGATCCGAACCATCGGAGGCGTGGCGTAGATGATTGTCGCGACCAGAGCCGAGATCGGACCAAAGCCGAACATGAACAGGATAGGCACCAGATAGGCGAAGATCGGGATCGTCTGCATCAGATCCAGAATGGGTGAGATGATGCGTTCGAAGGTCGGGTGGCGATAGGCGATGATGCCGGTCAGCAGCCCCCCACCCGCGCCGATCGGAACTGCAATCAGAACCGAAGCCAATGTGACCATTGCGCTGTCCCATTGGCCAAAGACCGCAAGGTAGATGAAACAGCTACCAACCAACGCGGCCAGTGCCCAGTCGCGGCAATACTGGCCCAACGCGATCACTGCGGTGATCACCACGATCCAGCTGATGGCGGGCAGAATGACCTGAGCGTCATTGCCCAAACCGCTGACGAACCCATTGGCAAGCAGCGCCAGAACAAAGTTGTAAGGCTGTTCAATCAGCCAGGCGATGGCACGTGTGATATCGGTGAACGAAACCGGCCCGATGGCCGCGTCCTCGATCAGCCAAGTCATGGCAGAGGAAATGTAGGTTTTGAACGGGATCACCCATGCCGAAGGAAATTTCGTCAACCAGCGGGCATCCATCACCTTGCCCAGATCGCGTCCGAACCAACCCAGCAGGATCGTTACCAGAACAAGCGTCAGGATGACAATCTGGCTGCGGTTCAGGCGGATCATGCCGCATCTCCGCCGCCGAACAGCACACGCGCCACGGCCTTGCGATCTATCGCGCCAACAATCTGGCCGTTTTCATCCGAAATCGGGATTGGGGTGTCCGATGCAATGATCCGTTCTGCCACGTCTGACACACGGGTTGATTGCGGTATGGGATCGCCATCGCCACTGGCCCCCGCGATCATGACGCCGCCGACGGTCAGCACTTTTGAGCGGGGAATATGGCGGGTGAATTCGGCCACGTAGTCGGTGGCGGGATGCATCACCAGCTCTTCCGGGGTGGCGATCTGGATCACTTGGCCATCTTTCATGATGGCGATGCGGTCGGCCAGACGGACGGCTTCTTCGAAGTCGTGTGTGATAAAGACGATGGTCTTGTGCAGACGTTCCTGCAGACGCAGGAATTCATCCTGCATCTCGCGCCGGATCAACGGATCCAGGGCCGAGAAGGGCTCGTCCAGAAACCACAGGTCGGGTTCCGTCACCAGCGAGCGGGCGATTCCGACGCGCTGTTGCTGTCCGCCAGAAAGTTCGCGCGGGTAGTAGTCCTCGCGTCCTTTCAAACCCACCAGTTCCACTACGTCGCGCGCTTTGGCCGTTGCCTCGGCTTTTGGTTTAGCCTGAATGGTCAATGGGAACATGACGTTTTGCAGAACGGTCAGATGCGGCAACAGGGCAAAGTGCTGGAATACCATGCCCATCTTGTGGCGGCGGATTTCTATCAGCTCTTTCTCGTTGGCGCGCAGCAGATCGGTGTCATCGAAAAGAACTTCTCCGCCCGTTGGTTCGATCAGCCGTGACAGGCAACGCACCAAAGTCGACTTGCCCGATCCGGACAGGCCCATGATGACGAAAATCTCTCCCTCGGTGATTTCGATATTGGCGTTGCGCACCGCCCCGATGACGCCTGCGTTGCGAATCTCATCCGCCGATGGGTTCGGGTTTTGCCGCAGCAGCGATTCCGCATTTGGACCGTACAGTTTCCATACATTACGGCAGGACAGTTTTGTCTTGGGGGTCATCTGGTGTGTCCAGTCAGAGAATGGAAAAGGCCGGAACGGGTGGGGAGAGGGAGCTTGCCCGCTCCGGCAAAAGGCGGATTACTTGGAGATCCAGCCGGACCAGCGGTCCTTGTTGGCGCCCATCCAATCCGCAACAACCGTATCGATTTCCACGCCTTCCAGATCGGCCTTTCCGACCATCGCGCTCATTTCATCGTTGTTGATATTGTAGGCCTCGATGATGTCATAAGCCCCGGGCCATTTTTCCTGCAAACCGGACCAGGCCGCTTTCCAGATCGGACCACGCGGCTTGCCGCAGTCGTAGGCCAGGTTCGGGTTCACACCGACTGACGGATCGCTGTAGCATTCGGCCGAGAAAGGCGGAAACTCCACGAACTCGCCGTCATATTTCGCGGGCGCCCAATGGGGTACGTAAACCCACAGCATGATCGGGTCTTCCCGCTGATAGGCGGATTCCAGTTCTGCAAACAGGGCCGCATCGGTTCCCGCATGGACAACTTCAAACTCCAGCTCCAGCGCCTCGACACGCTCTTCGTCAAATCCGCCCCAGGTTACAGGGCCGCCAACGTAGCGCCCGTTTGGTGAAGTCTCGGCCGTTGCGAATTCTTCGGCACAATCTTTCAGCGCTTCCCAGTTGGGCAGACCCGGGCAGCGGTCTTTCATGTAGGAGGGATACCACCATTCCTCGATCGCCATCAGGCCGGTTTCGCCGACATTGACGACATTGCCGGTGGCGGTCGCCTCGTCCAGAGCCTCGCGTCCGGTGGTTTCCCAGATTTCCATCGCCAGATGCAGGTCGCCGGTCTTCAGACCTGCGAATTGTGCGATGTAGTCCGCCTGAACGTATTCGACGTTGTATCCCGCCTCTTGCAGGATCGAGCCCATGATCTTGGTGTTGATCAGCTGACCGGACCAGTCGTGCAGTGTCAGTTTGATCGGGTCGGTCGACTCTGCGGCCCATGCCGCCGAGGTCACGCCGGCAGCTGCCAAGGCAAGTGCACAGAGTCCCAGATTGCGTTTCATCATACCATCTCCCTGTCGTGGTTTTTTCTGGTGAATCGGTGGTATTCCCTCCAGACGACCATATCGTGGGGTTTTGTGTCAATAAAAACCACGTAAAGCCACATAAATACTTAAATCATGCCAATCAAACTGTTGATTTTTCGTGTGGCGTTGCTTTCTGTGGGTGTTGTGATATGCCTGAATGCCACTTCAAGATCGATATCCAATGCCCGAAAAGATGAATCTAAAGACGACCAACCAACGCGAAGAAGAGATCCTGCGAGAGCTGTTTCAGGCCGGCGGATCGTGCCGGGTAAGCTTTCTAGCCAATCAACTGGGCGTCACGTTGGAAACCATCAGACGCAATGTTCGCAATCTGGAAGAGCGCAGTATCGTGCGAAAGGTCCATGGCGGTGTGCACCTGGTCGAAGACTTGCTGGAACCAACGCTGGAAAGCCGTCTGGACAAAAAGGTCGACGCCAAGGAAAAACTGGCCAAGGCCGTTGCGAAGATCATCAGCGATGGGGATTCCGTGTTTCTTGATATCGGATCGACCACGGCCTATGTCGCAAGGGCTCTTAGGGATCATAAGGGTCTGTTTATCGTCACCAATTCCGTTTTCGTCGCCAATGAACTGGCCTCAAGAAACAACAACAGGGTTTTCATGGCCGGTGGCGAGTTGCGCCCCCACGATGGCGGCGCGTTTGGTGTGGAGGCTCAGGACCTGATCAAGCGGCTGAACGTCAGGTTTGCGGTTCTGTCGGCAGGCGCGGTCAACGCGGATCTGGGCTTCATGCTGCACGATCTGCAAGAGGCCAATCTGGCTCGTATTGCGATTGACCGGGCACAAGTTCGCGTGGTGGTGGCAGATGGCGAGAAGCTGGGTAAACGCGCACCGGTCACTTTGGAGGCCTCGGGCAAAATCGATCTGTTTTTCACGGACACCCAGCCGTCACAGGAGATTCGTTCAATGCTCGCGCTGAACGAAATTGATCTTGTCGTACCCGATTAAAAATGTGCCCGCGACGCAGCCCTATTTGGCTTCCTTCAGGCCCTCGATCTGCAGATCGAAGCCGGCCTGAATATGCGCGGTGAATGTCTCGAGCGCTTCGGTTGCATCGCTTGTTGCGATGGCATCGACAAGCGTCAGATGGTCCCCCAACGATTTCGAAATATCCACGTTTTCAATCGCGGAAAACAGGTGAAAGGCCATCGCCTTGCCCCAGATCATGTCGAACATATCCAGCAGGAATTTATTGCCTGCTTCAATCATGAAGGCACGGTGAATCCGCCGGTTTGCAATGAAGTAGTCCCGGGTCGAGCCGTTGATCAAATCCTCTTCGCGGCGAATCAAGTCTCGCAGCCGGTCCAGTACTTCGGGTTCCGCGTGAACCGCCAGAATGCGCGCTGCTTGCCCTTCGATGGCTGCACGCGCCTGATACAACTGCCTGACCTCGGCCTGATCCATGCGCGCCAGACGGAAGCCGCCGCTGGCGGCAACTTCCAATACCCCTTCGGTTTCCAGCCGCATCAATGCTTCACGGACCGGTGTACGGCTGATATTCAGTTCGGCCGCCAGCTTTTCCTGCACCAGCCGGTCTTCTGCTGAAATCTCGCGGCTCATGATGGCCTCGACCAGCTGATCGTAAACCTCGTCAGCCAGTCTTCTGCGTTGAGTTTTAATTTCTTTCAGAGCCACTCGGAGCCTCTCTTTCCGCATTTTGTGAATTCTGTATTCAAAAAAGCAACCGGTGCCAAGGCGATTGGGCTTGCTATTGTTCGTGTACTGTATACAGTATACAGACGCGAATGAACAGGGAGCTCTTCATGTGTGGAATCGCTGGAAGGATTCTGGCCGCGCCCGGTAAGGTTGGGGCGGACCTGGTAGACCTGATGGACGCGCAGGAACATCGCGGCGCGGACAGCACCGGGTTTGCAATCTATGGGCCACCAAGGGAAGCAGGATACGTTCTGCGGGGCATGGGGTTCAATAAATCCCGGCAAAGTTCCGATCTGGATGCTTTTGAGGCAGTGTTGAAGGATCACGGCTCGGGGTTCCTATCCGACCCAAAAATTCTGACGGATGAAAATCAGCACTATTGCTTTCGGATGGAAATCTCGGACCCTGCGGATTTGCAGGCTTGGGTCCGTGATGCGGATGAATTGACCGACCGGATCGAAATTCAGTCCTGCGGACGCAGTCTCGAGATCATCAAGGATATCGGCGGAGCCGAGGCCGTGTCCGAGAAACACGGCGTGCGCGACATGGTAGGGACCCATGGGCTGGGGCATGCGCGGCTGGCCACCGAAAGCTCGGTTCTGCCAAACGCTTCGCACCCGTTCTGGGCGCGGCCTTTCTCGGATGTGGCGATTGTCCACAACGGGCAGATCACGGACTATTTCACGTGGCGCGACAGACTGACCCGGATGGGCTATCGCTTTCTGACCGAAAATGACAGCGAACTGATTGCGGTCTGGGTCAGTGACCAGATGAAGGCAGGCCTGACGATGGAGCAGGCGCTGAAGAAGTCGATCACCTCGATCGACGGGGTTTTCACATACATGATCGCAACGCCGAACGGGATTGGCTTTGCCAAGGATCGCTTCGCCATGAAGCCGCTGGTCGTCGTCAACCGCAACGGCGATCTTGCCGCCGCGACCGAGGAGCAGGCGGTGCGTCGGGTGATGACCGAGGAATGCGACGTGATCAATTACGACGGCCCGTCGCTGACAGGTATCTGGGGTGTCGGAAACCGGAGCCTGGCGGCATGAGCGAGGTAGCAAGGCAGATGGATGAGATCGTCATAGAAGTCGGGAAACGGCATATTCGCGAAGTGAATCAGGACATCATGGCAGCGTGTGCCACAGGGCGTCCCATCCGGGTGGTCGATACGTTGTCGCGGCATAATCTGGGTGTGGGGTTGCCGGACAATGTGGACATCACGTTCGAAGGGTCCGTTGGCTACTACTGCGGCGGGTTGAACACCGGAGCAAACATCACGATCGAACGCAACTGCGGCTGGGCCGTGGGCGAGGGAATGGCCAAGGGCCACATAACCGTTGGCGGCTATGCGGGCATGTCCTGTGGGGCTGCAATGATCGGCGGCACGATCCATGTCAAAGGGGACGCTGGGCCACGCGTCGGCGTTGCCATGAAGGGCGGAAATATCGTGGTGGAAGGCAAAATCGGGTATCAATCCGGTTTCATGGCGCATTCCGGGCGGATCATTGCCTTGGGCGGAGCGGGCGAGTCCTGTGCCGATGCCCTGTGGCAAGGAGAGGTTTGGGTGGCGGGCGAGGTCGACAGCCTTGGCGTCGATGTCGATGTACTTGAACCGACGGCCGAGGAAGTCGCCGAGGTCGACGCCATTCTTGACCCGCTCGGGCTTGTCGACAGTTCACGGAACTGGAGAAAAATGGTGTCCGGTCAACGTCTTTGGTATTTTGAAAGCAGGGATGCAAGCGCATGGCTCATGATCTGAGTAAACCCTATGACTACCCGTTCGATGTCGCCCCGGAAGAGGAAATCCGGTTTCGCGACACGGGCGCAATTGAAGGCCGCCCGGCTGGGGTGCCGTCCTCGTATGACGAAGGCGGATCGACGCGATGGACGCCCGAGGCGATCTCCGAGGTGCACGCGCTGGCGCAGTTGGGCCGCTATCAGGTTCGCGGCTACAACACGTTCAACAAGCAGATGCCAACCTTTGACGATTTGACATTTGTTCCGGCGACCATGACCCGTCTGCCGTTGGAAGGGTATCGAGAGAGCTGCGACACCACGACCGTTCTGGGTGGTGGCCGCGGCCTGGTTGAACGCCCTCTGGAACTCAAGATTCCGATCTACATTGCATCCATGTCGTTCGGCGCGCTGTCGGCGTCAGCCAAGGCATCGCTGGGCTATGGGGCCTCGAAAGTGGGCACCATGACCTGCACGGGCGAAGGCGGCATGCTGGAGGAGGAGCGCGAAGCCTCCCAACGCCTTCTCTACCAGATGTCGCCCGCCCGCTATGGTGTGGATCTGGATCACCTGCGCCGCGCGGATGCGCTGGAAATCGTCGTGGGGCAGGGGGCCAAACCGGGAACCGGCGGCCTGCTGCTGGGCATGAAGGTCAGCCCGCGGGTCAGCCAGATGCGGACACTGCCCGAAGGGGTGGATCAGCGTTCGACCATCCGCCACCCGGATTTCCTCGGAGCTGACGATCTGGCGGTAAAGATCGAGGAATTGCGGATCGCGACCAATTATCAGGTGCCGATTTTCATCAAAATGGGCGCGACCCGTCCCAGGTTCGACGTGGCGGTTGCGGCCAAGGCAGGCGCCGATGTCGTGGTTGTTGACGGGGCAGAGGGCGGTACCGGGGCATCCCCCGAATTGCTGCTGAATCACACCGGCATTCCGACCATGAGCGCCATTCGCGCCGCACGCGAGGCTCTGGACGATTGTGGTATGACTGGCAAGGTATCACTTGTGGCGGCCGGGGGTATCCGCTCGGGAGTGGATGCAGCCAAATGTCTGGCATTGGGTGCCGATGCGGTGATGATTGGCAACGCAGCGATGGTCGCGCTTGGGTGCAACAGCCCCAGGTATCTTGACGACTACACCGCTTTGGGGACATCGCCCGGTGCATGCCATCATTGCCATACAGGCCGGTGTCCGGTCGGCGTCGCAACGCAGGACCCTGAACTTGAGGCGCGCATGAACCCCCATGCCGGTGCGGAACGTATCGCCCGGTACCTGACGGCCATGACGATGGAGATCACGGCGCTGGCCAAGGCTTGCGGCAAATCCTCGGTCCACAATCTGGAAACCGAAGACCTGCGCGCACTCAGCTTTCAGGCGTCGGCCTTCACCGGGGTCAAGATGGCGGGCATCGATCGGGCTTTCGACTGGTGAGGATCGCCCTGCTTGAAATGACCAGCCACCCGCTGCCGCTGCTGGAGGGTTTGCCGAGAACCGCACAGCAGATCCGCGAGTGGATCGAACCGCATTTGCCGGAAGCAGAGTTCTTTGTGGCGAATGTCGTGGATGGTGCCGCTCTTCCGGCGTTGTCCGATTTTGAAGGGGTCATTGTCGGAGGTTCCGAGTTCGGCGTTTACGACGATACGGAGTGGATGCAGCCCCTACGCTTGTTCCTGCAAGACTGTCGGGACCAGAGCAAACCTGTCTTCGGAATTTGCTTCGGCCATCAGATCATGGCCGATGTCTATGGCGGAAAGGCGGAAAAGGCGGTGATCGGCAACATTGTTGGCTGTCGCGCCTTTGACTACGGAGGCGGTAATCCGGACGCTTATGTCTGGCATCAGGATCAGGTGACCAAGGTGCCCCCGACGGCTCGGGTGACGGGTTCGGCTGATCACTGTCCTGTCGGGGCGCTCGATTACGAGTTTCCTGCCCGGTCGGTTCAGTTTCATCCCGAATACACGGCGGAACATTTGCGCGACCTGTTCATTCGGGGTCGCGACATCATTGTGACGGCAGAGGATGCGGATGCCGGCCTGGCAGCGCTCAGGACAGCGAATGTTCCGGGCGATCTGGCCGCGTCGCAGGCTGCAGCTTTGTTTCGGGGAACATATCGGACTCAGCAGAGCGAATAGCCGGCAGCACCATTTGATCCTGATCAATTCTCCCGTGAGCTTGTCATGTATACTGAATACAAGGCAGGGCAAAGGAGGTGTCAGATGTCCGGTTACTCAGGTTTCTTTCAGTCCATTGCGCGGATCGTTGGCGCGCCCCGCACGGAACATGTGGACGATCGCGAGTTGTCAGATCTGGGGCTTTCCCGCGCGGATTTGGCGATGCTGCGCTCGGGTGCGCCACAGGCACGCGAGCGCATCCTTGCGATGGCTCGGCAGTTCGGGTTGACGGAAGATGACCTGAACGCGCACGCCAACCTTGGCCTGGAGCTTGCCGAAAAATGCGGCCATTGCCTGCAGGCGGAAACATGCCGCGACGCCATTCGGGCCGGAGCCCGGCTGCCGCAGGCAAAATGTCCCAATGCCGGCTTGTACCGCGCCTTGTCCGAAGTTTAGCGGCCGCTTGGGCTTTCTTTTGGGCTGAGTTTTCTGCGTCCGGCGACCCTGAACCGGTCAGCCGTGCCAAAATCTTTCATGCCGACACCTGCAGCGAATTCGGCAAAGACCGGCGCATGCTTGAACAGATGCCCTGAGCATCCCCCGGCAAATAACACGTTGTCATGTTCCGGGTGCCAGTCGACGATAAAATGAGTATCCGGTGTCAGGATGATCTGGTTGAACTTCGAATCTACGACACGCTCGCCTTCCAGCCCCGGCAAACGGTGGCGAATATAGCTGCGTGTGCGACCCAGCGTTTCCTGACGGATCAGGCGTTCGTCGTTGTCCAGGTCGATCTTGTCGGGGATCACGACAGCCGCCTTGACACCAGACCCCTCGGACGAGGGCAGGCCAAATGACCCCTGACCATGATCGATCCAGCAGGGCATTCGGCTCATGTCAAAATCCTCGGACCCATCTGGCGTCGAGGTGTAAAGGACATTGACGCCAACCACCGTCGATATCGGCTTGATCGTTTTGGGGAACATGTCCGCCATCCAGGCGCCGGTCGCAATGACGATCAGATCAGCCTCAAGCGGTTTGCCGTCCAGCGTCGGACGCTCAGAGCCGTCCGTGGTGACACGACCCCGCTGCACGATTCCCCCTGCGCGCCTAAACAGATCCAGTCCGGTCAACACGCAGCGATGGGCCATCAGCATTCCGGCTTCGGGCTCGAACAGTGCATATTCGATATCGGACACCCGAAACTGAGGGAACCGCGATTCGATCTCGTGCTGATCGAACTTGTAGTAAGGCACGCCAACCTTGTCGAAAGTCTGCGCGGTTGCGTCTTCCCAGTCACAATGGCCGCCAGTGGCCAGAATCAGGGCACCACATTCATACATCAGGTTCTGTCCGCTTTCGGCCTGCAGCTCGAGCCAGCGCAGGCGGCTTTCGCGCGCCCATCGGGTATAGAACTCATCCCGTCCCGATATGGCGCGGATCACCCGGTTGTAATCCGTTGAAGATGCACGGGAATGACCAGGTTCCCACCTGTCGATCAATGTCACCGCCTCGCCCCTTCGTTGCAGTGTGAGCGCCGCCATGACGCCGACGATGCCGCCCCCGACAACGATGACCGAGCTTTTGGACATGACGCAGATTTTCCTTGTTTCTGGATTGTCTTTGTGAATACTGTATACAGAATACAACATTTATAAAGCTAAAAAACAGGGAGAGCGCATCAATGAGTTCGGGGTTTGATCTGCCCGAGGGCACGCATACCGTCATTCTTGGCGTCGGCGATCTGAATGGCATCATGCGGGGCAAGCGCATTCCGGCCAGCCATTGGGATCATGTGTGCAACAGCGGCAATGCGCTCTCGATTGCCTTGATGGCAATCGATATGACCTGCGATGTCTGGGACACGCCCTATGTCAATTTCGACAACGGCTATCCCGACATGCATGTTTTCCCGATGACCAAACCGGTTGCTGTTCCGTGGGAGCCGGGCGTGGCGGTCTGCTTTGGCCGCGCCGAAGGTATGGACCACAAGCCGGTGCCCATTGATCCGCGCCAGGCTCTGGTGCGTCAGATCGAGCGCGCGCGCGACATGGGCTTCGAGGTCAATGTCGGCACCGAGCTGGAATTCTATCTGCTGGACCCTGAAACCGGGCAGCCGCGTGACAGCGGAATTCAGGTCTATGGTTTGGGTCGGGCGGCAAGAATGGAGCATATCGTTGGGCCCATTCGTCAGCAGATCAATGAATGCGGCATTCCGATCGAACAGTCGAACCCGGAATATGCCGCGGGCCAGATCGAAGTGAACATTCGCTATGGCGAAGCGCTGGCTGCTGCAGATCGCGTTGTTCTCTTCAAGTCGCTGATCCGCCAGTTGGGCATCGCCCACGGGTATCTGGCGACCTTCATGCCCAAGCCGTTCTTTGATCAGTCCGGCAACGGCTTTCACACGCATTATTCGCTGTGGAAGGACGGAAAGAACGTCTTTGCCGAAAATGGCAAGATCAACGACACAGGTAAGTCCTTCATCGCCGGGCTGCAGAAGCGGATGTGCGAAAGTGCGATCTGCGGTAGCGGAACAGTCAATGGTTACCGTCGCCGCCAGCCGTATACCTTCTGTCCGATCAACGCGAGCTGGGGATACGACAACCGCACAGTCGGTATCCGCATTATCGAAGGATCCGACAGCGCCGTGCGTGTCGAAAAACGCGATGCCGGTGCGGATGCCAATCCCTATCTTCTGCTCGCTGCCGAAATCGCCGCAGGTCTGGACGGGATCGAGCAAGGACTGACCCCAACCGACCCCACAACCGGCAACGCATACGAGGATGGCATTGGTGATCCCATTCCGACCGATCTGCCAACCGCCATCGAACTGGCGCGCGGGTCCGAGTGGCTGCGCGACGTAATGGGCGAGATGCTGTGGGAACTGGTCTTGCAGCAAGCCGAACGCGAGCTGGAGTTCTTTAATCAACAGGTCACTCAGGTCGAGCTTGACCGCTATCTGAGGACATTCTGATGCACCTCGGCAAGGTTGCGGGAACGGTTACGGCAACGGCAAAGGACGCCAGATTGGTCGGTCTGAAACTGCTGGTGACAGACCTGATCGACAGCGATGGAAATCTGATCGACCCGGCGCGCGTCGCAGCGGATACATGCGGTGCGGGCGTGGGTGACACGGTGCTGATCGCGACAGGCTCGGCCGCACGAATGGCGGCGGGGTTGTCCACCGCTCCGGTGGATCTGGCGATTATCGCGGTGGTCGATCGCGTTTCAACGAGCTGAAAGACAACACACAAATCAATAGCCTTCGGAGGATAGGAAAAATGGCGAAACCAGTGGCAGGGCAGATGGCCCTGGGCATGATCGAAACCCGCGGTCTTGTTGGGGCGATCGAAGCAGCGGACGCAATGGTCAAGGCGGCCAGCGTGGCGATTGTCGGCCAGACCAAAGCTGGCGGCGGTCTGGTGACAACCCTTGTGCGCGGCGAAGTCGGCGCCGTCAAAGCCGCAACAGATGCGGGCGCAACGGCAGCCAACAAAGTTGGTGAAGTGGTGTCGGTCCACGTGATCGCGCGCCCGCATGATGAGCTTGAAGCCATTATCGACGGGCTCGGCGCCGGATCTTCGGCCTGATCCATCGCCGCTAAGGAGACATTATGTCAGCCGGATTTGAGGATTTCACCCGTGCGGTGACGCGGGGCGCCACCCGCGACGCCCCTGTCGCGCGCAGCATTGAGCGTTTTGCAGTGCTGGGCGGCGGACCGGATGCCCGCCTTTTGGCAGCGCTGTGTCTGGCTGAAGGGGCCGATGTCACACTGTTTTCGGCCTATGGAGCCGAGCTTTCGCTGCTGACCCAATCTTCGGGCATTGGTATCAGGGGTGACGGTCCTGTCGGCACCTATCAGGTGAACCGGGACGGGCCATCGGTGCAAACAACAGCGGAACTGGATGCCGCTGTTCGGGACGCACAAGTGATCTTTCTGACCGGACCCGTTCACAAGCAGCGTACCTATGCCATGGTTCTGGCTGATCACCTGAGTGACGGCCAGGTTTTGGTACTGGCCCCCGGGCGGTCTCTGGGCGCTGTCGAAGCCGCCTGGATGCTGCGCATCGGGGGGTGTCGGGCGGATGTAACGCTGGTTGAAATTCTGGGTTTGCCCTACTGGTTCAGCGCCGAAGGTGCTGGGCTAACCCTGTCCACAGCCGCACCAATGGCGGCGGCAACGCTGCCCCGCGGCCGCAACAACATCCTTGAAGCTCTGAACCGTTTTCTGCCGAACCTTCACCCGGTGGGTTCTGTCCTGGCTTCCGGATTTCGTGACCTGTCCGCGGCCGTGGAAATACCCGCCCTGACCCTTGGCGGGCAGGGGATGGGCAACGGCGGCCCCGATGTTCCGATGGGGGGTGTTCCGCTGGAGGCAAACCAGACTTTTGCCTCGCTCATCGGCACCGATCAGATCGCCGTCATCGAAGGATTGGCCGAGGAACGGAGACAGGTCGCGGCTGCATTTGGAGTCCGAAACCTGCCGGAAACGTCGGACTGGATCGCCACCTTTGCCGGGGCTGAACGGGGGTCGGGTTCCCGGCCTGTGCCGGATCGACAGGCCGCACGCCACCTGATGCGTGACGGTGTGCTTGGCTCGCTTGTCCCGCTGGTGTCTGCTGCAAGGTTGGCCGGTCAGCCCGTTCCTTTGACAGAAAGTCTGATCACCATGACAGACCGTATTCTTGGCGCTGACGTCGCGGCGGCAGGGCGCAGGCTTGAAACCATCGGAATAACCGCAGGCGATGTCGATCAGGCGCGTCGTATCTTTGACACTATTGCCACTGGAGCCTCGTGATGGACGCAGATCTGAAATCCATCGCCGCCGCGCGGCGCGCTGCCGAAACGGCGTTTGAGGCTTACCAGGCCTTTCTCGGGACCGATCCGGCACAGGTGGATGCCATCGTGGACGCCATGGCCCGCGCCATTGAACCCGAGGCTGAACGGCTGGGGCGGCTGGCGGTCGAGGAAACCGGATACGGCAATGTCCCGGACAAACGGGTCAAGAACCTTTTCAACGCCCTGTCAGTTGCGGATTATTTGCGGGATGTAACGACATTGGGCCTGTTGTGGCGGGATGATGCCACAAAGGTCGCGGCCTTTGGGGAACCGATGGGCGTAGTGGCCGCCCTTATTCCGGTCACCAACCCGACCTCAACCATCATCTACAAAGTGCTGTCAGCAGTGAAAGCGGGCAACGCAATTGTCTGCGCGCCCCATCCGCGTGGCGTGGGGTGCGGGATCGAAACCGTCCGCATCATGGCGCGGGTGGCCGAACAGATGGGTGCACCCAAGGGGCTGATCCAATGCCTGGATGCAGTGACCATTCAGGGCACGGCCGAGTTGATGAAGCACCGCCGCACGTCGGTTGTTATGGCGACAGGTGGTCCGGCTATGGTCAAGGCCGCCTATTCCAGCGGCAAGCCGACATTGGCGGTCGGGGCGGGCAACGTGCCGTGTTATGTGCACAAATCGAAGGCGCGCGATCTTGCGGAAGTGGCCGAAATGATCGTCACATCGAAAAGCTTCGACTACGGCACCGCCTGTGTCAGCGAACAGGCCGTGGTGGCCGACCCGGAAATTTCCCGTGACCTGCGGCATGAACTCAAGCTGAAGGGAGCTTATTTCTGCACCCCGGCCGAGGCGGATCGACTGGCGAAAGTGATTTTCAAGGGTGCGCGGGCAATGGACCCCGATAGGGTCGGGCAAAGCCCGCAGGCCCTGGCCGATGCCGCCGGTTTCTCGATTCCGCCGCGCACCCGTTGTCTGGTCTCTGAAGAAAGCGAAGTGGGTTGGCAACGCCCGCTATCGGCGGAAAAACTGAACCCGGTGCTGGCTTTCTACGAGGCGAAATCCACTGACCACGGCATCGAACTGGCGCAGTCCATCGCGCGGTTCGAAGGTTGGGGACATTCTTCGGTCATTCATTCGGACGACCCCGAGGTTGTCGCCCGCTTTGCCACCGTACCCACGGGACGCGTGCTGGTGAACACGCCGGGGATCATGGGTGGCATGGGCTATTCCACAGATCTGGAGCCATCTTTCATGCTGGGCACTGGCACGTGGTCGGGGTCGATCACGTCGGACAACGTGACGGCCCTGCATCTCATCAACATCAAGCGGGTCGCTTATGAAAGCAGACCCTGGCGCGACATTTATGAGGAGTATGGCGCATGAGCGAGATCACGATCCGGGCGCTGATGCAGATCGACAACCTGCAACCGAAATTCGCGGCCTACAACGGCGCGACGGTGCAGGGTTCGGTGCCTTTGTCCGGGGACACAGTGCTGATCGGAGAGTTTGCACCGGGCAACGGGGTGTTTTCGTTGATCGATCGCGCGCTCAAGGCGTCTTCGGTAGAGGCAACAACGCAGATGGTGGAACGAGAGTTCGGGTTTTTTATCCTGCGCTCCCCTTCAAATGCCGAGGTGTCTGCGGCCCGCGATGCGATGCTGGCCGAACTTGGGGCTTCGATGTCGGACCGTCTGAAGCCCGCAATCAGTTCGACTCAGATCATCACAAGCGTTGAACCTTATCAGGCGCAATTGCTGAACAAATGGCGCAAGGGCGCTCTCATCGTTCCCGGACAAACACTGGGGATCGTCGAATGCGCGCCAGCCGCCTACATCTCGATCGCCGCGAACGAGGCGGAAAAGGCAGCCGAGATCGACATCGTCGAAGTGCGCGCCGTGGGCCGGTTTGGCCGCCTGTTCATCTCGGGGTCGGAAAACTCGGTCAAAACCGCCGTCGAAGCGGCAACCCGCGCCATCGAGGCGGTGGACGGGCAGGCAGGCTGATGGCTGCTTCGCGGGTCATAGGCTCGGACGCGGTCGAGGACGCGCGCCGCCGTGGCAGGATCGTGTTCGAAGTTCTGCCCGGCGACATCGTCACGGCGCTGGCCCGGGAAACGGCGGAGCGCATCGGCATCACCTTGGTGGACGGACCGCTGGAGCGACCACAGGCACCACGTACAGATGGTGCCGTTTCGATGCGCCGCGTGCTCTATCGTCGTTCACCCAAATGGGTTGCGCCTGCGCGGGCACCGCGCAAGGCGCGCAGGCTGGGCAAGCTGGCGCTGATCGGTGCGGGCGGCGTTGGTGGCAATATCGCACATCTGGCAGCGATGGCGGATATCGCGGAAGAAATCGCCCTGATCGACATTTCTCCGGGTCTGGCAGCTTCGACAGCGCTGGACCTCAATCACACATCCGGCATCACTGGTGCCCGTGTCCGATGCGTCGGAGGGGAATCTCTGGATCTGGTGGCAGGTGCCGAGGTGGTAGTCGTAACCGCCGGGCGCGCACGCCGCCCGGGCATGACCCGTGCTGACCTGATTGATGTGAACGCGCGCGTGATCCGCCAGTCGGCAGAAGCGATCCGTTCAGCCGCACCAAACGCCATCGTGATTGTCGTAACAAACCCTCTGGATGAAATGACGGTCGAGATGCTGCGGGCCACAGACTTCGCGCGCGAACAGGTTCTCGGCATGGCGGGAACACTGGACAGCAGCCGGTTCCGCAACGCACTTGCCATGGCCGCGGGGGTCTCTCCCGCTGATGTCGAGGCCTTTACCCTTGGCAGTCACGGTGACGAAATGGCGCCGATCCCCAGTCGCGCCCGGATCAAGGGACGGGCGCTTGAGGTCTTTCTGTCACCGCATCAAATTGAAGCATGCGTACAGGACGCGATCACAGGCGGCGGGCAGGTCGTCGCGCTCAAGAAATCCGGTTCGGCGACGATTGCCCCGGCCCATGCCTCGATTGAACTGATCGATCACATCAGGGGCGCTCGGTCCGGTCCGGTTCCGGTGTCTGTGATGTTGCAGGGCGAATATGGAATTGATGGCGTGGTGCTGGGCGTGCCCGCACATCTTGGCGCCGGTGGACTAGTCGAGGTCGAAGAACTGCGCCTGACGGACCAGGAACAGGCAGGGCTGCAAGAAGCAGCTGATGCGATCCGGCTGAGGCTGGGTCTGTGACCCTTCGGTCGTGGAAGTCCGGCGGGCGGTTTGAAGAGGTCGCATCGTATTCCCGCGCCAAGCGGATCGGACCATTTGTCTGGATCGCCGGGACGACCGCGATTGAACCAACAGGGCGTATTCATGCGCCGGGCGATGTGGGCGCGCAAACACGTTACATTCTGTCCCAGACCGAAGATGCGCTTAAGGCTGTCGGGGCAGAGTTGCGCCATGTGGGCCGGGTGCGCGCATACCTGACCGATCTGTCAAAAGCGGGTGAATTCGCGCGTTTGCACGGAGAGTATTTCAAGGGTATCGATCCTGTTCTGACCGCTGTTCAGGCAGGTCTGACCCAACCCGGTCTGATGGTGGAAATCGATGTGGACGCCGTGATCCACGATGAAAGCGGTAAAATCGGCGGATTCTGAACATGAGTTTTCAAGAAAGGATTTGATCGATCCATCTTCTTGTGTACTGTATACAGAATACAAGAACGGCATAATGAGACACAGGGAGCAAAACTGATGACCAAGACAGCGCTACTTAGCGGAACATGCATCGCGCTCATGGCCTCGACGGCCGGAGCAGAAATTAAGGTTGGGTTTATTGGGTCGCTGTCCTCGGACACCGGGCTGTCGACCCTTCGCGGGGCAGAAGTCGCGATTGAGGAGCTTAACGCCAATGGCGGCGTGATGGGCGAGCAGATCGCGCTGGTTTCTGCCGATACCGGGCAGGATCCGACCGAAGGCGTGCGCGCCTATGAATACCTGGCCGAGACCGAAGAGGTTGATTTCATCATATCGGGCTCGATTGACGATGTGTCGCTTGGCTGGCTGCCCCGGATGCAGGAATACCGCATTCCGACGCTGGACACCTGGACATCCTATATCGGCATCATCGACATGGTGGTCGAAGATCCCGAGGGCATGGCGCCCTATTTCATGAACATCGCCTCGGACGAGGCGTTGGCCACGCTTTACATCAATTTCGGCGCGGATGTCCTGAAGGAAAAGATGGGCTGGGATTCCGTTGTCATTCTGGCCGAGGACACCGCCTTTGGCGAAGCGATCACCGGACTTGTGACCGAAGCGCTTGCACCGGTCGCTGGGATCGAGGTCAAGGATATCATTACGTATGACGTGGCCACCGTCGATTTCGCGCCGATCTTCAGCCGTGCGCAGGATACAGGGGCCGACTTCATCTATCAGGTCTCGTCCGTAAACTCTCAGGTTGTGTCGTCGCAATATGTGAAATTGCAAGTGCCGATGGCGATGACGGGCGTCAACGTATCCGCGCTGGGAATGGAGTATTGGGAAGACACGGGCGGCGCCGGTGGCGGTATCTCGACCCTGTCCCCGATCCCTTCGGTTGGGTTCAGGCTGGATCCGGCAAGCCAGGCTTTTGTCGATACCTATCAGGCCAAGTATGACAGCCGCCCGCTGCTGCCGCATTTCAACGGGTTCAACGCCTATCACGGTCTTAAGCAGGCCATGGCTGCTGCCGAAGAGGCTGGCGGTTTCGACAATGTCGAAGGCTGGGCCGATGCGATGAAGAAGCAGGATCTGGTCCTGGAGATGGATGGTCAACTGTGGTTGCGCTATGCCTTTTGGGGCGATGATGAGGTCGAACCCGTAACCGGCCGTACCTATCCGCATAACATCCGCTTTGATCTGTCCGAACCGTTTGATGACGCCGCACCGTCCATGGTTGTCGTGCAGTGGTACGAGGACGGAACCGCCGCTGTTGTGTACCCAGAGAAATACGCGACGGGCGAGTTTACCCTGCCAAGCTGGGTCAAAAACTGATCCGGTCGTTCACATAGCTTGAACCGGGCGCGCGACAGCGTGCGCCCGCAGCCAGGGATACCTCAATGTTGCAGATACTGATCCAGGGGCTTTTGCTCAGTGGTCTCTATGCGCTTATCGCAATGGGTTTCACGCTGATCTTCAGCATAGGGCGTGTTCTGAATCTGGCGTATGGCGCCTATCTGATGGTCGGTGGGTACATCTACTTCTGGGTGTCGCAAACGCTGGGGATGCCCAAGCTCTTGGGTGTTGTCGTGGCTGCCGCACTGGGCGTTCTGATGGGTATTCTGAAGTACCGCCTGATCGTGAAAACGCTCAAAGGTGATCATGTGGCGGTCGAAATATCGACGCTGATCCTTGCCGTGGTAATACAGGCCGGGATCGTTCTGGTCTTTGGCGACAGCAGCAAGATCCTGCTGCCCATCGTTCCCGGAGTGATCAACGTTGCCGGAGCGTCCGTCACCTACAACATCCTGATTGCTACGCTCATCAGTTGGGCCATTCTTCTGGGTCTATACGCGTTCGTGCGGCTCACCCATACCGGGCGGGCAATGCAGGCGGTTTCGATGGACGCCAAGGGGGCTGCTATCTCGGGGATCGACCCGGACCGGATCAACCTGATCACCTGGGGCATCTCGGGGGCATTGGGGGCACTTGGCGGTGTGTTCTTTGCCAGTTACACGCAGCTTTCGCCATCCATGTGGGTCGCCCCGCTGATCATCTCGGTGGCCGTTGTCATCGTGGGCGGAATTGGGTCGATCATCGGGACCTTGGTTGTCGCACACATCGTCGGCTTTCTTGAAGTCATCGTGGTGGCGACCCTTGCGCCCGAGTTGCGCGGTGTTTTCACCATGCTGCTGATCATTGGTGTTCTGGTGACCCGGCCACAGGGCCTGTTTGGCCGTGAGGAGTTATAAAGATGGGGCTGCGCTGGTTTCACTTTGCCCTCTGGGGTGGTCTGATTGCGGGTATGTTCCTGTTGCCTCAGGTCGTTTCCAACGGAACACTGCGTACGATGATCTTTGCCAACTACTTGGCGATCTTCGCGATCAGTTGGGACGTGCTGTCCGGGCGAACAGGATATGTGAGCTTTGGCCACCCTTTTCTGATCGGCATCGGAGCGTACACGACCGCCATTCTTACCAAACGGTTTGATGTGCCGGTTGAAATCTCGATCCCGGCCGCGGTGCTGGTCACCATGGCCGCCGGACTGCTGGTGCTGCTGCCTGCGCTGCGTATTCGCGGAAGCTATTTCGCACTGGTTACACTGGCCTTCATGGAGCTGCTGTATCAGCTGGTGCAGGTGATCCGCCCGGACCTGACCGGCGGAACGCGGGGTATGTCAGGTATTCAGACCCTGACCCGGGGCGCAGCAAACGGGTACTATCTGTCGACGGCCCTTATGCTGAGCGTCGCCGTCAGTATGTGGCTGCTGATGAAAACCCGGTTGGGCACAGCGCTGGCAGCGATCGGCATGAACGAGGAAAGCGTGCGCGGCTCGGGGCTCAGCACCACACGGCTGAAAGCGTTTGCCTTTTTGACCAGCGCTTTCATAGCTGGGCTGGGCGGGGCTTTCTATGTGCACTATCTGGGATCACTGGCCCCACGTGCGCTGTTTGACATCAACTTCCTGTTTACCATCATCGTTGCCGCACTGCTGGGCGGTACATCGACCATCATTGGGCCGATGATCGGCGCATTCTTCATGACCTTCCTGCTGGAATACCTGCGGCCGGTCCTGCCGGGGGCCGAGCGGTATTTTGTCTACGGCGCTATCGCGCTGATCCTCTACATGTACCAACCCAAAGGGTTGGTGGAACTGGTGCGGCGCGGATTCACCCGGCTGCGGAAAGGGGGTGTGGCGTGACTGCGGCACTGGAAGTTTCCCATCTGATCAAACGCTTTGGCGGGCTGGTGGCCACGAACGGTCTGTCCTTTTCCCTCAAAGAAGGGGAATCTCTGGGTCTGATCGGTCCGAACGGCGCGGGCAAGACCACCGTGTTCAGCCAGATCATGGGCGAGCTGCGACAGAACAGCGGCACGATCGAACTATTCGGGCAGGAGATCTCGGCCCTGCCCACGTCCCGGCGCATTCGGGCCGGCGTCAGCCGCACGTATCAAATCCCGCGGCCCTTCGGCGATATGAACGTGGCCGAGAATATCCGCGTGGGCCTGATGCCTGACAATATCTGGCGCATGATCACCAAATCCCCTGACATGGATCGGGAACGGGAATTGGCCTTGAGCGTCGGCTTCACCGAGGCCGACCTGCAACGGACACCGTCCGAACTGGCCATGGGCGACCTGCGCAAGCTGGAAATGGCGCGCACCATGGCCACCGCGCCGCGCGTGATGCTGCTGGATGAGGTGTTTGCCGGTTTGACGGTGGGGGAAATCGCGCAGATCTCGGACCTCATCCAGTCCATGCGCAAGGACGGCATGACTTTTCTGATCGTCAGTCACGATCTGCCCGCGCTTGAACCCCTGATCGACCGTGCCATTGCAATTGAGCGGGGAACGATGATCGCCGAAGGCACATTCACCGAAGTGATGAATGACAAGGCCGTGCAGGCCTCGTATCTGGGGGGCGCCTGATGTCCTATCTGGAAATCGAAAACCTGTCCGCATTCTACGGCAAGGCGCAGGCGTTGACAGATATCTCGATCACGGTCCAGCCGGGCGAGATCGTTGCCGTCGTCGGTCCGAACGGTGCGGGTAAATCCACCCTGCTGGACAGCATAATGGGGATGGTCAGAACGGAAGGCGATATCCGGCTGCGCGGCCACAGTCTTGCAGGCCGATCACCGGCCGAAATCGTGCGCCACGGCGTCGGTTACGCGCCCGAACGGTTCAACCTGTTTCCCTACATGTCGGTGCGCGACAACCTGATGGTGGGCGCCTATACCGCCCGCGATGATATCGAAAGCAATCTGGACATGGTCCACAAGCTGTTCCCGCGGCTGGCCGAGCGGGAAGGGCAGGAGACCTCAACCCAGTCCGGCGGCGAACGGCAGATGGTGTCCTTTGGACGGGCCCTGATGACCAGCCCCGAGTTGCTGTTGGTCGATGAGCCAACAATCGGTCTGGCCCCGAAAATCTGCCTTGAGATCGCCGAGGTCGTGCGTCAGTTAAACAAAGAATACGGCCTGACCGTGGTTATCACCGAACAAAATGCCAACTTCGCCCTGTCGCTGGCCAGCCGTATTTACGTGCTCGAGTCCGGCCGCATGCAAACGTCCGGCACTGCGGACGAACTGCGGAACGACAAAAGGCTGCTCGAAGCGTATTTCGGCGGGCACTGAATCCGATCGGTTCGGTTTTGCGTGCTGTCTCGGCGACAATTCCTCAGAACTACTATTTCTGACCCGGGTTTTGGTGTTGTCTGCTGCACGGGTTCTGTACCAAATGGGGTGGGTACCGGCGCTCGGGCGTCGAGAACACCCGACTGGGCGCGGTACAGAAGGATGGGAACAATACATGTCGGAAGAGTTCACGGCTGCAGAAAAGCGCAGGCTTGAAAAACGAGTTCGTGCTGAACGGGTCATGGGCGATAACGGTCATCTGTTCGACCATCCGGTACCCGCTGAACTTCTCACGCCGTATTCCAATGGTGACAATACCGAGCTTGAGCAGATCCGCGTCCAAAGGAAATATATCAATCGTGCCAACAACATCCGAAGGTGCTGGAACAGGTTCCAACTTTACCTTCCCGAGTTGATGTACCCCGAAGAACCGCAGGACATATTCGAGATGTCGACGGCGCATGGCGGTATGCTCGAGGTCGCCCGGCACTTTGGCCATACCGTTTTGGGAAATGATTTTCCCAATATGCTCAACAACAAACAAACTGAACTGGCATCCACGCATCGTCGCCTGAACGACGAGACGTTTGTGTGCGAAACCGACAATCACGGCATTCAGATCCCAAAAGACCACAAGGTACACGACTGGCCCTATCGCCCGATTATCGAAGCAATCGATATTCCAATGACTCTGTTTGACGCTGGGCACACGCCCTATCCATTGGCGGACAAATCAAAGGACGTGCTGATTTGCATGCAGTCGATCGAGCACTATTGCCACCCTCAGGACTGGATGCTGATACTGGACGAGTTTTGCCGCATCACCCGAAAGACGATCCTGATCATGCTCAACCCCGTGATCGGTCATTTCGCCAATGATCCGTTTTACACAGAGTGCTTCGAGAAAGCGCGACACGATCTGCATATGTATCGTCGAAATGGGTTCCGGACCACATCGTGTCATATCCACTGGTCGCAGGTGCTTGTGTTCAAAATCACGTCCGTCTGAGGAAAAAGACCTGCAAGGCCGTCACTGAAATGCCTGTAAAATCAATACAGGACGTTGAGCATGAACAGAGACACGAACAGGAACAGGACTGTCATGACTCCGCCGGATCGCACGAAATCCATGACCTTGTAGCCTGCCGGACCCATGATCAGGGCATTCACCTGATGGGTCGGAATGATGAAGCTGTTCGAGGTCGATATGGCAACGGTCAGCGCAAAGACCCCCGGATTGCCCCCTGCGGCAACCGCGATTGAAACCGCAAGGGGCACAAGCAAGACGGTTGCCCCGACATTCGACATTACCAGCGAAAAGGCTGTGGCCAGTATTGCCACCCCAGCCTGAAGCGCCCAGATGGGCCAGCCGTCCAGAATGGTCATGATCTGCTGCGCAATCCATGCGGCCGTCCCGGTATTCTGCACAGCCTGACCAAGCGGTATGAGACAGGCAAGTAGGAAAACGGTGTTCCACCCAACTGCGCGATATGCCTCGTCCACACTCAACACGCGGGTCAGCATCATGCCGGCCGCTCCGGTCAGCAGGCATAGCGACAGCCGGACGTCGGTGAACAGGATCAGCGACAAGGAAATGGCGAAAAAGGCCAGCGCCCAACCGACCTTTTGCGGCCGCAACTCGTCCTGCGGAAAGTCCGTGGTCACAACGACAAAATCCGGATCGCGCTTGATCCGCATCAGGTTGTCCCATCGGGTATGCGCGACCAGCATGTCACCGGCGTGAAATGCTTCAAGGCCGATCTGGGTTGACTCATGATCATCCGTCTCGACATGGCTGAGCGTTTCTTCCCCGCGATGGATCGCCAGCAACGACATGCCATAGGTCTTGCGGAACAAAAGCTCGCGCGGGCATTTGCCGATCAGCTTGCTGTCCGGGGTCACGACAACTTCTGCGATCCCGGCATTGGTGGGTGCAAACTCTTCGACGAAGATATCCAGTTCAGGCAGAACAGTCAGACCGAACTTCTGCGCGAACTCCTCGACCACCCAGCGACGCCCGATGATGGCCAGCCGGCAAGGTGCGGCAATCTCGGCGGTCAGAACCTGCACCATCGAGGTTTTCCCGCGATAGAATGTCGAGATGATGTAAAGGTGGTTCTCGTGGTTGATATCGGCCAGAATCTGCCCCACCAGGGGGCTGTCCTCGGGGACGATGACCTCAAAAACGTCTGCCTTGAGACCGTAAACCCTTTGCAGATATTCTTGCGTGCCTTGCCCGGTCCCTGTTGCATCAGACGCGCCTTCAGTCGGCAGTACCCAGCGCCCCAGCAAAAGAAAATATGCAATACCTGTCAGGATCAGGGCCATGCCGATTGGAGTGACTGAAAAAAGTCCAAACGGTTCGATTTTCTGCCCTTCGGGCAACCCGTCATTTGCGGTCAGAATGAGGTCATTCAGCAAGATCAGTGGGGAAGAACCGACCATAGTCATGGTGCCGCCCAGAATGGCGCAAAAACCCATAGGCATCAGCAGTCGCGACAGCGGAATGCCAGACCTTGAGGAAATTCGGCTGACAACCGGCAAAAACAAGGCCGCCGCGCCGACATTCTGCATGAAAGACGAGATCACTCCGACAGTGCCTGACACGATCGGCAAAACCCGGTTCTCGGCTGTGCCGCCGTATTTCAGGATGACGGCAGCCACTTTGTTCATGATGCCGGTCTTGTCCAATCCGGCACCGACGATCATGACCGCGATGATTGAAATAACGGCGTTTGACGCGAACCCGTCGAACAGTCGAGAGACATTTGCCAGATTTTCCAGCCCGGGCGCATAACTGAGAAGGCCGACGATGACCAAAACCAGTATGGCGGAAAGGTCAATTCTTACGATTTCGGAAACAAACAGGAAAACGGTGAAGGCCAACAGGGCGCAAACCACACCCATCTCGAACGTAAAGGTTACTTGTTCCACAAAGTTCACCGGGAAATTGTATTTTGGTCTTTAGGGAACACTTAACTTATTGGGCTAGCCTTGTCATGAAGTTTCGCCAGCCATGGCGGAAACGAAATAAAATTATTTCAGCGTCCTGAGTCTTGAACAGGTTGATATACTGCTTGATCCACCCACTCAGGCACTGTGCTCTCAATGGTGAAGAAACCGATCCCGCTAACTTTGGGTGGTCGAATTAAGTAACCGGACCGGCATTTCATAGCCTACCTGTCATGAGCGTCTTTCAGGCACTCAAGAAACACGTTCAACCTGCGCCCTTGCGAAGCGCTTTTGCGCACGATTGCGGCCATGCTTGAAATATATTCCGCGGCTTCGCATCTGACTTCCCGGACTTGACCAGCTTCCACGAACGGCTGTGCCTGATGGGTCGGCAAGAAGCCTAGATAGCAACCGGAAAGGATCAGAAGCGCTAACGCTTCTTCGCTTTGGACAAAGGCAGACTTTCTCAGTTTCAGTTTCTGATGGATCGACATGTTGGGTGAGTTAAAGCTCAGGCCCGCGTAGGTGTACTTTCGAAGCTCACTTAACTTGAACTCAGTTTCTGCACGCTGAAACAGCTCGTGCTTCCGGCCGCAAAACAGGCGCATGTCTTCGGTATACAGCGGTGAATAGTTCAACATCGGCGATTGGCGGTGCAATGGAACGATGCCCAGATTGAATCGACCGTTTATGACACCTTCTTCGATCACGTTGGGCGGTTCGACCGAAATATCGAGCGTGACGCCCGGCGCCCGGTTTCGGAATAGTCGAATTGCCTCGGACATTTCGGCATCCGGGTTGGAGGAAGACCGGTCAAAGATTGCAATCTTCAACTTTCCCGCCATTTCGGCGCGAACCTCACCGATAATGTTCTGAAATCTGTCGATTGAGGCAAACAGGCTGTCTGCGGACTTCAGGACATGTTGGCCGTCGGATGTCAGCGAGAACCCGGCGGGCCCGCGATGGCATAGTTTCAGGTTCAGGCGGGTTTCGAGATCCGAGATGTGTTTGCTGATAGTTGAACGCCCGATGTTGAGTTCAAACTCGGCGGCGGTGAACCCTCCGCAGGCAACCACGGTTCGAAAAATCTGCAGCAACCGAATGTCCACATCCGAGATGCGCGTAATGGCGAGTTTCTTTGGAATTGAAAGGTTTCCTTTTGTCGAACTTTACGTAGATTACTTTGTATTACCTCAACGGTTTTTGCAACTTATAACTCGCCCACCGGTGACTCCAGTTTGCGCCATACTCACAGGCGCAGGAATGCGATGCCATCGTCACAAATAAGGTGGAGGACTTATGAAACTCATCAAATCATTCTCATCTGTCGCGTTGGCTGCCACGTTTGCCGCCGCGACCTTTGCCGCGCCGGCCATGGCGAAGAACTTCAAGATCGCCGTGGGCGACAGCGGCGGTTCCAGCCAGGAGGCAACCGGCCTTGCCTTCAAGGAAAAACTCGAGGAGCTGTCGGGTGGCAATCACACCGCAACTCTGTTTCTGAACGGCCAGCTCGGGTCCGAACAGGACACCGTGAACGAAGCAGCAATCGGCACGCTGGACATGTCGTTGCTGGCGATCAACAACGTCACGCCGTTCTCGCCGACCGTAGGTGTGTTCACGCTGCCCTACGTCATCCTTAGCCTGGAGGACGCCGAAACCCTGACCCAAGGCCCCATTGGGCAGGAACTGACCGAAAACACGATCAATGATGCAGGCGTGCGCATCATCGCCTGGACCTATACCGGTTTCCGCGTTTTGACGAACTCCAAGAAGCCGGTAAAATCGGTTGCGGATCTGGAAGGTCTGGTCATCCGCGTTCCCAAGAACGAGATCATGATCGACACCTATAAGGCGTGGGGCATCAGCCCGACACCGATGGCCTGGTCCGAAACCTTTGCCGGTCTGCAAACCAAGGTTGTTGATGGTCAGGACAACCCCTACACCACGATCAACGCGATGAAGTTCTACGAAGTTCAGGACTATGTGACTGAAATCCGTTACATCTTCTCGATCGAGCCTCTGATCATTTCCGAGCAGGTATTCCAGGGTCTGTCGGCCGAAGATCAGGCTGCTGTACTGGAAGCCGGGCAGTATGCAACCCAGGCCTCGGCCCAATTCCTGCGCGACAAGGAAGCCGAGATCAAAGCGCTGCTGGTCGAAAAGGGCATGGAAATCCATGTTCCCGAAAACGACGAGGCAGAGTTCATCGAACTGGCAACCACAGCGGTCTGGCCGAAGTTCTATGAAAGCATCGGTGGTGTTGAAAAGCTGAACGCCGTTCTGGCCGCCATCGGCCGCGACCCCGTTTCGGAATGAAAATAGTATGAAACAAAGGAAAGCGCCTGACTGGCGCTTTCCATTCTGAGGGAGAGGGACCGATGAAAAACTTCTGGGGAATAGTCGACAACATAGAAAGCTACATCTGTCGGTTTCTTCTGGCAGTCTTTGTATGTCTTTTGTTTTTGCAGGTGGTCGTAAGGACAGTATTCAACTTTTCTTTCTCGTGGGTTGAAGAGCTGTCCGTCTATATGTTCGTTTGGTTCGTGTTTTTCGGCGCCAGCTATGCGGCCAAGATGGGTGCGCATAACCGCGTCACTTTTCAGTTCAAGTTTTTGCCCCCTCGCGCGATCAAATATATCGAGGCTTTCGCGGATCTGTTCTGGATCTGCTTCAATGTCTACTTCGTCTACCTGGCGATCGACTTCATCTTCAACCGCATGAACCGGTTCCAGTCCTCCCAGACCCTGGGGTTCCACCTAAGCTGGGTCTACATCGTTTTGCCGATCACCTTCACCCTGATGACCATTCGTATCCTTCAGGTGAACTACAAGAAAATCATTCTGGACGAAGATCTGCGTGATCCTGACGCGATCGATCTGGAAGAAGTCCGCGCAGACCTGGGCGCTGACGTGGACCACACTGACATTGGGGAGGCAAAATAATGGGCAGTGAAATCGTATATATCCTGTTCGGCGGCTTCCTGTTGCTGTTGTTCATCGGCGCGCCGATAACGGTCGCGCTTGGCGTTTCGACGATGATCACCTTTCTCGTCCTGGACGAGAATCCGATCAAATTTGTCCAGATTGCGTTCACGTCCGTGGGTTCATTCCCGCTCATGGCCCTGCCGGCGTTTATTCTGGCGGGCGCATTAATGGAAGCCTCGGGCCTGTCACGGCGACTGATCAATGTTGCCGAAAGCTTTGCTGGTCCCTTCACCGGCGGTATGTCGGCGGCAACAGTTTTTGCCTGCCTGTTCTTCGGCGCGATTTCGGGTTCAGGCCCGGCGACAACTGCCGCCGTCGGCATGCTGATGATCCCGGCCATGATAGATCGGGGATACGGACGCAACTATGCTTCGGCGATCACTGCATCGTCCGGAGGGCTGGGGATTGTCATTCCGCCGTCCATCCCGCTGATCATCTTCGGCATTGCCGCGCTCGGCATGCCAGCCCCGCCAGAAGCTGTTGCCGAACATGGCACCTTCCAGACCGTGTCCATCCCGAAACTGTTCATCGCCGGTTTCATGCCCGCCTTCGTGATCGCCGGCAGCCTTTTGCTGATGAACTACATCCTGGCCAAAAAGAGCGGCTATAAGGGTACGACCGAGGGCTGGTCCATGCGTCATATCTGGTGCGAAATGTATCGCGGCTTCTGGGCCCTGATGGCCCCGGTGGTGATCCTGGGCGGCATCTATTCGGGCTTTTTCACCCCGACCGAGGCGGCGATCGTCGCGATCTTCTACACACTGGTTGTGGGCGCATTCATCTACCGCGAACTCAGCTGGGAAAAGCTATTCACCTCGCTTGAAACCACCACATGGCTGACGGGGCGCGTGTTGCTGATCATGTTCACAGCAACGGTGTTTGGCCGGCTTCTGGTCGAAAACCAGATCCCTGCACTGATCGCCGAAGGCATGCTTTCCGTCACAAGCAACATCTATGTGATCTGGACGCTGGTCATCCTGTTCCTGCTGTTCGTTGGCATGTTCATGGAAACGCTGGCAACCATTCTTATCCTGGTTCCGGTGATGCTGCCTGTGGCCTACAGCGTCGGCATCGACCCAATCCACTTTGGTGTCGTGATGGTGTGTACGCTGGGCATCGGTTTCCAAACCCCACCATTGGGCGAAAACCTTTTCATCGCATCCGGTATATCCAATATATCAATCGAGAAGATTTCCGTTGCAGCGCTGCCGTTCGCCTTCATCAATACGGTCGCCATCTTCATCATAGCGTTCTTTCCCGAAATCTCGCTATGGCTGCCGCGGGCGCTTGGGTATTGAGTGCGGACAGAAAGGAACTGAACCATGTTACCTCAGATCAAAGACATCCTGTTCGCAACGGATTTGTCCGAAAACGCCAACAATGCGTTGCGCCATGCCCTGAGCATGGCGCGCGCCCATGGGGCGAAAGTCCATGTTTTGCACGTGACCGAGCCTCTGACACAGGACGCCATCGTGACGATGCGAATGTTCATTCAGGATGATGCATCGCGCAAAAAAGCGATCCGGGACCGCCACGCTTCGGTGAAGGAACTGCTGAAAGAGAACCAGCAGAAGTTCGTGAAAACCCTGACCGAAGAAGGTAAGGAGGCTTACGCGTCTGTCGCCTCGGTGGAGCTGGTTGACGGGCATCCCGCCGAGTCCATCCTGCAGCGCGCGCGCGAGCTGGATTGCGGCCTGATTGTCATGGGCACGCACGAGCAGGGCACCGGACACACCTTCATCGGGACGGTCGTCAAACGGGTGCTGAGACGCTCGACAATTCCAACGATGGTGGTGCCCAACATCACCTGATAGGGGTGTTCAGACTCATCGTGAAGACCTCAGAATCTTCTTTTCACAGCGGTTGGGTTGAGGTTCTTCCGATGGTACGCGAAGGCCCCTAGGGCTCTTGCGGGGTGATCGTGTCACAAGCCCGCGAACAGGTCTTTGAATTGCGCGCGTAGCGCGTTCTTCTGAACTTTGCCCATCGTATTGCGCGGCAACTCATCCAGTTGGATCAGTTTTCGTGGGTGTTTGTAGCGGGCCAGACCGCTGCTGATCGCGGCCTGTATCGCTTCCAGATCGGGGTGCGCGTCCGGTTCCGCAACAATCACACCGACCACGGTTTCACCGAAATCCAGGTGCGGCACGCCGATGACTGCGCTTTCCAGAACACCCGGCTGGTCGTCCAGCGCCAGTTCAACCTCTTTTGGATAGACGTTGTAGCCTCCCGAAATGATCAGATCCTTGTTGCGCCCGACAATGTGGACATAACCGTCTTCGTCTATCCGCCCCAGATCGCCGGTGATGAAGAAACCATCCTCTCGCAACTCGGCGGCAGTTTTTTCCGGCATCTGCCAGTATCCGCAAAACACGTTGGGGCCGCGCACCTCAATCACGCCGATCTCGCCCTGGGGCAACGGACTGCCTTCTGCGTCGCATACCTTAAGCTCGACCCCCGGAAGTGGGAATCCCACCGTCCCGGCCCGCCGTTCACCGTCATAAGGGTTGGACGTGTTCATGCTGGTTTCAGTCATGCCATAGCGTTCGAGAATGCGATGGCCCGTGCGGTTCTCGAACTGAACATGTGTATCGGCAAGCAGCGGGGCCGAGCCTGAGATGAACAGGCGCATATGTGCGGTCAATTCCTTGGTGAAACGCGCGTCATTCAGCAGTCGCGTGTAGAAAGTCGGAACACCCATCATCGCCGTGGTCGTCGGCATCAGTGTGATGATGTTGTCCAGATCGAACTTGGGCAGGAACACCATACGGCTGCCAGCGATCAGAGAGACATTGGTCGCCACGAACAACCCGTGAGCGTGAAAGATCGGCAGCGCGTGCATCAACACATCGTCAGGCGAGAACCGCCATTCCTTTGCCAGCGTCCGGGCATTGGACAGCAGGTTGTTCTGCGTCAGCATGGCCCCCTTGGACCGGCCAGTTGTGCCGGAGGTGTACAGAAAGACCGCCAGGTCGTCTCCTGTACGATCCACAGTTGCAAAGCTGTTCGGCATGGCGGCGGCCTGTTCCATCAATGTGCCACTGCCATCGGCATTGAGGGTCACAACGCTGGCCCCCATCGGAGTACTGACAGACTTCAGTTGGTCCTCGTTCTGTTCGTCACATACGACCAGAGATGCGCCGCTGTTTTCGATGAAATAGGTCAGTTCCTCGACCGTGTATGCCGTATTGAGTGGCAAAAACACCAACCCGGCTTGAACACAGGCAGCGTAAAGGGCAAGCGCCTCGGGCGTTTTTTCGACTTGCACCGCGACCCGATCACCGGGTTGCAACCCCATCCGCGCAGTGACATTCGCGATCTGCGCCGCTGTATTCAAAAAGCGGCGATAAGAAACCACCCTGCCATCCGCAAGATGCAGGAACGGTTTGTCTTTGTCCGCATGAATTCCGAACAGGCTGTCATAGAGTGGGTTTGCCAAGAAACTGACCTTTGTATTCGCGATGCAAGAGACTTATCGGCTGAGAATTTCTAGCTCAACGAAAATAGTGGAGCAGCGCGGGATTTTGGGCCGCGTTTCAGGTGGGCTCACGTGTCATCAGGGACAGAGCCATAAGAAGCCATAAGGCGGGCATTCAACAGTGGAAATGAAGTTGTTCGACGGCCCGCAACTGTTCCGACGGTGGCCATTTGTCGAAGTATCGGGACCCGTTCGACAAGAAAGACAGATCGATTGACGATATCCCCCGGGGGAGGATAAGGTTCGCCACATGACACACATCCACTCAACCCATCCGGCAATCATTGCGCGACTGAAAAGGGCCGAAGGGCATCTGTCCAAAGTGGTTTCGATGCTGGAACTGCAGCAACCTTGTTCCGACATCGCCCAACAATTGCACGCGGTCGAGAAAGCGATCACAAACGCCAAACGAGCTTTGATCCATGATCATATCGATCATTGTCTGACGGGTGGCGACGATCCGGAAGGAGCCGTGGAAGAGTTGAAAACAATCAGCAAGTACCTGTAATCCGATGCTTTCAGTTCTTAGAAATCGCACCTATCGCCATCTTTTCTTCGCCCAGATCGTGGCGCTTTCGGGCACAGGTCTGGCCACTGTTGCACTTGGCTTGCTTGCATTCCAGCTGGCAGGGGATTCGGCGGCGCTGGTGTTGGGAACGGCACTGACCATCAAAATGGTGGCCTATGTCACGATCGCTCCGATTGCGGCGGCATTTGCCGAGCGCGTCGATCGGAGACGAATGCTGGTGGTCCTCGATCTGATCCGGGCCGCGGTTGCCATGACCCTACCATTTGTATCAGAGGTCTGGCAGGTCTACGTTCTGATCTTTGTCCTGCAATCGGCATCGGCCGGGTTCACACCCGCCTTTCAGGCAACGATCCCCGACGTTCTTCCTGATGAACGAGACTATACCAAGGCGCTGTCGCTGTCGCGTCTTGCGTTTGACATGGAAAGCCTGCTGAGCCCGATGCTGGCGGCGGCGCTGCTGACCGTGATGAGCTTTGACAACCTGTTCTGGGGCACCGGCATCGGGTTTGTCGCATCGGCGCTTCTGGTCGTCTCTGTGCTGCTGCCGTCGCCAAAGCCGGCAAAGCCGCGCGGCATTTACGATCGGACAACGCGCGGGATGCGGCTATATCTCAGAACGCCACGCCTGCGCGGCTTGCTGGCACTGAATTGGGTCGCCTCGGCCACTGGCGCGATGGTCATCGTCAACACCGTTGTCATCGTGCGTGGCGATCTTGGCCTTTCAGAAAGCGCTGTCGCGGTTGTCTTGGCGGCGTTCGGGGCAGGTTCCATGCTGACCGCATTGACCCTTCCGCGCCTGCTGAACAGCGTGCCCGACCGAAAGGTGATGCTGTTAGGGGCGATGCTGAGCATCCTGACCCTGTTCACTTTGGCGCTGACATCATTGGCAACGCCGCTGTCACAAACCGCTCTGATGGTCGGCTGGTTTTTGGTTGGTGCGGGATATTCCGCGATACTGACGCCGACAGGGCGGCTGCTTACACGGTCGGCGCATCCCGAAGACCGTCCGGCAATCTTTGCAGCCCAATTCACTTTGTCTCACGCCTGCTGGTTGGTCTTCTACCCTGCGTCGGGCTGGCTGATCACCGCGTTCGGCACTGTTGTCGCCATGGTCTCGCTGTCTGCTCTGGCTTTGTTCGGTCTTCTGGCGGCCGTGCGACTATGGCCGGCCGATGACGGTCGACCCGTCCGTCATGACCACCCGGATTTGCCGCGTGACCACCCACATCTACAGGGCGATGAGCCTCATCAGCACGTGATCATTATTGATGATCTGCATCCGAGGGCTGATGGGCAGACAAAGGCAAAAACCGCCCTATAACCTGTTGGCGTCCCCAGAAGGCATTCATTTTATTGCAATCCCTCCGAAAGACATTTCCGGAGTTTTGGATTTTTTTGTTGCAAATTGATACTAACCAGCGGAACCATGCTCAGAACGCGTAGTCCAGGGTTTTCGAGATGCCGCCATTCGCCATTGACGGGCACAATGACGTTTTAAGCAAAATTGCCGGTTCGAATGCCTCGGATCCTCTTGCGCTTTTTTGTTCCGGAAACGGGGACTGGCATCTTGATCGTCCAAGAATGAAGGCCGGCGGATTGCTGGGCGGTTTCTTCGCCATTTGGGGGCCATCCGAAAACGATACGATCGACTATGATGGCCTGATGGCCGGAGCGACCTATGACGTGCCGTTGCCACCCGAATTGCCACAAGATGCGGCGATGAGACGATCGGTTGCATTGGCAAGCAGTCTTGTTCAGCTTGAGCAACGCGGGGCGCTGCGCATTTGCAAGAACGCGGCGGAGTTGCGCCTAACCTGCGAGTCCGGCGAAATCGGCGCAATCATGCATATGGAAGGGGCCGAGGCGATTGATCCGGACCTGAAAGCGCTCGACCTGTTCTATGCCGCGGGCCTCAGGTCGCTTGGCCCAGTCTGGAGCCGCAACAACATCTTTTGCGACGGCGTTCCGTTTCGCTTTCCCGGATCACCCGATACCGGCGGTGGACTGACCGAAGCGGGAAGATCGCTAGTCGCACGGTGCAACACGCTTGGTGTTCTTGTGGACCTGTCGCATATCACCGAAGCGGGGTTTTGGGATGTCGCCGAAACGTCGGATGCGCCGCTGGTGGCCACACATTCCTGTGCCCATGCCATTTGCGCAAATTCCAGGAACCTGACCGACGCGCAACTGCGCGCAATCGGCGAAAAGGGCGGTGTCGTGGGGATAAATTACGCGGCCCAGTTCCTGCGCGCAGACGGTCGTCGCGACCCGGATGTGCCGTTGGATCAGGTTCTGGCCCATATCGATCATATGATCAACGTCATGGGCGAAGACAGTGTGGCCCTGGGCTCGGACTATGACGGTGCCACGGTGCCCAATGCCCTCGACGGCGCAGAAAAGCTGCCTGCATTGCTGAACGCGATGGAGGTCCATGGATACACACAAGATCGGATCACGAAGATAGCCAACGGAAACTGGCTGCGCGTGCTGACCGACACCTGGGGCGGGTAGACCCGAGCATAATCAACAGGGAGTTAGACTATGAAGTTATTTTCCAAACTTGTCGGCACCGCAGCTTTTGCGGCGACACTGGCTGTGGGTGCACCGGCCGCGTTTGCCGAAACGCCGCCCAGCATGCTGGTCATGGCGATGCGTATCGATGACATCACGACAGCCGATCCGGCACAGTCGTTTGAATTCACCGGCATGGAGATGACGCGCAACATTTATGGCAAGCTGGTCAATTACGATCCGCTTGATCTGGACGCCGGGTATCAGCCGGATCTTGCGACCAAATGGGACGTGTCCGAGGACGGAAAGACGATCACTTTCACGATGCGTGAGGGCGTCAAGTTCCACTCCGGCAACCCGGTGACGGCGGAAGATGCGGCGTACTCGCTGCGCCGTGTCATCAAGCTGAACAAGACACCGGCCTTCATCCTCACTCAGTTCGGTTTCACCCCTGAAAACGTTGATCAGATGATCCGCGTGGAAGATGGCAAACTGCTGATTACGACGGACAAGAAATACGCGACATCCTTTGTGCTGAACTGCCTGACAGCCGGTGTTGGCGCCATCGTCGATATGAAGACCGTCGAAGCCAACGCCGTGGATGGCGATATGGGCAACACCTGGCTGGCGACAAACTCGGCGGGTTCCGGTCCCTACATGCTGACAGGCTGGAAACCGAATGAAAGTTATTCGCTGCAGTCCAACCCTGATTACTATGGCGGTGCCCCTGCCATGGAACGCGTCATCACCCGCCATGTGCAGGAAAGCGCGTCGCAGCGGCTGTTGCTGGAGGCAGGCGATATCGACATCGCACGCAACCTGAACCCTGAAGACATGGCCGCGGTCGAGTCGAACGCCGATCTGGACATGTACGCGGCCCTGAGCGGTCAGATCATGTATTTCTCGCTGAGCCAGAAACACCCCGAACTGTCGAACCCAAAGGTGATGGAGGCCATAAAGTACCTGATTGATTATGAAGCGATGGCCGATAGTTTCCTCAAGGGTGACTGGGCGGTTCACCAGAACTTCCTGCCGGCAACCTACATGGGGTCGGTCGACGACAATCCGTTCAGCTATGATCCGGAAAAAGCCAAGGCATTGCTGGCCGAGGCCGGTGTTTCGGGGATTGAGTTCGAAGTCGGTGTGCGCGAGGCGCAGGAACGTATCGAGATCGCACAGTCCATCCAGAACACGCTGGCCGAGGCCGGGATCACCATGAAGATCACTGTGGGGACCGCCAAGCAGGTGCTGACCCGGTATCGCGCCCGTGAACTGGACGCCTATCTTGGTGCCTGGGGGCCGGATTACCCCGATCCGCAGACCAATGCCGGAACCTTTGCTTGGAACCCTGACAATTCGGACGAAGCCAAGGCCACCGGTATTCTTGCTTGGCGCAATTCCTGGAACCCCGGAGAATTGACGGCAATGACCGATGCGGCCAAGATTGAACCCGACACGGCAAAACGGGCCGAGATGTACGAGGAAATCCAGGCTATATTCCGCCAGACTTCGCCCTTTGCAATCATGTTCCAAAGGACTGAGAGATCCGGGATCGGCAGCAACGTCACCAACTGGAACCTTGGCGGTGCGGTGTCCGAAGCCGGTTACTTTGTCGTAACCAAGTAATGAGCGACATGACAAATTCCGAGAGGCGCGGGCTCGCGCCTCTCATGCACGTCTTAAAAACAACCCTTCTGACGATCGGATCGATTCTGGTGACGATGCTGGGATTGTTATTTGTGACCTTCATCATCGGAAGGGTGATGCCGGTCGACCCGGTGATAGCGATAGTGGGTGAACGCGCCACGCAGGAAGTTTATCAGGAAACCTATGAAATGCTCGGGCTCGATAAGCCACTGCTTGTCCAGTTCTGGTACTACCTGTCCGACGTCGCCCGGCTGGATTTTGGAATTTCCTATCTTAACGCGCGCCCAGTGATTGAAGATATCAAGCGGGTTTTTCCCGCAACACTGGAATTGGCCACCCTGGGTGTTCTGGCGGGTATTCTGGTCGGCGTGCCGCTGGGCATTGTCGCGGCCGTCAACCGGGGTAGCTGGATCGATCAGATTGCCCGCTTCATCGCGTTGGTGGGATACTCAATGCCGATCTTCTGGCTGGGCCTGATGGGATTGATGATATTCTATGGCAAGTTGCGATGGGTCGGTGGCCCGGGGCGCCTGGATATTTTCTACGAGGACATCGTGCCGACGCGTACGGGTATGATCCTTGTCGACAGCCTGATTGCCGGCGACATGACGGTCTTCTGGAATGCCGTCAGCCATATTATCCTGCCCGCGCTGCTGCTGGGCTATTATTCGCTGGCCTATATCAGCCGCATGACCCGCAGTTTCATGCTGGAGCAACTCAGCGCGGAATACATCCTGACCGCCCGTGTAAAAGGATTGCCCGAACGTATCGTTATCTGGCGTCACGCCTTTCGCAACATCCGTGTGCAACTGATCACCGTCATAGCCCTGTCTTATGCGGGATTGCTGGAAGGGTCCGTGCTGACCGAAATCATCTTCAGTTGGCCAGGCATCGGCAGCTATATCACCACGGCGCTTCTGAGTGCGGACATGAATGCCGTTCTGGGTGGAACCGTGGTTGTCGGTTTCTGCTTCATATTGCTGAACGTCACAAGCGATCTGCTTTACAAAGTTCTGGACCCGAGGGCCAAATGACCACTCAAACGCTACGGCAATGGCTTCTCTCGGAAGAACCGGAAAGCAGGGTACAGGCCCGCCTCGCCTCCATATACAACGGATGGCTCACGTTGCGCGGTAATGTCATGGCCATGATCGGTTTGGTCATCATTGTGGCGCTGGTACTGACCGCCCTGTTCGCGCCACTTCTGGCACCGCATGATCCGTATGTTCAGGACCTTGGCAAACGTCTGCTTCCGCTTGGGACAGAAGGACATCTGCTGGGGACGGACAGCCTCGGGCGCGATATCCTCAGCCGCCTGATTTTCGGTGCTAGAATAACGCTTTACATCGTGGCACTTGTCGCTCTTATAGCGCCGGTTTTAGGGCTTCTGGTTGGCACTGTGGCAGGATATGTCGGCGGAATCGCCGACCTTGTCCTGATGCGGATTACCGATATATTTCTGGCTTTTCCCCGGCTGGTTCTGGCCCTGGCCTTTGTGGCCGGTCTGGGCGCGGGGATCGAAAACGCAGTTCTTGCAATATCGCTCACCGCATGGCCGCCTTATGCACGGTTGGCGCGCGCCGAGACGCTGACGATCAGATCGCAGGATTATATCAGTGCCATTAGGCTGCAAGGGGCCGGTCCGTTCCGGATCATCACGCGCCACATCTGGCCGTTGTGCATCAGTTCACTCATCGTTCGGGTCACGCTGGATATGGCAGGGATCATTCTTGCGGCGGCCGGTCTTGGATTTCTGGGTCTCGGCGCGCAACCGCCCAGCCCGGAATGGGGTGCGATGATTTCCGAGGGGCGCCGTTTCATCCTGGATCACTGGTGGGTCGCCACCATGCCGGGGCTGGCGATATTCATCGTATCGCTCGCCTTCAATCTGCTGGGCGACGGATTGCGTGACATTCTTGACCCCAAACAAGGGGGCCAGGGATGAGCGAGCATTTGCTGGATGTGCAGAACCTCTGGGTTCGGTTTCCGTCCCGCAGGGGCGTGTTCGACGCGGTGCGCGGGGTCAGTTTCAGCCTTGGGCGCGAAAGACTGGGGATCGTCGGCGAAAGCGGGTCCGGTAAGTCCATGACCGGGCGGGCAATCCTGCGCCTGGTGCGCAGCCCGGGTCTTGTCGAGGCGGACCATATCAAGCTGCACGACATTGACCTGCTGAGGTTGTCCGAACCCAAGATGCGCGCTGTTCGCGGCAGCAAGATTTCCATGGTCATGCAGGATCCCAAGTTCAGCCTGAACCCCGTGATGACCATCGGTGCGCAGATGATCGAGGCCTATCGCCAATCCACCGGCGCCGGGCATTCAACTGCCCGAACGCGCAGTCTGGAAATGCTGGACGCCGTTGCAATCCGAGACCCGGAAAGGGTACTTCGCGCTTATCCGCACGAGATGTCCGGCGGCATGGGGCAAAGGATCATGATCGCCATGATGCTGGCCGCAAATCCCGAAATCCTGATTGCCGACGAACCGACGAGCGCGCTGGATGTTTCGGTCCAGCGTCAGGTGTTGAATATCATGGACGATCTGGTGCGCGAGCGTGGAATGGGGCTGATCTTTATCAGTCACGACCTGAACCTGGTGGCGGAATTCTGCGACCGGGTGCTGATCATGTTTGCGGGGCGCATTGTCGAAGTCTGTGATGCCGACAAGCTGTCTGAGGCCAAACACCCATATACTCAGGGACTTCTGAATGCCTTGCCCCGTCTGGATGAGCCGCATGAAAGGCTTGCGGTTCTGAACAGGGACGAAGCCTGGGCCGATGCGCCTTCGGTCAGCGGACAGTTCAAGCCATGAGCATGATCGACATACACAATCTGAACGTCTGGTTCGGAACGGGAAGGGATCGGGTGGACGCCGTGCGCAGCGCCTCGCTTTCTGTCGCACAGGGGCAAAGCCTGGGCCTTGTCGGCGAAAGCGGTTCGGGCAAGTCGACAATATTGCGGGCGCTGTCCGGCCTTGTACCCGGCTGGTCCGGCAGAATGCATGTCAACGGTGCCGAACTCGGCCGACATCGCTCGCGCGAGTTCTATCAGACGGTTCAAATGGTCTTTCAGGACCCCTATGCCTCGCTTCACCCCCGCCAGACCGTCGATCAGGTTCTGTCTGAAACCCTGCGTCTACACGGCATGACCGACATTGACCGCCGGATCGAGGATCTTCTTGCCAATGTGGATCTGGGCCACAGGTTTCGTTTTCGGTATCCGCATCAGCTGTCAGGTGGCCAACGCCAAAGGGTTGCAATTGCACGGGCGCTGGCGGCCGAGCCGGATGTGCTTTTGCTGGACGAGCCGACCAGCGCGCTAGACGTTTCAATTCAGGCCGAGATTCTCAACCTGTTGACGGACATACGCGCCGAGCGATCCCTGACATATCTTATGGTCAGCCATGATCTGGCGGTTGTCGGGCATTTGTGTGACCACATTGCCGTGATGAACGCTGGCCAGATCGTCGAGCATCTGAGCGTCGAGCAACTGCGAAGCAGATCCGCCCATCATGCCTATACCCAGCAATTGATTGCCAATTCCTACATCTAGGCCATCTGTCTTGTTCGGTCCGGGCACAAAGGTGACTTAGACCGGTTTTCGTGCGACGATCCAGACTGAATGATAGGTCAAGGGTACGCCGGCGTCGGTCCCGAACCGGCGGGTGTAATCTGTTGAAAACCGCAACAGATCGGATTTGGTCCAGAACTGTTTGGCCCGCCCGTTGACCCCGGTTTGGCGCAGATGTTTAAGCGCAAGACGCGGTGACGCGAAGTGCAACTGCTGCACATGCTCGCCCGATGTCACAAGTTCCATTTCAGTTTGGACTGAAGCAACCAGATCCTCGGAACGGCACAAACCCGGTGCCCCTGCGGACGAGCCGATTTGAGCGAGCTCATGATACTGCTTTGGGCCAAAGCCCGAGACTGCCAGCCAACCACCCGGCGCAAGCGCGTCTGCGGCTCTGCGCAAAAGTGCAGCCGGATCCGCCAGCCACTGGATCATTGAGGCAGAGGTGATCAGATCAGGCCGGTCGGGCCAGTCTACCTGCAGCGCGTCCCCGCACAGGAACGTGGCGGCGGCCGTTTGTGCAGTCATCCCGGCTTCGGGCGCCAAATCGTTGAGGATCAGGTCTCCAATAACAAATGCATCGCGCAGCTTCTGTGTCAAAAGCCCGGTACCGCAGCCAAGTTCCAGGACTGAGGAAAAGTGACCCGGCGCGCCGCAATCGCGCAGGTCCGCTACCAGTCGCTCCGCGATTCGCCCCTGAGGACCCGCGGCCTGGTGATAGGTGTCAAAGCTACGGCTGAAGCTGCGCTGAACCCGGTCTGTCAAATGCGCCATCATGTGATCCACTCCGCCCAGCTTTGCCCGGCCCGAAACGGAACATGTGGCCCCGAAACTGGGCGAACAGCCTTGCCTTGCCGCGCCCATGCTGCCTTTTGGGCGCCGGTCGGGATGATCCGGTCCTTTTCAGGTATCCAGACGCGATCAAAGGCACGTTCCGGGGCTGGACCCCGATCAATGATGCAATGCAGCTCAGCCTGCGCGGCCTCGATGTTCAGGGCAGGAGCGGGGCCTTGCAAACCGGCGCGACGGCAAAATTTCGAAAAACTGTCTGCCGTAAGGCCATCGGCTGTCGCGCGTATCATTTGGGGCGCTATTCCGGTTTCCGCATCCGCTGGCGACAGCGTTCCACTGACGGCGACAAGACGCGCGGGTGAAAAGCCAGTCATTGCCATCCAATGCGCGGCGGACGCGACACCGAAAGAAAAAGCAATCAGATCAACGCGGTCATATTGCGCGAGTTCGGGCAGGGCATCATCCAAGTGACGGTAGTCATCCACCAGCAGGACATCGTCCTGTCCCGTCAGTTCTGCAAACGGGGCCGCACCCAGCGCCCAGCCACCAAAAACAAGGATCAGCGATGATTGTTCCGACCGGGATAACCACTGGCGTTTCATTACGATTCCCTGGCCAACGCCACCATCGCAGCGGTGACTTTGCTCAACTCGTCCGGTGAGATGATGTAGGGTGGCATGCAATAGATATTCCGCGCAAACGGGCGCAGCCAGACACCGGTTTCCGGGGCCTTCCTGTGCGCGACAGAGGGATCAACCCAATTCTCCATCTCGATGACGCCGATCGCACCCAGAACCCGGACATCCGCCACTCCGGGCAAATTCCGCGCGGGGGCGAGTTCATGTGCCATCTGCTGTGCGATTGCGTGCACCTCGGCGCGCCAGTCGCGCCGGGACAGTTGGTCAAGGCTGGCGGCACCGGCGGCACAGGCCAGCGGATTGGCCATATATGTGGGGCCGTGCATCAGCACACTGGCTTCGCTTTCACCGATCCCACGAGCCACAGGTTCAGTGGCGACTGTGGCCGCCAGAGTGATATGACCACCTGTCAGCGCTTTACCAAGGCAAAGAATGTCCGGCACGACGTCAGCCAGATGCATCGCAAACAATTCACCGGTGCGGCCGAAGCCTGTGGCGATTTCGTCGAAAATCAACAAAACCCCGTATGCATCGCATAGCGCCCGCGCGCGCTTTAACCAGACCGGGTGATAAAAATACATGCCGCCCGCGCCCTGAACCACCGGTTCCAGGATCAGTGCGGCAATTCGATTGCCTTTGGTCTCCAGCAACTCCTCAAGTGCGCCAAGGCCATTGAGGGCCGTGTCGTCAGACCAGTCCTGATCCAAAGTGATCTGTGGGCGGGGCAAAAAATGCTGTATCGACAATGCGCCCCGAAACAGCCCGTGCATACCGTTGACGGGGTCGCAAACGCTCATCGCCTTCCAGGTGTCGCCATGGTAACCGCCGCGAATGGTGGCGAATTCCGTGCGCTCGGAACGACCCATTGCCATCTGATATTGAACAGCCATTTTGAGGGCGACTTCGATCGCGACCGACCCGCTGTCGCTGTAAAAAATGCGGTCCAGACCATCCGGCAACAGGCTGATCAGCCTGCGGCCCAGTTCCACGGCGGGTTCGTGGGTCAGGCCGCCGAACATGACATGCGGCATTCGCGCCAGCTGATCCTGCATTGCGCTGATAATGGCAGGGTGCCGATGCCCGTGAACTGCGCACCACCATGACGACATAGCATCGATCATCTGTGTGCCGTCTTCCCGAGTAAGCCAGACGCCCTCGGCCCCGGTGATGAGGTGCATCGGGCCGGGGTTCAACACATTGGTGTAGGGATGCCATAGATGGCGTGCGTCGAATTCCAGTGGGGTCACAGGACGCTCCGGATAGCGTTGACATCGATGGCTTCAAAGGCCGCTGACAGCGTGTCGTGTGACAGATCGTCGATTAGCGGCAGCCGGCCCAGATGGCGGACGTTACACATTTCGACGATGGTTTGTTCTACTTCGGGTTCCGCATCGCCGATAAAGGCCGCGCCGACCACGGTGCAGCCCGCGTTGCGTAGCGCCATCAGGGACAGGGTCGTATGGTTGATCGTTCCAAGCGCGGTACGCGCGACAAGCACCACCGGCGCCTGCCAGTGGGTGAACAGGTCCAGAAAGAAATGCCTGCGGTTTAGCGGCACCATGACACCGCCTGCGCCCTCAACAACCAACGGGCCGTCAACCTCCGGCAGTGCAAGCTGCGACAGGTCGATTTCGACACCCATATCCTCGGCGGACAGGTGCGGGGATGCAGGCATGTTCAACCGATAGGCTTCCGGCAGCACTTCAGCCCCCGAGAGAGTTGCAACGATTTCGCTGTCGGTTGCATCCTCCAACCCGGATTGAACCGGTTTCCAATAGCTGGCGCCAAGCGCCGCCGTCAGGCCTGCGGCAAAGACCGTTTTGCCGACACCGGTGTCGGTTCCTGTCACGATGACAGCGCTCATGCCGCTTTCCTCTGGTAACGGTTCAGCGTTTCGAACAGGGCGCTGATTTCCGCCTTGCTGACATTGCCGGTGATAGAGATACGCAACCTCGAAGTGCTGCGCGGCACGGTCGGCGGTCGAATACCGCGCACATCGAATCCGTGTGCTGCGAGCGTGGCCGCCATTTCCATGGTTCGCCCGTCATCCCCCAGAATGACGGGTATGATCTGGCTGTTCAGAACGTCGTTCGGCACGCCAAAACGCCGTGCTTCTGCATGGGCATGCCGCAGGCGTTCCTGCGCCGCGTCAATCAGCGAGCTATCCGCCTTCAGCACGCTGATCATTGCCCGCACCAGCGCTGCGTTAAAGGGGGAGGGGGCGGTTGCAAAGATGAAAGGGCGCGCGCGGTTGATCAGGGCGTCGATCATCACCCTTGATCCGCAAATCAACCCGCCGGCAACACCAAGCCCCTTGCCGCAGGTGTGCAGCGTCAGCAGTTCCGCGTTCAAGCCATGCGCCAGCCCTTTGCCCTGCGGGCCGAATACGCCTGTGGCATGGGCTTCGTCCACAACAAGGATCGCGTCATTGGCGCGGGCTAACTCCGACAATTCTGCCAAAGGCGCGAAGTCGCCTTCCATGGAATAGATGCTTTCAACGGCAATCCAGATCTGACCGGAGCCTCCGGCCGAATGCCACTCGGCGATTACACGCCGCGCATGGGCGACATCGTTATGTGCAAACTCCAGGGTCGCGGCGCGGCCCATGCGCATGCCTTCATGCGCGCTGGCATGAATCAATGCATCATAGAGAACCAGATCTTCTGCGGCGGGCAGGGTGGAAAAGATCGCCTGATTGGCCTGAAACCCACCGCCCATGAACAAGGCGGATTCGGCCTGGAAGAATGCGGCGGCTTCCTGTTCCAGCGCTTCATGCTCAGGGTGATTGCCCCGCAACAGGCGCGACCCGCCGGACCCCAGCGGAACTCCGCGGTCCAGCGCGTCTTGCGCCGCCACCTTCAGCATTGGAGACTGCGCCAGCCCCAGATAGTCATTGGAGGCGAAATCCAGGCCGCAACGAGGTGCGAGCACCCTATAGCGGTGCCGGTTGTTCAGAACATCCAGCATGGATTTCAGGCGGTCCAATGCCTTCATTCAGCCGCTTCCACGCAGCTCTGCCCAGCCACCGTTTCGACCTGCAAACCGAGTTTGGCAAACAGGATGGCGTCAGTATCTTCCTCGGGGTTTTCCGCAGTCAGCAGGGTTTCGCCCACAAAGATCGAGTTTGCTCCGGCCAGGAAACACATCGCCTGCATCTCATCGCTCATCTCACTGCGGCCAGCGGACAGACGCACGTAGGATTTTGGCATCATGATGCGGGCGGTTGCAATTGCGCGTACAAAGTCGATCGGATCGATTGGCTTGGCATCGGCCAGCGGTGTGTCTTCCTGTGGCATCAGCATGTTGATCGGCACGGAATCGGGCGCGGGGGACATGTTGGCCAGCGTCACCAGCATATCGACGCGGTCCTGAATTTCCTCGCCCATGCCAAGGATGCCACCCGAGCAGACCTTGATTCCGGCTTCCTGAACCCGGTTCATCGTGTCGATCCGGTCCGCGAAAGTGCGGGTTGTGATTACTTCGGAGTAGTACCGTTCGGACGTGTCGATGTTGTGGTTGTAATAGTCCAGACCGGCATCCCGCAAACGGACGACCTGGTTGTCGTCCAGCATGCCGAGCGTCATGCATGTTTCCATGCCAAGGTCGCGCACGCCCTCTACCATGGCCACAAGCGCGTCCATGTCCCGTTCCTTGGGCTCGCGCCAGGCGGCTCCCATGCAGAACCGAGTCGCGCCGCCATCCTTTGCCTTGCGCGCCTCGTTCAGAACGCGCTGAACCTCAATCAGTTTTGACGCCGACAGCTTCGAGCCGTTTCGAGCGGACTGAGAACAATATGCGCAATCCTCGGCGCATCCGCCGGTTTTGATCGAGAGCAGCTTGGATGTCTGGATCTTGTTTGGATCAAAGTTTTCGCGGTGAACCGTCTGAGCGCGAAACAGCAAATCCATCAAAGGCATGTCGTACAAGGCTTGCGCGGCCTCGCGGGTCCAGGTGGGGGTCGATTGATCCATTTTATCGATACTTTTCCTAGGCGTCTGTCTTTCCGGCTTTTATTATTGATAAACCCAAAAACTACAACTGGAATCTCCCATGTGGAATGGCATTCAGGCGAAAACCAGCGAATTGAAAGCGTTGCGAGCCAACACGGCGCTGCAGTGCAGCGCCGCGCCGCGGAAACGCACGCAAAATAGTATGTTAGTCAGTCGTCCGCGCCACCTTGACTTTGGTCAGGCAGGAACGTGTCAGGGCTGTCTACTTCTTCAAGTTTCCGGTTTTTGATCCACCAGAACCGGTTTCCTACATTCCGCAGAAAACTTCGGTCGTGACTGACCAGCAGGCAGGTTGCGTCATGTTCCGTCAGTTCGGCCTCAAGCGCCTCTTGCCCGTCTATGTCCAGATGATTGGTCGGTTCGTCGAGCAAATAGAAGTTAGGTGCCTTTAGCCGCAGCATCAGCATCGCCAGCCGGGCCTTCTGGCCGCCGGACAACGCCCCAATTTTTGTGTCTTGCATCTGGTAGTCAATTCCGGCCCCTGCCAGGACCGAACGCGCCCTCTGATCGCCGATGGAAAACTGTGCCACCACCATAGCCAAAGGAGTTTCCGCATCATCCAGTTGGCTCAGATGCTGATCGGAAAAGCCGGGAACAATAGACGCTGCGCATTTGATGCCATCTTCGGCCCCTGCCAGAGCTGCCTGTATCATCTGGATTAAACGTGACTTGCCAGCACCGTTCGCGCCAAGCATCACAACTCTGTCCCCGCGCGCAATCCACTTCCGGCCGGTCTTGAAAAGTAATTGCCCGTTTGGCGAGCGAACAGGCACATCATCCAAAAAGACAAGCGCCTTGGCATGAGTGCCGCTGTTCGCCAGCCGGATATCGCCTGCAGATTGTTCGTGGTGAACGTGACCGATTGCCTGTTCCAGCTTGTCGGCCCTTAGTAACAGCTGTTTGGTTTTGGTCAGCAACAGATCAGAGCCGGAATTCACACCAACGTTCTTCAGTTTTGCCGCCTGACGACGAAGCTGCCGGGCCTTGTTCAGTTCAACGGTTTGCTGCCGCCCATCGGCTGCGTCAGATTCTGCAAGGGCTGCACGTGCCGATGAGTATGACGCCGAAAACACGCGGGAATTTTCGGGGCGCAAAAACAAGGTACGATTGGTCGTGGCATCCAGAAACGCCCGGTCATGCGAGGCGATCACAACCGGCACGTCGCACGGCAATGCGCCAAGCCAGTTTTCCAGCAGCGCAATCCGGTTAAGGTCAAGGTGGTTGGTCGGCTCGTCCAAGAGCAGCAGGTCCGGTCTGGTGATCCAGACCGCGGCCAGCATGGCAGTGCGCTGCCATCCGCCGCTGAGATCGCGCAGCGGCCTGTGATGCAACTCATAGGGGATCTGAAGCTCATCCAGCACGACATCCACGCGCCAGCTTTCATAGTCCGCCTGCTCTGGTGGCAGGCCCGCCAGGACCCAATCGTGCAAGCTGTGCGCCAGCGCACCGGTCGGAATGTCCTGTTTTACGTGTCCGGCTCGCAAGCCGCGAGCGCGGGTAACCTCTCCGGTTGTTGGCTCATGGTCGCCCGACAGGCATGCAAGCAGCGTGGACTTGCCGCGTCCGTTTGCGGCCACCAGACCGATCCGGTCGGCTTTTGATATGGTCAGGTTGAGGTCAGAAAATAAAGTCGTGCCAAGGGTCACGCCCAAGGCATTGATGTTGATGACAGTCATGGAAATCTCGCACCCAGAAGGTATGGCCGCACAGCGGCTTTGAGCAGACCGTCGATGAAAGGTGTCTCGGGTCGGCCCTGTAAACGGATCTACAGGGCGAAACGGGGACCGTGCTGAAGTCGGCGGATGATACGCATGTTCAGCTCGTGCCCTCCTTTTGTTGGTTGTTACCTTTGCGTCAGGCTAGGAAAACTGCGGGCGGTTGGCAACCGCCTTGGCCATCCATCGCAGAAAATTTGGGTCAGTTTTGCCGGTTCACGTTGACGGTAGCCATTCTGAAGAAAATCGAATAATCAGAGCTTCACGACGTCATCAGGCAGAAAAACAGTCCCGTGTTCGACCTACCCGCGCAGCGCGCGCATCTTTCCGAAAAATATGACCTCAACCCATCGCCGGAACTGGCCGCTAGCATGGCAGACATTTATGCGCGCATGTCCCGCGTTGTGTCCCCGGCGGACTGGGCAATCTATGCCCCTTACGTGAAGGCGATCAATGATCTGAAAGCCGAGCGGAATGCGGTCGTCCTGGGCCATAACTATATGACGCCAGAGATTTTTCACGGTATCTCGGACTTTGGGGGTGACAGCCTTCAACTGGCGATCAAGGCGACCGAGGTCGAGGCAGATGTGATCGTGCAATGCGGCGTGCATTTCATGGCGGAAACCTCCAAGATCCTCAGCCCGGAAAAGACGGTACTGATGCCGGATATGGAGGCGGGATGTTCGCTTGCCGAGTCCATTACAGCCGAGGGAATCGCGGAAATGCGCCGCCGCTATCCAGGCGCACCGGTTGTGTCCTATGTGAACACGACCGCCGAGGTCAAAGCCGCATCCGACATCTGCTGCACCTCGTCGAACGCGGCGCAGATCGTGGCCGCGCAGGACAGTGAAACGGTCATCATGACGCCGGACCAGTACCTGGCCCAGAATGTGGCACGTGACGTGCCGCAAAAGAACGTGGTCTGGTGGGAAGGGTCCTGCATCGTTCACGAACAATACAGCGCCAGCGATCTGCGCGATTTCCGTGAATGGAATCCCGGTACGCGCCTGATTGCGCATCCTGAATGTCCACCGGACGTGGTGAATGAGGCCGACTTCTCCGGATCGACCAGCGGCATCATCAAGTATGTCACAGAAGAAAAGCCCGAGAAAGCACTGCTGATCACGGAATGTTCGATGGCGTCGAACATCGCCGATGAATTGCCCGAAGTCGAATTTGTCGGGCCGTGCAATATGTGCCCGTACATGAAAAAGATCACGCTGGAAAAGGTGCTTTATGCACTCGACACGATGACCGGTCAGGTCGAGGTTGACGCGAGCATTGCCGAAAAGGCGCGGTTGTCCGTGCAGCGAATGATCGACCTGTCCCGCAAGCTGGGTATTTGACCCAGCCGATGCAGGAAATTGTGACTCCAAGGGTGGTCATTATCGGCGCCGGGCTGGCCGCCGTTTACGCCGCGTTGAAACTGGCACCACGACCCGTTGTCATGATTTCGCCCGAGCCGCTGGGGTCAGGGGCCAGTTCCGCATGGGCACAAGGCGGGGTCGCCGCTGCCATGGCTCCGGGTGACAGTCCTGAAGCCCATACCGAAGACACCATCCGTGCCGGGGCCGGGTCCGTTCTGCGTGAGGTTGCCGAATACGTGACCCGCTCTGCCCGCGACCATGTTCTGGATCTGACTGATCTGGGTACTGATTTCGATCGCACGCCGGACGGGGCCTATATTCAATCCCGCGAGGCCGCCCATTCCGCTGCGCGCGTGGTGCGGGTGAAAGGGGATCAGGCAGGCGCGGAAATCATGCGCGCTCTGATTGCCGAATTGCGCCGGACCCCGTCGGTTCAGGTGATCGAAGGGGTTCAGGCCATCGGGCTGGAAAGCGACGGCAAACATGTAAGCGGCGTCTACCTGACTGCTGCCACCGACAACGGCGCCAAACCAGTGCTTCTGCGCGGGGCCGCACACGTTCTGGCGACTGGCGGGTCCGCGGGGTTATACGCCCAAACCACCAATCCGGCGCGTATTCGCGGGCAGGGGATCGGCATGGCCGCCCGTGCCGGGGCGCGAATAGCTGATGCTGAGTTCGTCCAGTTTCATCCGACCGCAATGGATGTCGGCGAAGATCCAACGCCTCTGGCCACCGAGGCATTGCGCGGTGAAGGGGCGGTTCTGATCGACAAAGCCGGGAAGTGCTTCATGCAAGGGGTTCATGCAGATGGTGATCTGGCGCCCCGCGATATTGTTGCCCGGGCAGTTTACTTGCAGGCGCAATCCGGACAGCGGCCTGCGCTGGACACAAGGGCGGCCATTGGTGTGGAAATCACAACACAATTTCCGGCCGTGACCGACGCCTGTATTCGCAATGGGGTGGATCCCGTTTCCCAACCGATCCCTGTCACGCCCGCAGCTCACTACCACATGGGGGGTGTTGAAGTAGAACTTAACGGCCGCAGCACCCTCACAGGGCTTTGGGTTTGTGGCGAAGCCGCATCCACGGGCCTGCACGGAGCCAATCGCCTCGCCTCAAACGGGTTGCTGGAGGCTCTGGTCTTTGCGCGCACCTGCGCGCAAGACATCGCAGTCAATACGCCGGCAGAACCTTGTCCCAAGGTTGCGATACACTTGTCCACGGGTGATCCGAGGGCAGAGGTCCCGGCGGTTTCAATTCTGCGGCGGGTCATGACGGATTACGTGGGCGTTGTTCGGAACGGCAAGGGATTGCACCGGGCGCTGTCCGAAATCGCCAGGCTCGAAAAACAAAACGCGGCGTCGGCCAGTTTTCTGAACATGACTGCAACCGCCACCCTGATTACCGCGGCCGCGCTGATGCGCGAAGAAAGCCGCGGCGCGCATTTTCGGTCCGATTTTCCACAGACAGATCCCGGCCCCGGCAAACGATCAGCTTTGACACTCGGCGAGGCCGTGACACTACGCGACCGCATCGCAAAGGTTCCACAATGACAATCCCGACAGTGCCTGACATGATCCTGGAGCCCCTTGTCCGGGCCGCATTGATGGAGGATCTCGGCTCCAATGGCGACATCACCACCCTGACCGTTATTCCGGCAGGAACGCAGTACACGGCCCGTCTCAACGCGCGCGAAGACGCTGTTGTTTCCGGAATGCAGATCGCGGAACTGGCTTTCCGCCTGGTCGACCCGTCACTTCAGATTACACCGCTTGTTGCCGACGGACAGCGGAGCGCCAAAGGTGAAACGCTGATGGAAATCAGGGGCAGCGCCGCCTCGATCCTGTCCGGAGAGCGCGTCGCGCTGAACTTTGCCGGACGTTTGACTGGCGTGGCGACAAAAACAGCGGCCCTTGTGGCGGAAACCAAAGGTACAAAGGCGCGCATCACCTGCACCCGCAAGACCACGCCCGGGCTGCGTCTGGTCGAAAAACAGGCGGTCCTGCATGGCGGCGGTTTCAATCACCGTTTTTCCCTGTCAGATGCAATCCTGATCAAGGACAACCACATCGCCGCCGCCGGTGGGATCGCCGCCGTTCTGCGGGCTACGAAATCCCGTGCCTCACACATGATGAAGGTCGAGATCGAGGTCGACCGCCTGGATCAACTGGCTGAAGTCCTGGATGTCGGTGGCGCGGATGTGGTTCTTCTGGACAATATGCCCGTGGAAACCCTGGAAAACGCGGTCGAGATGGTCGACGGACGTCTGGTAACCGAGGCGTCGGGCAACGTAACCCGTGAAACGGTAGCAGCAATCGCCGCCACCGGAGTGGACTATATCTCTTCCGGCGCGCTGACCCATTCCTACCGGACAATCGACCTAGGCCTGGATTTCTGAACTGGGCTCATCCCGTCTCAAAAAGCTAACAGGCCACACAGGGTCGAGAGCACAGCGGCCACATCCGAGTGAGGAGCGCAAGTTTTTCTCAAAACGCCCCATCTCAGATTGACGTTCGCTTCGAATTGACTAGAAAAGGCCGTCACAGTCCGGCCCAATACAGGGCTTGGCGAACATAACTAGGCCGCTGTAGCTCAGCTGGTAGAGCACGTCATTCGTAATGATGGGGTCGGGGGTTCGAGTCCCTTCAGCGGCACCACTTTAACATCCAGTTTCGCCTGATTCTGACTGATAGTAGCTTGTAGTTGCAGGATTTCTACTGTCAGATTGTCCGATGTTGTCCTGCTGCGTGCGCTAAGATCTACCCCCCAAATGGGGTACCGAATAGGGGTACGTGCCACACGATGACTGGAATGTACCCCCAATGCCTGTCTTGAGCGACGCACGGATTCGGACTCTGAAACCCAAGGAAAAGCCCTACAAGAAAGCCAACTTTGACGGACTTTATTTGCTGGTGAAGCCGAACGCTTCGAAACTCTGGCGCTTCAAGTATCGTTGGCTTCAAAAGGAAAAGCTGCTGGCGCTGGGCAGGTATCCTGAAGTGACACTAGCTGATGCGCGACGGAAACGGCAACGCCCGCAGCCTGATCGCAAATGGCGAAGATCCTTCCAGCGTTCGCAAAGACAAAAAAGCCAGAGAAGAGGCAGAGAACAACGCTACCTTCTCCAAGTTGGCAGCAGAACTGATGGAAAAGAAGCGCAGCGAAGGCCGTGTCGAAGCAACGCTGACAAAGACTGCCTGGCTTCACCGGCTACTTTCCGCAGACATCGGGAAAATGCCGATCGCGAAAACAGCAGCACGGGATATTCTGGTTCCGCTGCAGAAGATGGAAAAAAGGCAATCACGAAAGCGCCGTACGGATACGGTCTGCTGCCGGTGCTGTCTTTCACTATGTCATCGCCCTAGGACTGGTGGACAAAGATCCGACATACGGTTTGAAGGATGTCCTGATCCGACCCCAAGTGCAGCACCGCGCGGAAATCACTGATCCGGCGCAGGTCGGTGCACTGCTCCGGGCTATCGACGGGTTTGCCGGTCAAAGAGCTACGCGTCTCGCGTTGTAACTGCTCGTGTTGACTGCCCTGCGCCCCGGAGAGATGAAGTCCGGACTTCGGACTCTTGTGCACTATTGTCTGTCCTCTGCTTGCTGAACACAATAGTGGACCAGTTCGATTGGGTAGGCTCAGGGCTTTTCACGAAGAGGAGGTATGATCGCGCGTCCTTTACCTCTTTTTGACTCCGGCGGTGGCGGCGGCAATGGATCGTCTGCCGTAGACTTTGCCTCTATTTGGGCCTTATCTAGTAGAAGTTGTGTGACCAAGCCGGTCGCCATGCTAGTGCCCGAATATCTTCGCACCGAGCCGCTGTAGTAACCTGCCCCCAACAGGCCGCGCCGAATCCGGCTCCGGTCGCCGGGTGCCGAAGTCGTGGGTTTTTTCGTGTCTAGCGCTCCGTTCTGCGTGAATGTGAAACCTTCACCCGAATAAGGCGACATTTTTCGATCGAACATAAAATGCGCTGCGACGACAGTGGTGTTATTGCCGGTCGCGATATCGCTGAGAGTGCCGTCCCGATCCACGGAACCCGCCTTGCGGAACCGACGAACACGATTGTCCAAATTGTCCTCTAGGCTGTCGCCGCGTAGGGAAGGCCCTTCCAGATAAGATTGCCGCGCGCCAGTCTTTTCGCCGCGCAATGGGTCATCGCGCTCGACCCAGATCATGACTTCTTCACCAGCGTGGATCAAGTCTCCCTTACCCTCTAGCGTCAATTGCCACACCCCGGCGAGGTCAGGCCGGCCGCCTTTGTAGTAGCCGCTATCGCGATGGACGGCATTGTGGCGCACCGCCAGAGTAATCGCAACACGTTCGTGCAGCCCAAAAAATAACGAATCGGTTTCGATGTAGAGGCGCGCCAGAACTTCGCAGCCTTCAGTGTACTCGTAGAACTTGTTCTTTTTTAAGTCGCCAAAGCCGAAAACTCTTGCCTGATGCGCGCCGGGCGGATTGACTGTCAGCTTCAACTTATGCGGATCCGCGCCCTCGGGCAGCCAAATCTGCAAGATGCTGAATGTTCCGTCGCCCGGCTGGATGCGCCAGTCGACGGTTTGACTGCCTCCGTTTATTTTATCGTCGAGGAACCGCGCGTGAAGGTTCGACTCCCGCGTGTTCCCGGCAGCAACATTGACAGCCTTGATCTGCGGGAGGTTCAGCAGCCCGTCGAGATACCACTCGAATTGGCTGAGCCCATCATGGCGTCCGGAGACCGCGCCGAGACTTAGATTGACGTGGATTTCGGGGTTGGTGATCGCGCCAGCAGCTTCCAAAGCTGCCACTCGCTCCAAAATACGGGACATTGCGTAGTAAACGAACCCGAACAGGAACGCGCCGTGGGTTTGCGCAACAGCCCATCGCGGCAGCCGGGCCGCAAAGATCGCGACGTCGTCAGGAACGGCGGGATTCGGATTCGGGCGTCCGGCCGCTTGATCGAGAACATGCGCCCCGTGCGACCGCATCAAAGGCGGCAGATTCCGATCTGGATTTATTGGATAAGCAGTGCTGCGATAGCGTCGGTAAGCCTCTTCTTCAGAGGTCTTTTGGGTCGCTAACGTGTTGAGAATGGTATTGATGTCCGACCGGTACAATTCGGTTGTCACGTCTGCATCCATGTCCCAGAAATACTGGATCCGACTCTGCGTTGGCCCACTGCGGAATCGGTCGTGAAGGAACGGAATGTCCGTGTCTATGATGGCTACGATTTTGCTTGGAATAGAGTTTGGAACCCGCATTCTTTCCGGCAAGGAAATCGCGTCGGTGAATTCGAAAGCCTCGACGCCAGGTGGAAAAGGGGCACCGACGGCCGTGGCTATGATAGACGCATCCGTTCTGTTAATCTCCTCAAGAGCGTACTTGATGCCATCAACTGTATCTTGGTCCGACCTAAACAAACCCGGAAGTAAGTACGGAGGTTCATCAAGGATTCCAGACACAAATAGCGAATCTATTAGTTCCTTTTCGATAAGGATATGTTCTGCGAACAAGTCAAGAAGTTGGTAGAATTCTTTTTGAATGTCAGGAAGTAAACTGCTCGCTGGTAGCCATTCAAGAAGGACGGGTACCAAAACTACCGGTTGTACGCCGCAATTCCGAGGCGGGTTCACGACCGGAAAGGGAAAGATCAGCCAATGCAGGTACGCGTGTTCGTCGAAAAGGGGGCCTAGTGCTAGATTTCCCGCTGTGCTCCACGACGGCATGGGTCAGACCCACTCTTCGCGGGCAAGTTTCCAGAGTTCACCCAACACACCGTCGTCTCCTGAGACCGGCAGTGGATTTACGCCGCCCGTATTCTGCCAAATCAAATCCCAGATTCTGTCGTTGGTGAAGTCGGGCCCGGGGTCGTCCCCTGTCGGTGGGTTGGCAAAGAAGCCCCCCGGGTCAAAACTTCGAGAGACCCAATTGCCAATTCCAGCGCCAGCGGAACTCGCTTTCATTCGGTCCACGAAATAGCGGCCCAGCGTCAAACCGAGATGCGCGCCCGCGCGGCTGTCAACCGGATAGTGCACGCCCGCGATGGTGCGGTTGTTGGCAATCCTGTGAGCGAGAATCCGCAACTGGTTGATCTTCTTGGTGGCGTCGATTTCAAGACCCGGAGTTCCGCTGGCTTCGTTAATTAAAGTAGCCAACGTGAACGCGATTACATGCGCCTCGGTGGCGTGTCCGCTTGGATATGCAGAATGGTTCGGGGTCGGGATCATTGGCTGGACCTGGGCCGACAACTCATGCGGTCGGCGCACGGCCATCGCGTGCTTGAAACGCATCTCGATTTTCACCGTGGTGCGCCAGATACTTCCGATTAACTCCATGGTCATCGGTGTGCGGGCCCAGTCCACAAAAGCAATAGTCTGAAAAAAGCTGAAAACATCTCCGATCTGGGCAAGAATTTCCCCTTGACGGTCGGCTCTGAGGTCGGCCCAGGCAATGATCTGTACAAGTTGGCGCTTAAACTGCTGCTCTGTTGGCCTAGTCATCCAGAAAATGGGCACGTTGGCTCCGCCCGCTCCTGCTTCAATAGTAGCGAATGTGTCGCGGTCGATTGGATCGCGATGCCATAGAGATGCACGTGGCGGAGTATCTTTGGTCAGGACAAACTGTAACGGCTCTGCCAATGCAAAATCGAACACCAGTGCCCGAACCCAAGGCGCCCAGAGCTTAAGGTTTTTGTGGTCGCCGGGAACGCCGATTTCGTGATGCTTGAAGTCCCCACCCGGAGGAACGTAAGTCCCGACAATCCCATCGCGCGTAGTCAACTGGCCTCCGGAGAGCCATGCGCTGACGCCAACGCCGCCTACACCACCGACGCCTCCAACGCCGCCTACACCACCGACGCCTCCAACGCCGCCTACACCACCGACGCCTCCAACGCCGCCTACACCACCGACGCCTCCAACGCCGAATGTGCCCCACGCGCTGCGACAGGGTTCTTTTAACCAACTTTTGAACATTTCGCCCCCCGTGAATAAGAGTTTGAATATGGCCTGCAAAAAAAAATGTAATTTATCTCTAGTTTACATATATCCGCGAAAAATTCGACAAAAAAGGGATTTGGACCGAAGCTATGGTACATACTCAACTTCGCAGAGGTAATTTTCCACATTTTTTTGGCATCTTTTTTTTGGCTCATTGCACGAAAAGACTCCCAATCCTGGCGGCATCGTTTGGGTCAAATAGGCAAGAATTGCGATCCTGTCAGACCCTAATAGCGTAGTCAGATTTACTACAACTTTGCGGGGCGTAGCACGAAACGTCAGGGCAGTTTCGGCAAGTTATCGAGGTCTAATAGCCCTGAAATTCGCAGCGCAGGTACAGGATAGTCCGGATCGGCGAAATCACTAAGCTCAAAGCCAGGCTCTAATTTGCGGAGGCGTTCGAGTGCGCTTCGCGCGCGCTCATAGTCGCCCTTAGAAATATAAGCGACGAGCAGATATCGAAGCGCTGGTCGGAATTCTGGGGACACCGCATTGACCGTCTCGCCGATAGAAATGCCCTCGTCGACATGTCCGGACAATATTGCAGCTATGCAGGTTACGCAATCGACTAGGTGTCGGTAGGGTCCTTCCCCTGAAATTGCACGGGCTCGAAGAAGACACTCATATGCTCCCGCGTACTCATTGCGGTAGAGCTTTGCATTACCAAGAAATGTCCAACCTAAGATGCTATTGGGGTTTAGTCGCAAGCTGCGCTCGGCCAACTCGTGAGAGACTTCAAATTCTTCCAGGACAAAACCATAGATGTTTGACGCAAGCGCCAGAACTACCGAATTATGCGGCTCTAGTTCGATGGCTCGGCGTATCAACGACCGTGTCTCGTTTTTCAGCTCCGTTTTGTTTGTTGAACGACGTTCACCCACGGTGAAGCATGCCAGAAAAGCCTGCCAAGCGAGGTAAATTCCGCGAGGTTCTTGTTCGAAGCAGTCCTGAAAACTTTTCCTCAGTACATTGTATTCGGAGCCTTTCGTCTTCAGCATTTTCTGGACTGGACTAAAGAACAGACTCGTGTACCCTCCCTTCAGACTTGGATGTGGCCACTCTGCCAGCGCGTCTATCGTTCTGTCCACGCCTTCGTTGACGATCCTTGATATCTGAATATCGGTTTCATGAGCTCCTTTCCTAAGCAGTTTGGTGGTTATTTGCCACGAGATGTTGCACATAGGCCCAGACACGAGTTGCAAACGAGTGAACAAGAAATCGCCGGCTTCGCTTTCTGCGAGTTCTAGTCGAAACGCACTTTTGGATAATTCGGTTTTTGGGCTGTCGGCCCAAACGATTTCAACTGAGCCAAATTCGGAGACACCGTTTGCGATCGATTGCAGGATGTACGTACCATAGACCTCCACGCCGGCTGACGACGAAGCAAGCTCCAGTATAGGTCTGTTGAAATCGACGTCATCCTCATGCGCTCCTAAATCTTGCAGCGGGATCTGCGTTCGGCGGTCGCTTACCCAGTCATTGAATTTGGGATCATGAACAACTAGGCCGTCAAGAAACTCCAGTCCGGAGCGTGAAGCATTGGCACGCGCTCTGGTATCATGCCAATCTGATTTCGTGCGCTTCGAATCCAACCAAACCGAACGTCGATCTGCTCCAAGGACATCGCGGAACGGACCAAGCGCACGGCGAATTTCAGTCAGGGTTTTTCGCAGGTCAACACCGCCTTTTTCCGACTGTTGATCCGACCACAGTTTTTCTTGCAGGCTGATACGGCTGCAAGAAAGGTTGGGCGCATCTAGAAGCACAGCAATCATACCACGCGCCTTCATTGATTGCGGTGTCAAATCAAGGCCGCGTGGCCCCCTAATTCGAAAAGCGCCCATTACTGATACGAATATGCCATCGAAATATTCGTTTTTTGTCTTTCCGATTTTTTCAGCGATGGGGGCTTCGGCACCCCCACTGCCAAAAAAAAGTTGCTCCCGACTTCCGGTCAAACTGTTAGCGGACTCTACGACTCTCTGCGGCTGTCTGGAGAAAACCAGATTCCGGCCATCAGGGACCCAGCGCCATACTTGTAATGGGCGATCAATGTTCTTGACGTTTTGCGCACCCAAATCTTCGAATGTAAAGCCGGTGCGGTCGCGAACCTCTTCGTAGACTTTGCCAGATACACTTATCCCGCCCGGTTCGGACATCTCTTCGAGGCGCGCAGCCACATTCACACCGTCACCGTAGATATCGTCTCCATCAATAACCACATCGCCAAGATTTATGCCGATGCGAAATTCGATTCGCCTTTCTTTTGGAAAGCCGGCGTTGTGATCGATCATCGCTTTTTGTGTTTCAACGGCTGCGTGTACAGCATCCACTACGCTTGGAAACTCCACCAACATACCGTCGCCCATAAGCTTTACAATTCGTCCGTGATATGCAGCAATTTTGGGGTCGACTACAGCTGCGCGTATCGATTTAAGGGCAGCTATCGTGCCTTCTTCGTCTGAACGGACCAAACGTGAGTAACCAACAACATCAGCGGTCAGAATAGCTGTGAGACGGCGATCCATTAACTTGACCCTCATTTTGAAGGTTATCGACGAAGGACACGGAAATCTATTTTAACTTAATAGTAAAAATAGACGCTCAGCGGTAGCCCGAAGTCGAAATCGTCGGAAGTGCGAGCGGGGCGCGGACTGGTATACGGACTTATGCCGAACTTTGTGTTTGACGGGCAACCCAGTACGCTCAACTGGATCAGATTGAAGATATGCGGTCAAGGAATCCAGAGAATATTGCGCTGAAACTATCTATCGCCCTGGGAAAGCCAGTCCACGATTGCGCTACAAGCGCAAGAGGACACTAAACTATCTGATGGGCGAAGTGTCCAACACAGGTGTCAAAAAATGGCAGCGACATTATTAGTGTGCTCGTAAGTTGTCACGTACTCTAAGGCACTATAGCAAAGGGATGCTTTGTCCCACTTAGCTGAAAATACTTGGTGAATTGCAGATGTTGCTATCGCGCCAAACCTGACATTTAAGTTGCGTTCGGCAACAATCGTTGCCGAACGCAACCAACGATACTGCGAAACCACCTCAGCCACTCCGGCTCGGGCGGTTTTTGCCTTTGTATCAGACACTACGGAAAAAATACCGACAGGATCTCCGTAAAGATCGTTATCATACCATCTTCAGAGGGTGTCAGCACGAATTTTTCGATGAGAACGGGCAGACTGTCGACGGCCTTCTACCTCTTGCTTGGCAATCGACTTGCTATTGTTACAGGTGCCCCTGTTGCGTGCAGTTGAGCACCCAACGTGGGTCTGCTAGATCATCGACATGCCTCCGACGCAATGTCCGCAGATAACCACCCTGGAAAGCAGGCAGCGCGGGCGTCGAGCATTGCCCAGGAAGCCGCTGCGGATTCCCCGTTCGCCGCCAAACCTACGTCAGCCTTGTCCGCGTGGCAGCCGTTGGTGTTGTGCAACGTTGGGTCTGCTATACGTCTTCAAGCGGACATTGAAGCACACGGCCACTAAGAGCCGTTCGGAGCCCAAATTGCACTTAACTACCGTGCTCGCAAAAACACCGAGGCGGTAGTAATGGGCCCGAAGCGGCCGTTCGTTGCACTTGGTTTGAGCGACTGCCAGGCGGACTGCCCACTGGCTACGTCGCTATAAGTTTGTGGCTTAATTTCAGTGATCCCCGCGCCAACCGCCGGGAGACTGCGCAGCATATTCCTGACAATTGTCGCATCTTCGTGCATGATGAAAAACAGGCACACTATTTTTGCCTTCCGGGAAGTGTTTGAATTCTCAAGAGGCGCACAATGGAAATATTTGTTAACGGCATAAACACGGTTCTTTGGAACTACGTATTGATTTACGGACTTCTTGCGACCGGTATCTTTTTTACAATTCGTCTTGGCGCACTTCAGTTTCTCCATTTTGGGGAAATGGTGCGCGTGCTCACTTCTGCAAAGAGTACAGACAAAAGAGGTATTACTCCTTTTCAAGCCCTGACAGTGAGCCTGGCTTCACGTGTCGGTACTGGTAATCTGGCTGGCGTAGCCGTGGCCCTGACCTTGGGAGGTCCAGGCGCCATCTTTTGGATGTGGATCGTGGCATTGGTTGGAATGGCCACGGCTTATTCTGAAAGTACTTTGGCCCAACTCTATAAAGTCACATCGTCCAACGGAAGGTTCAGGGGAGGTCCCGCGTTCTACATGGCCAACGCCTTGAATGCGCCTTGGGCTGGAGTCATTTTCTCGATCTGCCTGATAGTCAGCTTTGGTTTGGTTTTTGTTGCCGTCCAATCCAACTCGATTGCTGAAGCTTTCGAGGGCGCGTTCGGGCTGAACAAGTTGGTCGTTGGCATAGCGCTTGCTGCAGCCGCAGCGGTAGTAATATTCGGTGGAATAAGAACCATCGCAAAGTTTGCAGAGATTGTCGTACCGCTTATGGCGGGTCTGTACCTCTTGCTTGCCTGCGTTGTCGTAATCCTGAACATTTCCGAAGTACCCGCTATGTTGTGGTCGATTGTTGCCGGGGCATTTGGCCTTCAGGAAGCTGCCGGAGGCGTGACAGGAGGTGTCATGGCTGCAGCACTTAACGGCATCAAACGGGGGCTTTTCTCAAACGAAGCGGGCATGGGTTCAGCACCAAACATTGCAGCAGTCGCCACACCTGATCCTCACCACCCTTCCAGCCAAGGATTCGTTCAGGCATTTGGGTGTTTCGTGGATACGATTTTGGTCGCAACGGCCACTGCATTGCTAATACTTCTATCAGGCGCAATCGAAATTGATGGGCCTACCGGAATGCGACTTACTCAAGACGCGGCGGCGGTCCATCTTGGCGAAATCGGCCGCCACTTTATCGCGGTTGCTATCGTCTTTTTTGGTTTCACATCCATCCTAGGTAATTACTCATATGCCGAAAACGCGATGACATTCCTAAAATTGGAAGGGAAGCTGCCAATTTACGTCCTGCGATTGGGCTGTCTCGCAATGGTTGTCTGGGGCGCTGTGCAAGCTGTTGCCACAGTGTTCAATTTCGCGGATGCGGCCATGGGAATAATGGCAACCATCAATTTGGTTGCGATACTGCTGCTGTCCGGCACCGTCTATAAACTGACGGTAGACTATTTCTCGCAACGCCGGCAGAACCTTGAGCCTCGCTTTGTTGCCAGCAAATTTCCCGAGCTTAGTAAAGGCGTAGATCACACTGTCTGGACGGAGGAGATCCATGCCGAAACTCAAAAACACTGACGGCGAAAAGCTTCAGGAAGTCTTGGACGATATTGCAGATCGCATAGCCGGCATGTCTGACAGGGGGAAAGTCGCGCAGTATATTCCAGAACTCGCCACAGTCGATCTGAACCAATTCGGCATTGCCGTTGCACCCGTCAACGGTGCGTTAGTGTCCGCTGGAGATGCTGGCAAACTCTTTTCGATTCAGAGCATCTCAAAAGTGTTCTCGCTTACAGTGGCGCTGCAACGGGTTGGCGCCACTTTGTGGCAAAGAGTTGGCCGGGAACCATCTGGCGATCCATTCAATTCCATCGTTCAGCTAGAACACGAGCGCGGAATCCCAAGGAACCCGTTTATCAACCCCGGTGCGATCGTAGTGGCCGATGTTCTGCTCGAAGACCGCTCTTCTGACGAGGCCATCAACGACCTATTGAAGTTGTGCCGAGAGCTTTCAGAGGACGACTCGATTGAGGTCGATTCGTCAGTTGCGGAATCTGAGATGCGAACTGGATCCAGAAACCGTGCGCTTGCCCATTTTATGCAGGCGGAAGGGAATCTTAAGGCGCCGGTAGAGGATGTTCTGTCTCTGTACTTTCGCCAGTGTAGCATCGCCATGTCTTGTGAACAGCTGGCTTTGGCAGGTCGATTTCTTGCCGCAGCGGGTCAAAATCCGGCCAACGGCTCTGCAGTATTGTCGGCGCAACGAGCAAGAAGAGTTACTGCACTGATGATGATGTGTGGATCATACGATGCTTCGGGTGAGTTCGCCTTCCGTGTTGGCCTTCCAGCGAAAAGCGGCGTAGGCGGCGGCATCTTGTGCATTGTACCTGGTATCGCATCTGTAGTCGCCTGGAGCCCTGGGCTCGACTCAAAGGGCAATTCTCATTTGGCAACCATCGCATTTCAAGAGTTGGTCCGCGCGACAGGGTGGTCTATCTTCGGACCAAGTGCGTAACCGAAGTTGGGTGAACTGGGTTCAAGTGAATTGAATTTTGCTTCAATGACCGACAATGAACACCAGGGAAGTGAAACCTGTCTCCCAATTTCCAAGTTCAATTCTGCCACGTTCTTTTCGCAGAGAAATACTGCAAGGTGGTTACACAGTCCTCGCCTAGGAACGATATACGCCACGTTTGTACTGCTAGGATTTGTAGGTGGCGGTATTGCGTAACTAAAGGCAGGCAAATTTCAAAACGTGCCTCGGCTAAAGAAGGAAAACCCATGCGCTTGCTTTCAGTACTTTTTGTTTCGGTTCTATTCACAACCGGCGCAGTTGCTCAGACAATCGAAAGAATAACAAAAAATAACGAAATCCGATTTGGTTTTCGAACAGATGCTGCTCCATTGTCTTACGTTAACGACCAAGGTCGGCCGTTTGGTCTGTCACCATTAATTTGCGATCAAGTAGCGCAGGCTGTTGCGAAGAAACTGGATCTAAAGGACTTAAACGTTCAGTTCATTCCGGTCGACTCCAAGGATCGTTTCGACAAAGTTGCCTCCGGAGAGATAGATATACTTTGCGGGGCAGCGACTATCACGCTTTCTCGTCGCGAAATTGTTGATTTCTCAATCCCTACCTTTGTTGATGGTACTTCCATATTGTTACCAATCGAGGCTGAGGGCACCATGAGCGCACTCGCGGGGAAAAAGGTTGGCATGAGAAGCAGCACAACAACTGAAGCCTCCGTACAGAATACATTTGATGCCGCAGGCATCGACGCCAGGATGGTTCGGTTTGCTTCACATCCAGACGGAATCAAGGCGCTCCGAGACGGTAAAATCGACGCGTATTTTGCAGATCAGTCGATTTTGCTAGTCAACTACATTGCTGCGGGATTGAAAGGCAAATTCAAGTTATCCCAAGAAATTCTGACGATAGAAAAGCAAGGGTTAGCCATCGCGAGGGGCGATGATGACTTTCGACTGATCGTTGATACTATTCTGTCCGAAATGTATGCCCGGGGCACTATGGAAGAGATTTTTCGCACCGCGTTGCCAGGGATCGAGCCCAGCGAAGCTTTAAAAGCTCTGTATATTATTGCGCCTACTAATCCTTGAAACGCATCACGTGGAACATGTTTGTTGCGATTTAATTGGCCATTGCAATGGAGGCCGGTTTGCCCGCGCAGCGGTCATTTAGGAACTACTAACGACCGGCCGATTAGGTTCGACTGCGACAAACAGGCGAGGCAATGCGGTAGCGGTTTTTTATAGTTAATTCGCCTCCCAAAACGGGCATAGTCACATCAGGCAAGGGCTCAAGACATATCGTTCGCTGCTTTTTGCTTCAGCGGCTGGTTGCAGCCCAAGGCGGGCTTTGAAGTTCGAGCATCACAATTCCAGCTTTGCCGGCTGCTGTATATTTCTATGCTACGAATCCAGACATCTTAGTAGCGAAATACGTTTCGGTGCTTTGAAGGAAGCGACGGTCGCTCAATCAGGGTAGGCGCTGTTCGCGAATTGCTGGACCGGATCAAACCGCACGGCCTGACAAGAGGGCAATTGGGGCTCAGCATGGGCGGTGCCCGGACAAACGTTTGGGTCCAGAGTTACCGTTGGCGTGTGCTACCGCGTTCCGAAGCGTTCAAGAGCGAAGGTTGGAACTAGCTCTCGGATTTCAACGTTCCCCGATGATCGGAAAATCGAAGGTCGTGCCTTTGAACGGTTCATCTCTGTACCGGAAATGCCACCACTCCTTTGCGAAATTGCTGAAGCCGAACCTATCCATAGTTTCGATAAGGAATTTGCGGTTCTTCTGCGCAGTTTCGGAGATGGCCGTGCTATCGGAATGGCTCAGCGGATCGAAGAAATCGAACCGTGTTCCCATGTCAAGGTAAGCGGGTTTTCCCAAAGCCGTACGCGCCAAAGTGAGGTCGACGGTCCCCCCAGAGGAATGGCCTGATCGGTGTGCAACGTAACCTTTAGCGATAAGCTGACTGGCCTTGATGTTAGGGTGGTAACGACGATCGGACCAGTCATTGCCCGACACGTATGCCACCATGTCGGAAACCGCACGGGCAGGGCGGTAACAATCGAAGACAACAAGAGTGAGCCCCATCTCGCGGATTTCCGTCTGAATGGAAGAAAGCGCCTTGGCAGCCTGCTCGACGAGGATACAGGATGGAGTGTGATAACCGTTCAGCGGCCTGCCGACGAAGTTGTTCCCGACTGCATACCGAATGTCCTCGACGATCGTTCCGTCAATTTCATGCAAAAATACAAAGCCATCTGGCAGGCCCTGCGAAAAACAAGGACGGACAGCCGCCAGCAGGACGCAAACAGCACCCGTGATTGACGCCGAACGCAGGCACCTCACTGGAGTTGCAACTCGCTGATCGCGGTATCGCGGTACTTCGTCCCTCTGTGAACACCTGTGAGTGTCAAAGTGACCCAGGCGATTTCGCCCAGTTGGGGCAGATCCAAGACTTGGTAACCGCCCTTGTCGGCCACTTGGATTTCACTGCTGAATCCGGTCGAGGTCTGAACATTGAAGGATTTGACTCGATTGTTCTTCGAATAGACCCCCTGATTTTTGTTGTATCCGTTGGCGATCACGATCTGATTGACTAGGGTAGGCTGATCGAACGCAAACCGAAGAACCTCGCCAATACCGTCTCCTCCACCGCCTTCGACCCAGGCAGTGCTCATGTTTCTATCAGCAAGGTTGTTGCCCCTGTAGGTATTGCCGGATTGGTCGCCGAGTACCGACGACACGCATAATGTGCCCGGAATTGCGCCAAAAAACTCGGTGTAGCATTCCTGGATGGGAGTATCCGGCAACGGCAAATGTCGGATAGTTTGATCCTGTTTCTCATCCAGTTCGGCAAGCGCCGATCGTGCCAGCGCGACATAAAAATTGTCGGGCGTGTCCTGGTATTCGTTCAGAAATGCCGTCCAGGCGGCCCGGCTGTTGATCTTTTCTGCCAGCGAGAACTTCTGAGCGATCGCGTCGCCAGCCGGTTCAGGCTGCACGGAACCGGAACTCATCGCCGTGTCAGCGGGCTCCGAATGAAAAAAGAAGTCTCCGACGATCGAGCTGGTTTCCCATGGCGTCTGTCTGTCGCCGGTCGCCGCCAAAACTTCGCGCCTCGCCGATTTGAAGACGGATTCAATCGTCCTTCCGCGACCAGAAGCAATCGCCTTGGTCAGAGCGCTTGTGTAGGGCGAATTTCTTCCACTTCCGTCAAGAGCAACATCTCCGGGCGCCGTTGCATATGCGATCAGAGTGCCCTTTGGGGCATCCACCGGTGCCAGCCCCCTGGCTGCGGAGCGTGAAGAACCCGCGAACGGATTATTGCGGCAGGCATCCAGTATCACGATGTTAATGTCTGCGTTCGACGAGTTCATAACCTGCAGGAAGTCGTTCACATTCACCGCTTCAAGATCGATCTCGTCCTCATCAAGTATCCTGGCGTTGACAGGAACCAGATAGTTTTCACCGTTCACCTGCACTCCGTGACCGGCGTAAAAGAACAAGCCCGCATCGACATTCTCGCGCCTCAGGCTTCGGCCGAACTCAAGCAGCGCACGCTTCATTGTCGATTGATCCGCGTCGATCAACTGAGTGACCGAAAACCCGGCCCCACGCAGTGTATCGCTCATCGATAATGCGTCGTTGCCCGGATTGGCCAGCTTGGTGGTGTAAGCGTAATCCGAGTTCCCGATCACAAGCGCGATCCGCTCACCAGGTCCGGTTTTCGATTCAAAGGACATCGCTCCGCGTTCATCTGCAAAGGCAACTGAACAAGCAAAAGCAAAGAGCAACAGAACAGCTGAAGCCACGTTTAGGATTCGCATTGAGATCAACGCCCAGCCTTTCCTGCTTTCTTCCTCTCATGGACACTATCCATTTTGATCCGCTCGCTCCAGCATCCTCTGAAATATGTGCGATCAGTCAATTGATTAGGAAGAGGCAAGTAGCTTTGGATGCTGCTTGTCCTCGACCAAAAGACCAAAAAAGCGCTGAACTGCAGCCGACACTTTCTGGACTTTAGTGGGCACCCGCGTAGAGCCCCAAACCAATAGTTCGCACGAAACATCAAGCTCAGGAGTTCTACGCCGGTCGGAAAAGGCAGCGCAATCGGATGGCACTAAGTAGGCAGGATGTTGTGATTGACCCTGAAAAGATTACTAGGATCATAGTTGCCTTTGATCTTTGATAGCTTCTCGCCATGCGCGCCGTACGCGCAAGTCATATGATCCGCTTCGTCCTCTGGCATGAAGTTCACATACGCGCTGCCAGTCGAATGTGGTCGCATCTGTTCATAAAGCCTGCGCGCCCATTCAATGCATTCTCCGTCCTTGCCAGGATCTTCCCAACGCGTGTGAACATTCATGATGAAATGCGCCGATCTTTCCGGATACGCTGTCGCGCTGGATTCAACGCGGGCCATTGCACCACCCACATGGGCAATGAAGACTTCGCACGCCGGGTCGGGAAGGCTGGAAATTGTCTCCAGCAGACCCGCTATCGCATCCGAGGATAGCGCATCGAAATCATGGCTTTTCCAATAGTTCCGGGCCCCGGGCGTCAACAAGGGGTCAAAGGCGGCTTGCCAATCCACGAACTTGTGCGGTGATATGACATCGGCAATCGGTTCGCCGAGCGCACGTAAAGGTGACATCGCCTTTTCACCCTCGCCCATCGGTCCACTATAGCAAGCCGCAAAGATCAGCACTTCCCGCCCATGCCATTCCTCCGGCAGGAAAGGCAGAGGCGGTGCTTTGCGCATCACGCTCCAGACGGTCAGTTCATCAGGGGAATTGTCTGCAATGGCCGCAAATTGGGCAAGAAGCTCCGGCGCTTTTTCGATCGGATGTACGATCAGGCCCGACAGAACATCGGGTCCGAGGTCGTGCAACTGGAACTCGAAGGAAGTGACGACCCCGAAATTTCCACCCCCACCGCGGATGGCCCAGAAAAGTTCAGGGTGGCTCGTGGAAGAGGCCGTTACAATCGCGCCGTCTGCAGTCACGACTTCTGCCGAAAGCAGGTTGTCGATTGTCATGCCGAATTTCCGGGTGGTCCATCCAAAGCCGCCGCCCAAGGTCAGGCCTGCGATACCCGTGGTCGAGTTGATGCCAACGGGAACGGCAAGCCCATGAGCCTGAGTTTCGCGATCCACGTCGCCAAGCAGTGCACCCGGCGCAACCCGCGCAGTCTTGTTGACCGGATCCACGTGTACGGACCGCATCTGGGACAGATCTAGCATTACGGTCTCGTCAGCAACGGCATGACCTGCAATCTGATGCCCGCCGGACCGGACCGACATCATGAGGCCTGCGTCTCGGACAAAGTTCACTGCCTTCTGGACATCGCTCGCCCCCATGGCGCGGATCACAAACCCGGGATAACGCTCGAACATACTGTTCCAGGTCGTCCTTGCGTCTTCATATTCCGAAGTTCCCTGCAGGTAGACACCGCCACGAAGTGAGGCATCCAGCGCGTCCAGCGCTTCCTGATCCACAGTTGCTGTGCTTCCGTCGAGTGTTTTCAGGTCATACATGCTTAGGCCTCCCCATTGTCAGGTCAGGCTTCTTGCACGGCTGCCTCATGTACTTATGAAGCCCTTCACGAAGGAGCTACGTTCTTTCAGGTAAAAGACCGGCTGACGGTCAGGCGAATATGCCCGGATCGATCTGATCCACAGGTGTTATGACATCGGCAGGAATGTTCAGGCGCTCGGCCGCCTTTCTGAGGCTCTCCTCATCAGGGGCTTCATACAGGCAGTATGTTTTGCGCTTGTCTGCGCTCAGGAACGAGAAAATCCACTCGACGCCAACCTCGTCATTGATCTGCTTGATGTGGATTTTGTCATCGTCGGTGACGTTCAGTTGCTCGGCGAATTGTCTTTCTATGATGTACCTTGGCATGATGCTCCCCCAAGCATGGTATGGCCTTAACTGGCTGTTCCTTCGAGCTTTGACCTCAAGGAAACCATACTCAATTTCTGTGAAATTGCCAACGCTTCCCCTTCCAGTTGAAACGCCAGCTTCAAATCACTCGCGCTACCCCGGCGCCGTAGCGCGGATGCGTAGGCTGCCTTGCTATGCGCAATCCAGGGCGGGCATTTCATGTGCGTGTCTATTTCGATAGCCTTTTCGAACATCCTTTCGGCAGTATCCCAGTCCTTCAGCAGCGCGGCCAGACTGCCAAGGCGTCTCGCAGCAGCCCCGGTGCAAACTGTGGTTGCCCCAGCGGTGATCGTCAGCTCTTCGTATGGGGCAAGCATGTCAAAGAGGGTCTTGGCATGCTTAAGGTTCTCAACGGCGACGCAAATGTCGGCAAGATAGGACAATGTGGTCGAATACATGGCATCCGGTGGAAGATCGAAGCCATTTTCTGCCATTTCGTTCAAAATGCGTTCGGCTGGTTCTGTATATCCCAACTCTGCCGCGATCAGGCCAAAGCCCGGTTTCCAGGAAATATCATCGGGGCTGTCCGTCATCAGTTTTTTGATCACCGGCGCGACCTCGTGCAGACGGTTCTGTTCGCGGCGGATGGTGAACATCTGAACACCGAAGACGCCCTCAACGTGTTCGCCGTGGGTCTTCCGACCTATCTGCACCGCCTCGGTTGCATGCTTTTCGGCCTGGTCAAAATCGCCGTCCATAATTGCAATCATGGCGCGTGCGTGTTTCTGGACCCAGTAGAGCTGCAGATGGTTTTCCTTTTCCGAGTTCTCCGCCAGCAATTCGAGCGATTTGTCCATCAGGTCTCGGTCGGCCATTTCGGCTCCGACAAACAGGCTGAGTGTCCAATTTCGACCCTGATCAATACTTCCCAGGTTCTCGGCCACCCGATGCATGGCATCGAGGTTTTCACGCCAATGGCGTGCCTCTCTTCCTTTGCGCGCGACAAACGGCGCGCCAAAATGCATCATCATCACAGAGAACTGGGATTTGTAATCACCCAGTCTCGCGGCCAGTTCCATGGATTGCTGGCCAAAACGCACGCCCTCGGAAAGCTGGCCAGCAAACATGTGCGCGCGCGCAAGTTGGCTCATCAGCCTGCACCGGCGAACTTCGTCATGGTCGGGCAGGTCCTTCAGCGCGTCGTCACAAAGTTCAATTGCCTCGCTGTATTTCTCGCTCGACATCATACACGAATCCGCAAAGTGGTTGGCCGCATCTGCAGCGAGCTCTACGTCACGTATGACACGGGCTGCGTCCGAAGCAGCTTTCAAGACCGCTATACCCTCTGGCAACTGACCCAGGCTGTCATGGCTGCGACCGATCAGTATTTTGCTTTTGATCGTTTCAGCACTGTTCTCAGGTCCGAGATTTTCTGCTGCCTTGAGTGTTTCCCGGGCGTTGACCATCGCCTCTTGACTAGCGGATCGCCCGAGGGCCATTTCAGTCGCAGTGCGCCATTTTTCGAACGCAGCGGGCCATTCTTCGGCCTCTGAAAGATGGCGGGCGACCAATTCGGGTCTGCGTTCAATCTCAGCGGATCGCATCTGCAGCAAAGCGCGCGCCACACCTGAGTGCTGCTGTCTTCGGGTAGAGCTCAACATAGACTGATAGGCAGTGTCACGAATAAGGGCATGTCGGAAAACGAAATGCCCACGATTATGCCCGCTTTCAAAGATCAGGCCGGTACGAGAAAGCTCTTCGAGACGCTTGATGATGTCGGCTTCATCCAGGCTCATTGCGGCACTCAATATGCTCGGCTCAAACTCTCGACCAATGACGGATCCCGTAAGCGCGACTTGTTTGGCCTCTGGTGAAACCGCATCGAGCCGCGCCATCAACGCACCTTTCAAAGACGACGGTATGTGGATTTGTCCCTGCTCTCCGGCTTCGACGATTGCGCGGGTCAGTTCCTCGACGAACAAAGGCACGCCATCCGTCTTCTCAACAATTGCGGCGATCAGCGCATCGTCCGGATCCTGACCGGTAATATTGCGAACCAGATTGAAGACATGAGCTGAATCAAACCGCCTCAGCAAGAGGGTCTGAACGTGCGAGGCTCCATCGTCACGGGCCATTTCCCAACCCGGTCTGTGCGTTATCAACATCATCAGGGGAAGATCGGTGCAAATCGCTTTGAAACGCTCCAACAGGGCCTGCGTCGAAGGATCGATCCAATGAGCATCCTCAACGCACAAAATAACCGGACGCACGTTTGACCGAACCTGAACCGCGTGGATCAAGGTTTGAATTGTTAGGTCGCGCTGCTCCTGCGGCGTCAAGTCGAGTACTTCTCGAGCGAGCGCGCTACGAGGCGCGACCAAGGCGGCGAAAACAGGCAAGACCTTCTCCCAGTCCAAGCCTTTTCTGCCCTCCAGCATCTTCCTGACATGGTCGAGGATCAGATTGTCATCAAAGTCAGGTTCAACATCCGCGTCCTGGGAAATTCGCTGCGTAACCGGGTGGAAAGGACTGCTGGTCAGATAAGGGGAACAGTTCAGTCTTATCACATCGGCTTCGTCAGTTGCGGCGACTTCTGCAAGGAATTCCTCTGTCAGGCGCGATTTTCCAATTCCGGCCTCGCCCGCCAGAAGGACAACCTCCCCATGACCGCTTTTGGCGCGTTGCCACGACTGCAAAAGGATCCCTTTTTCGTAATCCCTGCCAATCATGGCGCTGCCGGCGTCATTTCTGTGTGAAGCGCGAAAACGGCTCTCCGCGCTGCGCTCCGAAACTACTTTCAACAGAGTGCGTGGTTCTCTGAACCCCTTGAGTTCGGTTTGCCCAAGAGATTTGAACTCAAATATCTGATGCAAGGCTGCTTCGGTTTCTTCAACAGACAAGACGACTGAGTTTGGTTCTGCATATTCCTGCAACCGAGCCGCAAGATTGACGATCGGGCCGGTCATTGCGCCTTCTTCGTAAGTGTTTTCTCCGACCGTGTCGCCGACCACCACATCACCACTCGCAACGCCCAGCCTGACCGACAAACGCTCGCCGTCCGGCGTTTTAAGTTCTTTGACCCGTCGAACAGCCTCAAGACCGGCCTTTACCGCGCGAACAGCGTGATCTTCATAGGCCGTTGGCCAGCCGAAGAACACCAGAAGGCCATCGCCCAGATATTTCGCGACGTAGCCGCCATATCGGCTTACCGCCCCTGCGACGGCATCCTGGTAATTCTGCAACAGACGCCGCATGTCTTCGGGATCCAGGCGATTGGTCAGTTCTGTCGAGCCAACCAGATCAGCAAACACGACTGTTAAATGTCGCCTCTCAGCGGCTGTTTGTGTTGTAGATCTTCTTTTCGATGGACTTCCACTTTCAGCCTCATCAGAAACAAATTCCTCATCCTTCTCATGGACTTGCCCGTCCGCTGACTGGGGTGAAGTGGGCAATTTCTGTTGGCCACCCAGTTCCCGAACCGCAGCGAGAATGATTTTTCGATGACCCAGGCTTACCCCAAGCTCCTTGAGGTCGTCGCTTGTCAACAATGGCAGAACGCGCGCATCGATATCGTTTTCCGCAAAAGCATCTGCGTACTGACTCAATCCGAGATCACTTAGCCACTTGTCAATTTCGACCGACATATTTGGATCATGCTGAGGTATGGGGCGCTAATCAAGAAAACGCTATCAACGCGGAATGATTTTTGGCAGCCATACGCCTGTATAGCTTTTGATGGAAATGAAAAAGATCTGGTCAGAACGCGGTGGTATTGAGAAACCGTCTCTCTCATGGAGCGCAATTGCTGCATTGCCGCGCAAAACTCTTTTTTACGGCATATAGATTATTTGGTGCAGGTATTACCGCCAACCCAAGTTCGCTTTCTTGGTTCTGTGGTCATCGGCTGACCTAATCTGCCTCATACGGCCCTAGGCTTTCCCTAAACTGTTCGATGAATTCCAAAGTCACAAGTGACGGTTGCTTTAAAATCGGGCGCACCAGCGAAAGGGTGTGCGGCAACACTGGCTTGAATGGTCGATAGCTTAATCCTCGAGATGTGTATTGGACGGCGTCAAGTTTACTCACGACAGATACGCCAACGCCTTTTACGGCCAACTCGCAGGCCGCCGTGAACTGCCTGACTTCGATATGTGAATTCAATTCGACATTGGCATTTTGAAACGCTTTCGAAAGCCGTCCGAAAAAGTCGCTGTCGCGTCGTGTGTGGATGAGTTTGCTATTTTCAAGATCCGCAGGTGTAACTTCGGAGAGGTTTTCCAGGTCATGTCCGGTCGGGAATACGCAAACTGTCCGGACGTCGATATTTGTGCTTTCGACCGCCGGGTGACCATTAAAGCTGTCTGTGATTCCGAAATCATATTGTTCGCCGATCATCCATTCGAGAATGCGTTCTGGTCTGTCTGGTTCGATCGTCAGGGTGACACCAGGCCGATTTTCCAGAAATCTGGAGACGACATCGGGTAGGTGGCTGGTGGCAAATCCGGGCAGGCAAGCGACTCGGATGTGCCCTGCTTTGCGTTTTGTGATGTCCTGACTGACATCCGAGATTTGCCTCATAAGCTCGAGAACACGTTCGACGCTGGGCAAGAGGTAACGAACCTCCTGCGTCGGCACCAATCTGCCTTCCCGGCGATCAAAAAGCTGGAACCCAAGGGACTTTTCAAGATCCGACAGCAATCTGCTGACAGCAGGTTGGCTTACCCCCAGATCATTCGCGGCTGCTGTGACAGAGCCGTTGGTGGTCACTGCCATAAGGGCTTCCATTTGCCGGACTCTCAGAATTTGACTCATTTCCGATCCTAGTCTGCTGCCTTTGTGCATAACATTGTGTTATTTTTTTATCCAGCAGATAAAGCTTGAATTATATTTCTGTAACGCTAACGTCGTGAAATCGTCATGTGTGCCGTTTACGCGTAGCGGTCGGTATTCAACGAAGCATCGAACCTGATGCATGGGAGGAATCATGAATAAGAATCTGCTAGGCGCTCTTGCCTTAACAATTGCCTTGTCCCCGGTGGCGGCAATGGCGCAAACCGAAGTTCAGTTCTGGCATGCCTTCACCGGTCGACTGGGTGAACTTGTGAAAGCGCAGGTCGAGGAGTTCAACGCCAGCCAGGATGAGTTTGTCGTGGTCGAAAGCCACAAGGGCAACTACTCGGAAACCTTGAATGCGGGGATCGCCGCATTCCGTGCCGGTGAACAGCCGCATATCCTGATGGTGTTCGAAGTGGGCACGGCAACGATGATGTCGGCCGAAGGTGCAATCAAACCGGTCTATGAAGTGATGGCTGAAAGCGGCGCGTCCTTCGATCCCGACGCATATATTGGCGCCGTCAAAGGGTACTATACGACAACTGACGGTGACATGCTGTCGTTGCCCTTCAACTCTTCCACGCCGGTTCTGTGGGTCAATCGCGACGCCATGGAAGCGGCCGGTGTCGACCCGGATACGGATCTGTCGACCTGGGAAAAAGTTGGCGACGTTCTCGAGCAGCTCAAGGCTGGTGGTGAAGACTGCCCACTGGTGACAGCATGGCAAAGCTGGATCCATCTCGAGAATCTGTCGGCTTATCACGACGTTCCGTTCGCCTCGAAGGACAACGGTTTTGCCGGCCTGGATACCGAGCTGATGCTGAACGGTCCGGCGCAGGTCGCACACCTGACGGCAATGGGTGACTGGGCCAAGGATGGCAAGTTCATCTACACCGGGCGCAGGAACGAAGGTGGGGCAAACTTCCGGGCTGGCGAATGCGCTTTGTTTACGGAAAGCTCGGCCGGTTACGCCGGCATCAAGGCAGAGGCTGAGTTCGATTTCGATGTGCGCCCGCTGCCCTATTGGGAAGCTGTCACGAGCGAGCCGCAGAACACCATTATCGGTGGCGCATCGCTTTGGGTGATGGAAGGTCATGACCCTGAAGAATACAAAGGCGTCGGCGAATTCCTGAGCTTCTTGTCGTCGTCCGATGTGCAGGCGGCCTGGCACCAGGACACTGGCTACCTTCCGATCACGGCTGAAGCTGGTGAAGCCACCCGCGCCGCGGGTTTCTATGACGAAAACCCGGGAACTGATATCGCGGTGATCCAGATGACTGCGAAGGAGCCGACCGCGAATTCGAAAGGTCTGCGTCTGGGATCGTTCGACCAGATTCGCGGCATCATCGACGAAGAGCTTGAGGCCGTTTGGTCCGGTGAGAAGACCGCTCAGGAAGCGATGGACAGCGCAAAAGAACGCGGTGACGCGCTACTGCGCCGGTTCGAATCCGCCAATCAATAAACCACAATCCGATGCGGGCTCTACAGAGCCCGCATTCTCTTTCTTCGGTGGACCATCAGGATGGAAAAACGCGTCACTTTTCGCGGCTGGCTGTTGCCATTGGCGCTGATCGCCCCTCAGGTCATCATTTCCGCTGTATTCTTTTTCTACCCTGCCGGTCAGGCTGTTTGGCAATCTCTGTTCATACCTGATCCGTTTGGCCTGTCGTCCCAGTTTGTCGGGCTAGGCAATTTTGAGTTCCTGCTGAGCGACAAGTTCTACCGCGCCTCTTTCGTGACAACAGCAGTGTTTTCGACGCTTGTCACGCTGTGCTCGATGATCCCGGCCTTGTTTCTGGCGGTCATCGCAGACCGCCTGATCAAGGGGTCGGGTGTCTATCGGACGCTGCTGATCTGGCCCTATGCGGTCGCGCCCGCGGTGGCAGGTGTACTGTGGCTGTTTATGTTCAACACGCGCGTGGGTGTCGTATCGTGGTACCTCGGCCAGCTTGGTTATGACTGGAACCACGTTCTGAATGGCACCGAGGCTATGGGGCTTGTGGTTGTCGCCTCTGCCTGGGGACGCATCAGCTATAACTTCCTGTTCTTTTTCGCAGCGTTGCAGTCGGTCCCAAGGTCGGTGATCGAGGCTGCGGCAATTGACGGTGCGCGCTTCTGGCGCCGGTTCTTCACGATCGTTTTGCCGTTGCTTTCGCCGACGGCGTTCTTCCTGCTGGTGGTGAATGTCGTCTATGCCTTCTTTGAAACATTCGGCGTCATACACACAATCACTGGCGGCGGGCCACAGCAGTCGACGACTATTCTGGTCTACAAAGTCTTTTCGGATGGGTTCGTCGGACAGGATCTTGGTTCGTCTTCGGCACAATCTGTCATTCTGCTAATCGTCGTTGGCCTGCTGACCGTCATCCAGTTCAAATACGTGGAAAAAAGGGTGCACTACTGATGGCAACCCAACAACACGGAATGGTCGAAAAACGCGGCATGGGGATCTGGTTGACTCATGCCATGATGATCCTTGGCGTCTTGATCATCTTCTTCCCGATCTGGCTGGCATTTGTCGCCTCTACTGTCACCCAACCTGAGATCGTGTCACCGCCCATGCCGTTGGTGCCGGGTGATCAGTTCTGGGAGAACTACAAGGCCGCGCTGTTTTCCGGCGTGAATGTCCCGGTTGCGACGATGCTGTTCAACAGTCTCGTGATGGCCATTGGGATCGCAGTGGGCAAAATCGTGATTTCACTGCTCTCTGCCTTTGCGATTGTCTATTTCCGCTTTCCCGGACGGACGACTTTCTTTTGGCTGATCTTCCTGACGCTTATGCTTCCGGTCGAGGTTCGTATCGTGCCGACTTTTGAGGTCGTCGCAGGGTTCGGAATGCTCAACAGCTACTATGGGTTGATCTTCCCCTTGATCGCCTCGGCCACGGCAACGTTCCTGTTCCGGCAGTTCTTTCTGACAATTCCAGATGAACTTGCCGAAGCAGCCCGCGTAGATGGGGCCCGACCGATGCGGTTCTTCATCGATATCGTGGTGCCCATGAGCCGCACCAACATCGCGGCGCTGTTCGTGATCCTGTTTATCTATGGCTGGAACCAATACCTGTGGCCGCTGCTGATCACGACTGATCCAGAAATGAATACCATCGTGATGGGCATCAAGCAGATGTTCCCGTCCGGCGATGATGTGGCCGAATGGCCGGTCATCATGGCGACGTCCATTCTGGCGATGATACCGCCTGTCATCGTGGTGGTGTCGATGCAAAAGCTCTTTGTCCGCGGCCTTGTCGATAGCGAGAAGTAAGAAATGGCAACAGTATCCCTAGAGAATGTCAAAAAGAGCTTTGGCCCGACGGATGTGATCCACGGTATTGATGTCGATATCGCCGATGGTGAGTTCATCGTGATCGTCGGCCCCTCTGGCTGTGGTAAATCCACGCTGTTGCGGATGGTGGCGGGGCTGGAAACTGTCACGTCAGGCGATATCCGGATCGGTGATGAACGGGCCAACGACAAAGAGCCTATGGACCGCGACATTGCCATGGTGTTCCAGAACTATGCGCTCTATCCGCATATGTCGGTGCGTCAGAACATGGGGTATGGCCTGAAAATTGCCGGGTTGCCCAAAGATCAGATCGATCAAAAAGTGACTGACGCCGCAAAGCTGCTGCAGTTGGAACCCTTGCTGGACCGTAAGCCCAGACAGTTGTCAGGCGGACAGCGTCAGAGGGTGGCGATGGGGCGGGCCATCGTCCGCGAGCCAGCAGTTTTCCTGTTTGATGAGCCGCTCTCGAACCTTGACGCCAAGCTTCGAGTTCAGATGCGTCTTGAAATCCGCGAACTTCAGGAAAAACTCGGTATTACCTCACTTTACGTTACACATGACCAGGTCGAAGCCATGACAATGGCGGACAGAATGATCGTAATGAATGGAGGCATCGCCGAGCAAATTGGAACGCCGCTGGAGGTCTACGAGACCCCTAAGACGCTGTTCGCGGCGCAATTCATCGGCAGCCCGGCGATGAATATTTTTGAAGCACGGCGCGAAAACGGGACAATCCGGATCGGCGACATCTCGGTTGGCCCGTCTACAGGTCCAGATGCCGCCGTAAAGCTGGGCATAAGGCCAGAGCACCTGCTGCTGGATGAAAGCGGTCCGCTGGAAGCTGCGATTCAGATGGCGGAACCGCTTGGGGCAAATACGCTGTTGCACGGCCACCTTACGGGTTCTGGCGACACGATCACGATCAGCCTTCCGGGTGTTCACCCGATCGAGGGTCGTCATCCGAATATGCGGTTCTCGGTTGCACCAGAGAATATGCATTTGTTTGACCACGCAACGGGCAAAAGACTGGAAAATTAATGGTGTTCCCTCAGGTCGAAGCATTTCGCGGCGGCAAGGATTTGATCCGGGTCGTAGGTCATCGGGGTGCGCGGGGCGTTTTGCCTGAAAACAGCATGATCGGTTTTGACTTCACACTTTCCATTGGCGTCCCGCTTCTTGAGTTTGATGTCGTTCTTACGGCTGACGATGTCCCCGTCATCACACATAACCACCGGCTTCACGCGCCGACTTTTCGAGACGCCATTGGCCGTTTCTTGGTAGGAGAAGAGCCAAAGGTTTCTTCGCTGACCGTCGAGCAGATCCAGCAATTCGACGTTGGGCGGTTGGACGGGCAATCGGCTTATGGTCGTCGGTTCCCTGATCAGGCCCAACTGGACGGCATTCGCGTTCCCACGCTGTTGGACTTGCTGAAACTTGTTGGTGAACCGAGATACGGTGATGCCAATCTTATGCTGGAACTAAAATCTGACCCCGATTTGGCCCACGATTCATCTTACAGGCGGAAATTCGTTAAACGTGTGCTGCAGGAGCTTCGTGCCACAGGCTTGGCATCGCGGGCTGTTTTGCACAGTTTCGATTGGAACTTGTTGGAAGAATGTCAGCGTCAGGCGCCTGATCTGCCGTCTTCCTACCTGACTCAGCTCCCGGAAAATGCCGACGATGTCGGCGAGGATTCCTCGAAAGCTGTTTGCCCGGATTTTCGGGGCCGTCGGGATGAAATTCCAAAACTGGTCAAGCAGGCCGGGGGTGCGCTTTGGTGCCCCTATTTTGCGGATGTGACCGCAGAAAACGTGTCGCTTGCGAAAGAACTGGGCCTTTGTGTTGCTGTGTGGACAGTCAATGACCCTGAAGAAATAAGCAGAATGATCGATCTGCGCGTGGATGCAATTGTGTCAGATTATCCAGGCCGGGTTCAAAGGCATCTGTCAGATTTGGGCATGGGATGGCACGTCGATACACCGGCACAACTTGACCGGACACAAACGTCATAGACACCTGCCAATTCTTAGATTTTAGAGAAACACAATCTGCATGGATTGGTTAGATCACCAGTTTATTTCGCCTTAGGGGCGAAACCCATATAGGCTGGGCAAACGAAACGAGCCTCAGCTTTGACCGTGCAACTTTTTTGTGAAGGCCTCGAAGTCCCCTTCATCGCGTCTCGTGCTACGGAGCGCTAGATCATACCCTAGGCTTGCCCATCATTGGGTGGAAAAGGTGCATCTTTTCTGCATTTTCAGATGATTAAGTTGGACCCAAAGCGGAAAATTTTTCAAGAAAAAGACGTGAATACAGCGCTCTAGATCAGCCTCTGAATGCGACATTCCGCCGCGCCCTTTGATTCAAGCAGGTATATCTATGGTAGTAACACTTCAGTGAGCATTTTCATCTTAGGCGAGCGAGATAGATATGACAGATCAATCCATCAGCAGCTCGAAAGACGCAGCCAAGCGTGAATGGCTGTCCTTCTTGTTTATTACGTTGGTGTTTCTGCCCGGAATTACAGTCCTGGGGGTCGGGGCTTACGGGTTCACCGTATGGATCCTTCAAATCATTTACGGCCCGCCAACTGGATCTCTCTAAACCCAGAAAATGAACCGAGGAGCACGTTCTTATGTCTCTGAAGTCTACATTGTCATCCTTCTGGAATACGGTATCCCGACCTGCCACAACGATCAGTCTGGGCGTGATCAGTCTGGGTGGCTTTATTACCGGGATAATTTTCTGGGGCGGCTTCAATACCGCGATGGAGTTTACCAACACGGAAAAGTTCTGCGTTTCCTGCCACGAGATGCGTGACAATGTCTATGTAGAGCTTCAGTCTACGGTCCATTGGGAAAACCGAACCGGGGTCCGTGCCACATGTCCGGATTGTCATGTACCGCATGAGTGGACCAACAAGGTTGCCAGAAAAATGCAAGCGTCGAAGGAAGTCTGGGCGGCTGTATTCGGCACCATAAACACCCGCGAAAAGTTCGAGGCACGCCGCGCGGAATTGGCAAGACACGAATGGGCCCGGCTGGAGGCAAACAACTCGCTCGAATGTCGGAACTGTCATGATTACGACAGCATGGATTGGGACGCGATGTCGGCCGAAGCGCGGTTCTATATGAAACCGGCAGCCGCACTGAATACAGGCTGTATCGAGTGTCACAAGGGCATAGCTCATCACCTGCCTGACAATGTGGCCGTGGGCAGCCCGGCCATGGCCAAGCTTGAAAACAAAGCCAATTCAGGCAGCGTCTCGGTCGGCGAAGACTACTTCGCCATTCGTGACATCCCTGTTTATGACAGCGCCGAGGGTTCGGAGCCGGTGGGTAACCTGACACTCGGTGCTGCCGTCGAAGTTTTGGATGAAAGCGGGGACCGTGTTCAAGTCGCACTTAAGGCGTGGCGCAAGGATAAAGGGTTTGGGCGCGTCATATTTGATGAATTTGGGCACAATATTCGGGTTGCCGTTTTGTCGAAGGACACGGCTCAGAACGCCGAACTGGTCGAAGCTTCCGCACCTCAGACGGATGATGCGACGGGGCTCGACTGGGCGCCTGTCACGGTAACGCTTTGGTCGGACAAACAGGGATATGTGGATGAGATTGACGAGCTTTGGACGGTGGCTGAGGAAAGCTACACCGCCAACTGCTCCACTTGCCACGCACAGCCGGACCCGGATCACTTCGGGACCAACTCCTGGCCTGCGCAGTTTAACGGTATGGTCGGGTTTACCAACATGGACGAAGCTCAGGCCAACTTAGTGCTGACCTACCTGCAAAAACATTCCGCTGACTATGGCGGCTCTCACTGAGGAGAAAACCATGTCAACGCGTCGTGATTTTCTGAAAGGCACAGGAGCAACAGGGTTGTCCGCACTATTGGGGCCCAGCCTGCTTCAGCCAGCGACCGCTCGTGCCGAGCAACTGACATCTGCCGGTATCTGGAAAACATCAGGCTCACACTGGGGTGCGATTGAGGCCCTTGTCAAAGGTGGTCAGGTGACCGAGGTTCGCCCGCTTGCCGACGATCCGCACCCGACCGATATGGTGAACGGCATCCAGGGCCTGATTTATTCGCCGTCGCGCGTCCGCTACCCGATGGCCCGTGCAGAATGGCTGGATAACCGAAAGGACGCGGACCGGACCACACGGGGCGACAACCGCTTTGTTCGTCTGACCTGGGATGAGGCTTTGGACCTGTTCTTCGAGGAAATGGAGCGTGTTCAGACTACGCATGGACCTTCGGGGCTTTACGCTGGGGCGACGGGCTGGCGGCAGACCGGCCAGTTCCATTCCTGCATCAATCACATGAACCGTGCCGTTTCGATGTACGGCGGCTATGTGAAAAAGGCGGGCGACTATTCAACTGGCGCAGGCCAAACCATCCTTCCTTACGTGCTTGGGTCCACCGAAGTTTATTCGCAGGGAACCAGTTGGCCACTGATCCTGGATAACGCCAAGACTATCGTTTTCTGGGCGAATGACCCGCTGAAAAACCTGCAAGTCGGCTGGACCTGCGAAACACACGAACCATTTGAGTATTTTGACCAGCTGCGGGACAAAATCGTGGCAGGCAACATCCGGGCCATCAGTGTGGACCCGGTGCGAACCAAAACCCAAAAGCACATTGGGGCTGAGCAACTCTACATCAACCCGATGACAGATGTGGCTTTCATGCTGGCACTGGCGCACACCCTCTATACCGAAGGTCTGCACGACGAAGAGTTTCTGAATGTCTACACGCTCGGGTTCGAGCCTTTCATGGCCTACGTTATGGGCGAGGCTGAAGATGGTGTCGAAAAGACGCCCGATTGGGCAGCGCCGATTTGCGGTGTCCCGGTTGATACGATCAAAGAATTTGCCCGATTGCTTGCATCGGACCGAACCCAGCTCGTCTTCGGTTGGTCCGTGCAGCGGCAACAGCATGGCGAACAGCCGTATTGGATGGGTGCGATCATCGCGGCCATGTTGGGCCAAATCGGGCTACCTGGGGGCGGCATCAGCTATTCTCATCACTATAGCGGTATTGGCGTGGCACCATCTGGTGCCAGCATGCCCGGGGCTTTTCCTCTGAATTTGGATATTGGCGTTGATCCCGTACGGTCAGACGACAATTTCCTGGGTGCCAGCAGTACAATTCCTGTCGCCAGATGGATCGACTGCCTGATGAACCCTGGTGGAACAGTCGAACACAACGGGCACACAGTTACGTATCCGGACATCCGAATGGCAATTTTCACCGGATGCAATCCGTTCCATCATCATCAGGACCACAACAAGATGCGCGTGGCTATCCAAAAGCTGGAGACCATTGTTGCGATTGACTATGCGTGGACCGCTACGTGCAGACACGCCGACTTGGTCCTGCCTGCCTGCACCCAATTTGAGCGGAACGACATAGACAGCTACGGTTCGTATTCCCGTTCCGGCGTAATCGCCATGAAGAAGCTGGTCGATCCGCTGTTCCATTCCAAAACCGACTTTGAGATTTTTTCGCTGTTCTGCCAACGCTTCGGTCGCGAGCAAGAATACACCCGTGGCTGGGATGAAATGGAGTGGGTTGAGAGCCTTTATGAGACGACCCGTAGCGCAAACGAAGGTAGCTATGAGATGCCACCTTTCGAAGAGTTCTGGGAAAAGGGCATGGTTCGGTTTGAACGGGGCGAACCTTGGGTCAGGCACGCCGATTTCCGCGAAGACCCTGAAATAAATGCGCTTGGTACGCCTTCAGGATTTATCGAAATCTCCAGCCGGACGATCGGCAACTATGGCTATGACGATTGCGGAGAACACCCCAAGTGGATGGAAAAAGTCGAACGGTCTCACGGTGGTCCTGGGTCTGACAGGTTTCCGCTATGGCTGCAATCCTGTCATCCGGATCAGCGCCTTCATTCGCAAATGTGCGAGAGCGACCCGTACCGTGCAACATATGCGGTAAAGGATCGAGAGCCTGTGTATGTAAACCCCGAAGACGCGGCCGACCGAGGAATTGAAGACGGCGATATCGTGCGGGTTTTCAATGATCGCGGTCAATTGTTGGCCGGCGCGGTTCTGAGCGATGACTATCCAAGAGGCGTAATCCGCATTCATGAAGGTGCCTGGTATGGGCCGGTCGATGCCGCGCCCAACGCTCTCGACACGTATGGCGACCCCAACACGGTCACTTTGGATGTGGGCGCCTCGAAACTGTCACAGGCGACATCCGCAAATACCTGCATCGTCGAGATGGAGAAATTTGAAGGAGAAGTTCCACAGGTAACAGCCTTTGGCGGACCCATCACCGTATGAAAGAGATTTCTCCGGATCTGATGCGCTTTCTGTCGACGGGATTCGCGCGCGAACTTGACGTGGCAACCATCAAAGCATGCCATGGCGGGGTCGCTGACGAGCTTTTGAGTGATGTCGCTGGATCAGATCAGCTGATCCGGGAAATGAAAAAGTGGTCTGACCCGCAGACCACCCAAAAAGAACTCGCAATCAGTTACGGAAGCGTATTTCTGGCCGGTGGCAGGGAAGCCGCCCCACTATATGCCTCTGCTTGGCAAGGGTCGGGGAGCCTCATGTCTGCCCCACATTGCAGGATGAAATCATTGCTAAAGCAAGCCAGAACAGAAGTGGTCAGTGGCTTCTCTGAACCGGCCGATCATCTGGCCATAATGCTCGAATATCTAGCGATGTGTCTGGAAGGGCACCCCGGCGCAATAGACGCCGCGCGATTTGCTGCTGAAGACATACTGCCCTGGTACAATGCCTTCGCGACCAGGGTTCAAGGGCATCATTTGTCCGCACCGTTTTACGTGACGCTCGTTAGCCTCACCGAAGCGGTGGTTGAGGACTGCGCATCATAGTCCATCCAATAATTCGACGGATTACGTAGACCTCAAGGGCCTGGTCCAAGGGGTTACTTCCGTGAGGGCAGCAGAGTTAAAAAATCAAGAATTGGAATTTGAATATACATTATGTTGTAGTATCCTTCTCCTCGATGGGTAAATATTGATGGACGCCACGGGAGGGGATGGTGAAGTATTTTAAGTCGATGCTCGCAACGACGCTAACTGCAATGCTGTTAGTATGTCCCAACCTGAGTATTGCAAATCAAGTCTCGAAACAGATTGAAGCGTTTCTGGTGTCAAGCGACAACGCTGGTAGCGCACTTGCCAACAGCAAAAGCCTGAATGCGAAAATCCTGGTGCCGCGTTTTTACGAAGAACGGGGCTTTGCACCGGTATGGACACGCAATGAACTGGTTGACGAACTTTTTGAAGAGTTGGATGGGGCCATTGATCAGGGGTTCAGACCCGACGACTTCAAACTAGACGAACTTCGAACCGCTTTTAAAACCTCACAGGGTGGGGATGCCTCGGATCAGGCTTTCTTCGACATTCTGGCGACCGATGCCGCCGTGAAGCTTGTGCACCATCTGGTGTTTGGAAAAGTCGACCCAAACGCACTGGACGACGATTGGAACTTTTCAAAACCGGTAGTTCAACAAGATCCAGCCACGGTATTGAACCAGTTTCTTCAGGGGGAGGGCTTTAGCGCATTAATTGAACACATCGACATCGACAACGCCCAATATGCGATGCTTGTTGACGCACTGAGCAAATACAGAGCCATCGCATCTCAGGGTGGGTGGACCAAAGTTCCCGAAGACACTGTTCTGAAGCCGGAAATGGTGGATCCCGCCGTTGGAAAACTGCGCGAAAGGCTTGTGGCAGAGGGTTATGCAGGAGCTGGCGCTTCGTCGGAAACCAGTCAAGATGGTGAAAACCCGGCTTGGGTTTACGATGATAACCTGGTCGAGTTGGTCAAGAACTTTCAAAGTCGCCACGGGTTGGAAGCAGACGGGGTTATTGGCGGCAAGACGTTCGGCTCACTCAATAAACCCGTGGAAGACCGTATAAACAAGCTGCGTCTCAGTCTGGAGCGAGGCCGTTGGCTGATGCGGGAAATCGACGACGAGTTCGTGCTGGTGAACATTGCAGGCGCCCGCACATACATGGTCAAATCGGATGGCACTCTTTGGACCACCAGGTCGATTACGGGGTCAGCCTACAGAAAGACCCCGGTGTTCCGGGATGAAATCGAATACATGGAGTTCAACCCGACCTGGACCGTTCCCGCTTCGATTTTTCGCAAAGACAAGCTGTCTCGCATCCGCCAGGATCCGACCTATCTGTCGCGTAACAATTATGTGGTGCGGAACAAAGACGGGCAGACAATTCCTGCCCATCTTGTGAATTGGGGGGCAAAGAACCCCGGCGTCACGCTGGTTCAGCAACCGGGCCCGGACAATGCGCTGGGTTTGGTCAAGTTCATGTTTCCCAACAAGTACGCGGTGTACTTGCATGACACCAACGACCCCAGTCTTTTTGACCGAAACGAAAGGAACCTCAGTTCCGGCTGCGTTCGCCTTGAGTATCCGTTCGAATTCGCAAGCCTTCTGATGGAAGGGGAGCCAGACTGGAGCCGACAAAAAATGCAATCCATTCTGGATAGCGGAAAGACAACCCGCATCAACCTGCCCGAGCCGATGCCGGTTCTCCTGACTTATTGGACTGCGTGGGTTGAGGATGGGATCGTTCACTTCCGCGAAGACCCGTACGAACGGGATGCGCGCATCCTTGCGGCTTTGGACCGCTGAGTGCGCAAAGCGCGGCACAAGGAAACCTTGTTTTCGGGCCAAACTGCCAGAATGGTTGGAGATTTCCGTTTTCGAGGTAAACTAGCCTGTGTGAGCGGCGACAAGGGAACGCATGAGGACTTGGCTATTTAGAATATTCGGCATTGTCGCGTTTCTCGTTTTCGCAGCAATCGCCTTTGTCTGGTTGTTGCTGGCTGCGCCGTTGTTTTCAGACATTCGGCGCGGCCTTGTCGAACAAGTTCTTTCGGAACAAATCGGGCGACCACTTTTGGTCAACGACGATGTGAGCGTCGCGCTTGGACGTATCACGCACATCTATGTCGGCGGCGTGGTAATCCCGAGCCTGACAATGGCAGATACATCGCTTGCCGAGTTAAGTCGCCTGGAACTGGAACTGGATATTGCGGCTTTGGCCAACGGGCGAATTCAGTTTGACAATCTCGCGGTGGACGGCCTTCAGGCCAATTTTCTTACGTCGTCTGACGGCACGACAAGCTGGCAAAAGGGTCAAACGCCACCAAAGCCAAAACCCGCAAGCGCTCAGTCAGAGGACAATCAAGACACTTTGGCCGAGGTCGACGAGCCCGCAGAGAGTGACGCGGAAGGCAGCGGAATCCTCGCATTTCTCAGCGACAAGAACGTGAGTTTCAGTTCGATAGGGCTGACCATTGATGACCAAGTCTCGGGCTTTTCGTTTGTGTTTGACCTTCAGTCGCTCGGCCTCGAACAGGTGGATGACGGACAAAGAACAAAGGTCTCCGGGGCAGGTGCCGTCAATGGCCAAAGCTTCCAGATAGAGGGCGACTATCCGCACGGCGCGCCGTTTACGACCCGTGCCAATTTCGGGGGGATGACGGTCAACTACGACGGCGAGCCATTGTCGGAGAGCGAAGGCGGAGGCTATCGCGCTGTTCTGCAGATGGACACTGGTGAATTCGGTGATTTTCTTGAAGTCATCGGGCTGGAGCGCGTTCTAGAGGGGAATGGCCAACTTGAAGCCGAGCTTGTGTCACAGGACACTCTTAAAGTTGAGGGTTTCAAGACCACGATTAGCCTCGCGGAGGGACAGCAGCTTTCGGCTGAGGGGTCCATTGAAGACCTCTACGCAGCCCAAGGCGTCGACCTGCTTTTTGACGCGCGGCTTCACCCCGAAGGACAGCCCCCGCAAGCAGCCAAGAGTATTCGGGAACTGAAGTTCACGGCCTTTGAAATGCACATGGTTGGATCGCTGGCGTCATTCGAGTTTGAAGAGCTTCTGTTTCAAACCAACGCATTTGACCAAGGACTGGACGTTATTGGTCCAGCCTCCATCGAACGCATTCGCCGTATGCCAGATGGTCGGCTTGCGATGTTGGGCATTACCTTGCAAGCCGGGCCAGTCGAGGATCCGGTCCTCAAGGCGGAAGGCGAAATCCTTGACCTGCTTCAGCTTCAGGATGTGACATTTGAGGGAACCCTGAACGGACCTGCCAGGTTGATTCTGCCAAATCTGGATGAAGATTTCGTCGACCAGTTTGGTGGTATTAACGCCGACTTCAGCCTGTCCAACAAGGGTGGAACGGTTTCTCTCGACAGGTTCAACGCAACCACCTACGGCACCGATCTCTGGGCGCTCGATCTAGCGCTGTCTGTGAACGAGATCAAAGGGTTGGCAGGCCTTGATTTCGACGTTGAACTGGATGTGGGTAACGGCGCTGAGTTTCTGACCGCGCTCAATCTGGAACCTGTCCCAGTTGGTGCGCTGGCCATTGATGCAGAAACATCGAAACAGGGTGACGATTTCGATGCCTCGATCGAGTTTGAAGCCGGGTCGTCACACCTTCTGGCCGCATTGGGCGCAAAGTTTCCCGAGGGCGCTTCTGTCGTTCGTGGCAACGTTATAAGCGAAAGGCTCGATCTTGGCGACCTGAAGAACCTGACTGCGACGCTGAACCAACTTAAGAGCTTGGTGGGCGAGGCCGCGAAGGAAGTTGAAACCGACGTACAGCCCCTGGTTCTGCCGAAGGAAGCGGATGTCCAGCCGTTGGTCTTGCCCAAGGAGAAGGGCAAGCCTGCCGATCTTCTGGATGTGCAGCGGGTGCTGCAAGAGGCTGATCTTGAGGTACAGATCGAATTCAAAGAGATTGTAGGCCAACAAGGGGTAACATCTGTTTCAAGCCAGTTGTCCGCAAAGGAAGGGACAGTTGATTTTGGCCCGCTCCAGATGGCCTATGGTGGTGGAAACTTCAGCCTGCGGGCGGTGATGGACCTGATTGACTCGCCTGATTGGCTTTCCCTGTCCGGTTCCACGTCAGGATGGGAATTCGGTGAGATCCTTGATGAACTGGGTATCGGAATCGATGCCTATGGGCGTTTGAGCGGGGAGTTCAATGTTTCGGGCAGTACGGCGTCCGGCAAAGCCTTCATCAATTCCATGCGCGGCGGCGCCTCTTTGTCGATGTCGCAAGGCTATGTCAGCACCAGCCTGCTGGAACTGGCAGGGCTTGGTATTTTCCCGTGGCTGTTCTCCGAGGAGTTTCGTCAAGGGTACACCGACATCACCTGCGTGGTGGCACCGGTACGCATTGAAGCCGGACAGGTAAGCTCGAACTCCATAGTGGTTGAGACGGGCTCGGTCCAATTGGTGGCCAGCGGGCAGGTAGACTGGTTGAACGATACAATTGCGATCAGAGCAGAGCCCCGCCGGGTTGGCAAACCTTTGTCCCGAAGTGCATGGCCGTTCGATGTGACCGGTCAGCTTTCGTCGCCGAAATTCAAACTGGATGTGGGTGGGTCAAGAAGTAAAGCACCCGATGGTGCAGACGAAATGCCGGCAGACAGGCAACCTTGCGTGCCGGATATTTCCCAATTGGAATAGCCTAGCATGGTCTTATTCGTTTAGCGGTTGCGGCTGTTCTTCCTGACACGCCAGAACGGCCTCGATGGCTTTGGCGGACCCACTCAAATCGAGCTCTACCTCGGTTCCACTTTCGCCAATGATCGTGACGCTTTGACGCTTTCCGAATTCACCTACAAATGCAGGGTTATCGAAATAGGCGTAACCTCCCGGGACGCCATTCTTGAAAACCCCGACCGCTTCGCCTTCGAACTTAGCGTCACCGAAATCGAACTTAACAATCCCCGTCGCCCCATCCTCGATCTGATCCCAGGCCGGATTGTAGGCTGCGAAAAAGCCGCCACCCTGCTTGGGGGCGGCCCCAATTTCTACTGTCATATCGTTTTCAAAGGGTTTCCAGGCGAGACACCCGTTGCCTTTCTCAGGATCAATCAGGATTTTCCAGTCTCCGGACTCACCCCATTGTTCCATACCGGCAGCGAAAGCATAGCTCCCACTAAGCACGAAAGCTGCGGACAGTGCCCATTTGATCATCTGAAACCTCAAATCGTTCTGAAGACTACATCTGTAATTCTACCTGTTGCGCGGCCCCGATCCAACTGCTCCCAGAGTGGGCAAGGTCACTTGGTCTGGTCGGCTGTATTCGCGAGCTTTCCATCCCATTCCTCTGTCGGAACTTTCGGTTCTGGCGGGTCCGCAATGTAGGACGGTGTCATTATCTGTGTTCCGTTTTCATTGAACACGTCGACAATGTTCTCATGAAGATCGGACAGTATCTTGGGCAGGCTCGATCCACGAGACGTGTATGCATTGACTTCATAGTTGATTGCGTAGTCGGCCAACTGGGTCCAAAGCACAAATGGTTCAGGGTTCTTTTTCAACCCTTGCGTGCGATGGGCTGCTTCCACAAGCATCGCCTTGATCTTCTTTGGTGGCTCTTCGTATCCAATTCCCACCGTCGTGTGCACCAATATCCCGCGACCATCCACTTTTCGCGAGTAATTTATGACTTCGGAATTGAGAAGCTGCGCGTTTGGAATACTTATCATTTCGTTTTTGATGGATTTGATAAGAGTTTCCATCAGCTTTATCTCGGTGACGTCTCCGATCTTGTCGCCGACCTTAATGCGATCACCTACGTTTGTACTGCGCCTGTAGATAACGAACAGACCAGCCATCATGTTTGAAACAACGGTGTTCGAGCCAAGCGAAACCATGATGCCGGCCAGAATTGTCAGACCCTGAAAAGCACGGGAGTCAGATCCCGGTATATAGGGGTACGCAAACACCAGCGCGATAACGATGATCAATGCCCTGACCAACATGTTCGTGGGTGCAATCCAGTGATCTTCAAAGTCCTTGAGCTCGAACGCGCCGCTCTCAAGATTTTCAAAAAACAGGTCGATGCCGCGAATTGCCATCCGCGTCACAGCGGCAATGATCACAAGCATGATCAGGTTTGGGATATACCCCACGATAGCCAACACGACACTGATGAGTGGCTCGCTGACGTATTTCAAAAGGATCTGGGCGATGTCCTGTGTTTCCGCGAAAGACAGCAGCACCAATGAAAGGTAGTAGTAAAAGAAGAACAGATACAGGACCCACATCAATATGTGGATCGAGTAAACGATGATCGAGGCAATTGCCCGGCTTCTCAAGATCGACTTGGTGGCTTCCTCGACGCCTTCTGCTCTCTTCTCCAGATTATTTCTGATATATCTCAACAGCTTTCGCCGCTTTGCAAAAAACCCATAGGACGCAAGGGCAAAGATCACCGTCCAGGCAAAAGCAGCCATCGCGCTGTCGACTCTACCCTCATTGGACCTGGCATCCCGGTATTGCAGGATCGCAGCCTCGATCGCTTCGGCCTGAAGCCCGGCCAGGACTTCAATCGCCATCTGTTCATGCTCGGCATCCGCTTGGGTGGTTATCGTGATCATTTGCCCGTCGGCACGGATCAGTTTCCCGAATTCAGCGTCCGAAATCAACAATTGGACAGTTGATTTGTTGGAAGCATCAGCGACCTGGGCTATCCGTTCTTCGATTTTTCTGGCTCGTTCCGTGGCAGGCAAAGCGCTTGAGCCTCGAACCACGAACAACTCCTCACCGTCGACAACGACCGGAGCAATATATTCAGGATCTTCTCTTTCTTCCTGTGGGGTAAGTGCTTCTTCTGACTGGGCAAATGCGACACCGCACACAAGTAGAAAGGACGCGAACCAAAGCGATACAGCTCTCATGACTTTGCTCCCTCTGCGGGTATCAGATGAACATCCCGTTGTGGGAAGGGGATCGAAATGCCCTCTTGGTCGAACTTCTCTTTCGCTTGCCCAGTGAGGTCCCAATAGACTGTCCAATAGTCTTCGGACTTGGACCATGGGCGACAGAAGATATTGACCGAACTGTCTCCCAACTCCCCCACGAAAACCTCTGGTTCTGGTGTCTTCAGACATAGCTTGTGTTGCGCCACCAGATCTTTGAGAACCTCAATTGCCCGGGCCGCGTTGTCCGAATACGCGATGCCGAAAACCAGATCGACGCGACGTTCTTCCGACGCGCTTACGTTAGTTATAACGTCGCCCCAAATCTTGCTGTTCGGAACCACGACAATCTGGTTGTCGAATGTTCTGATTTTCGTTGAAACCACGGACATCTCGTCCACAAAGCCCGATGAACCGCCGACCTGTATATAGTCGCCAGTGTCGAACGGTTTGAGGACCATGATCATCAGGCCGGCTGCCAGGTTGCCCAGCGTTTCTTGCAACGCAAAGCCCAGGATGAAGGACAAACCGCCCAGTATGGCAAACAGGGGTGTAACGTTCACGCCGAACAGCGCCAAAACGACCAATATGCCAAGGACAAAAACAGCCCAATAAACGGTTGTGGCCACAAACCTTTTCAGCATCCTCGAAATCGTCGGAATTTTGTTTAGCCCACGTTCGGTTACCCGTCGCACCATTCGGGCGACGAACATCATGGCCCAGACGGCCAGCAAGACGCCCAGACCAGCCATCAGCAGACCGATGCCCCCGTCCCAGGAAATCAGCCAGGCCCAGGCGTTCTGGAAAAGCGTTTGAAGATCAGTTGTTTTTAGGGCGCCGGCTTTCAGAGCGAGAATATAGTCGGTGTGCGGTGTCAGATCCTCGGCCTTCGCACCTTTCAATGTCCATGCCTCGAGCACCACGCGATAGTTGTCCAAAATTTCGGATCCGGTGTCATTCAAGGATGACAACTGCGATCTCAAGCCATCTTCTTGAGTTTCGCTTGCTGACCGGAGTTTCAGATTAACCTGAGCAATGTCTTCGAGCTGAGAGCGCACATATCCCTGCCAAGTGGCGGCGACCTCGGAAAGCTCTGCAGCGGTCAAGGGGACTAGCAGGACTTCCAGGTCATCCGCCGATATTGACTGATCGACGACCTCATCCAGAAGACTACTATCTTCCACTTCAACGGTTTCCGGCTCGGCCGTGGCTTCTTGCGCGCTGGCAGGAAACGTAGTTGAAATCGCTGCGAACCAAAGGAAAAGCCAAATCAGCCAGGCTCCGAGTGGTCGTCTCATTTCTCTGTCCCCTCCCTCTTTAACGGTTAAAAAGAGCACACAGAGACGCAACAAATCTACACCTTTGTTCGAAAAAATCTGTTGCCGAACCCTTCCGTAAATAGGGCTAAACGCTGGCCGCCCGTTCAGACTCCGGTGGCCTCCTCCCCGGTTGTCTTCACCTGGACAGGCTTCAAACAGCAGTTTTTACTTCACCAACCGGCGGATGCGAACACAGTATCAAACCTGCCGCTTCACCGGAGCTTTGTTCGTTTTGGGGACAATCACCATCGCCAACCAAACAAGCTTGCAAATCGAAGAGGCCCTGAACGAAATTCAAAGCCCTGGTTGATGGTGGCAACTGGGCACCTCATTGCGAGATCGGGTGCCTTTGACCGAAGCCTTTACCTGACGCGTTGCCCGACTGATCAAAACCGCAGGGACAGGCAAGACATGCCGCCGTCCAGCTTGGCGCAATCGGTGTTGTCGATCTGGATAACCTCATATCCCGCCTTGTCCAACATCTCTGCCGTGCGTGGAAAACCGGCGGCCATGAGAACGAGGTTGTTGAAACGGATAGCATTGGCGGCGGCTTCTTCACCATCGGCCACATGCAGGACTCTGTAGCCTTCGAAACAGCCTGACGCACTAAGGCGCCTGGTCGACAGGATCGTCTCGGCATCCATCAACGAACAATCCGTTTTGAAATGCAAGACGCCGTCCGGCGTAAAGACTTCACGCAGGGCGTGGCCCCATTCACTGGCGATCTCGGCCAGTTCTGCCACGCCAGCAGCATCTGTGCGGTCAGAGCGACCGACAAGGATTTCCTGTCCGGTCACCAGAATATCGCCGCCTTCGACATAACCGGGGCCTTTGATCTCGCGAACATCGTCATAGCAGGCGCGGATCGTCGGTGCCATTTCAGCCACCTCGCCCAGCCGCGAGGGCGCGCCGGGTCGCATCAGGATAGCGCCTTGCGGCAGGCACAGCGCAGTGTCTTCGACAAACTGGGCGTCTGGAAACGCGTCGAGCGGCTCAAGCTCAATCACCTCGGCCCCGGTGCTGCGCAGGGCTTCAACATAGGCTGAATGGGCAGCCCGCATACCGTCCAGGCTGGGCTTGCCGATGTCTTCGGCGCGCAGACCGTCGGCAATGGTCGAGGCGGGCCTACGGGTGATGGCCCGGGTAAATTCAAAGGTCGGATTTCGCATTGGTCACTCCTGATCCGGATTGCTTCCGGCAATGTCAATTTCCAGAATGGAGGGGCAATTCTGTGCGCTGGCTACTGCCAGAGCAGTCGCAATGGCACTCGGGTCTGGTGATACGCGTGTGTAGGGTATGCCGAACGAGGCAGCCGCGGCGGAAAATTCAGGCGGGGTCGGGTCGCACCCGATCACCTTCACATCCACGGCTTCCATCGAGGTCGCGATTTCGCCGTAACCGTGATTGTTCCAAAGAACAAAGGTGATGCGCAGGTTTTCGTCCACTGCGGCCATGATCTCGGGCAGCGAAAACTGAGCGCCGCCATCGCCAGCGATACAAATGACATGGGCGTCCGGGGCGGCGATCGCAGCGCCGATGGCGGCAGGTATACCGTAGCCCAGCGCGCCATATCCGGTGGCCGCATTAAACCAGCCGCCGGGGCGGTCGTGGTCGTAGTAGAGGTTGCCCGCATAGATCGGCTGAGTGGAATCTCCAATCATAAGCGCGCCCGGCACCGCATTGCGCATTTCGTTCAGAATTTGGACCTGAGCACGATAGTTCGGACCTATCTCTTCATACGCGGCGGCGCGGGTCATTTCAGCGCGGGCCACCCCTGCGTTTTGGTTTGATTTGCCGGGCAGGGCTTTCAACAACGCGGTCGTAGCTTCGTCAGCGCGGCCTTCGATAGCAATCGCGGCATCGTGACGAGCCAACTGATGCGGACAAATGTCAACGCGTATAAGCCCGGACATGGCCGCCGTTTTCCCAGTTGCATACATATCATAGTCGGTGGGGCCCAGTTCGGTCCCCAGAGCGAGGACACAATCGGCATCTTCGATCAGTGCTTGGACGGACTTCAGGCTGGGGCTGGCGGGTACGGTAAGCGGATGACCATGCATCACCCCGCGGGCATTCACGGTTTGCACGACCGGCGCATCGAGGCGTTCTGCCAGAGCCTGCAACTGCGATCCGGCCGTTTTTGCTCCGCCGCCAGCAAGGATGACCACTTTCTTCGCCGCCGATAGTTGGTCTGCCGCGTCTTGAAGCCGTGTTGGGTCCAATGCCGGGCAGGCCTTGGCACTCGGGGCCACGGCGCTCTGCGCCGCGAGCCCTGCGACATCCAGTGGGATCTGGATGTGAGTTGGGCCGGGTCGACCCGTGGAGTAGGGGGCAAAAGTGCGGTCCAGAGCGGTGCTCAGGTCGTGAGCCTGCTCGACATGCTCGGAAACCAGCGCAACAGTTTTGGCCAGCGCGTGCTGATCGGGCAGTTCGTGCAGATGGCCAAGTCCCCGATTCAAGGTGTTGCGTTCGTTAACGCCTGAAACCACCAGCATTGGGACTGAGTCTGCCCGGGCCTGGGCCATTGGTGTCAGCGTGTTTGTCAGGCCAGGACCCGTGATCACAAAGGCAACGCCCGGTTTCCCCGAGACACGGGCATAGCCGTCAGCCATGAAGCCAGCGCCCTGTTCGTGTCGTGGTGTAACGTGGCGGATGCCAGCGGCTGCAAGACCGCGATAAAGCTCGACCGTATGCACGCCGGGAATGCCAAAAACACAGGAGACACCCCTTTGCTTCAACTCGGCGACCAGCGCTTCGCCGACTGTTTGGTTGTTCATGCAACGCTCCGTTTCTTGCGGTTTGCGTGGGCGACGATGCGGTCCAGTGCGGTGGCAAAACTGTCGTCGTCAATGGTGAGGGCAACCCGAACCCAGTCCCTGAGGCTTTCGCCAAAGGCAGAGCCGGGCATGACCGAAACACCATGCTCCAGCAGGTCCCAGGCATAAGCGTCGCCGTCCAATCCGCTGGCCGAGACGTTGACCAGAGCAAACATGCCGGCATCGGGTCGGTGGACGGTCAGCCCGGTTTCGGTGTGCAGACGGCTTTCCAGCAGTGCAGCACGCGCCGCGAAGCGCGACGCCATACCGGAAGCCACCGATGACCCCTTGCGCACGGCTTTTTCTGTCATGTCAGCAATGAAGGGCTGGTTGCCAAACAGCATAGTTTCCGAGACTGGCAGCAGCGCGGTGCAGAACTCGGCCGGGCCCACACACCAGCCGCTGCGAAAACCGGGGGCGGCGTGTGATTTGGAGATCGAAGAGACTGCAATGACCCGGTCTGCCAGCGCCGGATCAGAGAGGGGAGAAGCAAACTCTGCACCCTCAAAGATCAGATGCTCATAGACTTCGTCGGATATTATCCAGAGATCGTGTTCTATCGCGAGTTCACCAATCTTCCGAACGTCCTCGGGCGTCAGGATGGCGCCTGTCGGGTTGTGCGGAGTCGTGAGAAGAATGGCGCTGCTGCGGGGCGTAATGTGCGCGGCAAGGTCTTCTGCCTGCAACCGAAATCCGTTTTCGGGGCGTAGCGGCACCGGCACCGGCTCGGCACCTGACGCTCGGATCACGCCCTCATAGGTGGCATACATTGGATCACCTACAAGAACTTCGGTGCCAACTTCTGCGACGCCCTGCATGACAGTGAAAAGGGAGGTCTGGGTGCCGGGAAAGCAAAGGATGTTCTCTGGCAGAAACCGGCGTCCGCGGGTTGCGGTGTAGGCCTCGGCCAGGGCTGCGCAAAGTCCGGCTTCGCCGCGTCCGTTGGAATACCCTGTGCGACCCGATTTCAGCGCGGCCGCTGCCGCGTCGCACAGTTCAGTTGGGGTTGGAACATCTGGTTCGCCAATGGTCATTTCCACGATATCGGCCCCGGCCTCGACCATAGCGCGTGCTTTCAGATGCACTTCCCATTTCCCGCCGCCCAAACCGGCCAGCCGTTCGGTAATTGCTGTCAGCCTCATTGGCGCTCACTCTCCTGCGTTAGATCCAAATCAATGATGGCGGAAACGGATTGCAGCCCGATTTCGACCAGTTCGCCCGGCGCAAAAGCATCGGGAAGGGCGCCGCCCTCAAGCCAGAGGCCGTCAATAACCGCGTTGCAGGCAATGGCCAGTTGACGCAGGCGGGCCGGAGAGGGCGCGCGGCCCGCTTCTTTCATCGAAGCGGCGATCAGCCCCTCCAGTTGGTCGCGAAAATAGGCGTATGTGCGTTCGTGCGTCGCCTTCATCTGTGGGTCGCGCTGCACCTTGTTCAGAAAGCTGGCCCACAGCGCGATTGCCCTTGGGTCGACAACCGGGGCTGTCAAAGACGCCGTCACAAAAGCGATCAACCGGGCGCGTGCGCTGGCCGCCGCGCCGTTTGCCGGGGCAAAGGTTTGATCCGTCATGGTGTTCATGTGGTGCTCGTAAGCGGCGACGATCAGTTCCTCCTTGGAACTGAAGTAATGCCGGATCAGTCCCTGGGTGACATCTGCACGCTCGGCGATTCCCCGCACCGTTGCCCCGCGCACGCCTTGTTCGGCCACCAACTCGAGCGTGGCGAGAATCAGCGCCTCCTGCCGGGATTCAGCCGATTCCCGCCTGAATTTTTTGCGCTCTTCGCTCACGACAGTTCCTTTTTTCTGGCGGCTGTAATTATACACTTGCATAATTACTAGGTTCGCGGCTTACTGCAATCAGAATTTTGGGGTCAATGAAAATGGACGCTGCCACCGCATCAGTTCAACAGACGGACACGCGCCGCGAGGCGATCCGGGTCGAGGATCTGCACAAGTCCTTTGGAAATCTGGAGGTGCTGAAAGGCGTGGATCTGACTGCGCATCAAGGTGACGTCGTGGCGATCATCGGCGGCTCGGGGTCGGGCAAGTCGACCATGCTGCGCTGCATCAATTTTCTTGAGACGCCAAGCTCAGGCAAGATCGTGATTGGCGGTGAGGAAGTGGCGATGCGGGCTGATGGCAGCCCGGCCAGCCAGAAGCAAATCGAACGAATCCGAACCAAGCTGGCGATGGTGTTTCAACAGTTCAACCTGTGGACACATCGAACCCTTCTGGAAAACGTGATCGAGGTGCCGGTACATGTCCTGAAGGTTCCGAAATCCGAGGCGATCGAACGCGCACACGAATTGTTGCGTCGGGTAGGGCTGGGCGGCAAGGAAGACACGTTCCCCGCCTACCTTTCTGGCGGGCAGCAGCAGAGGGCTGCAATTGCCCGGGCATTGGCGGTGGACCCTTCCGCCATGCTGTTTGATGAACCGACCTCGGCGCTGGACCCTGAACTTGTGGGCGAAGTTCTGACAGTGATACGCGATCTTGCCGCCGAAGGGCGCACCATGCTGCTGGTCACCCACGAAATGAAGTTCGCGCGCGAAGTCGCGAACCATGTCGTCTACCTTTATCAGGGTCGTATTGAGGAGCAGGGGAAGCCTGCCGAGATCTTTGGAAACCCGCAATCCGAACGACTGAAACAGTTCCTCAGTTCGGTGGGGTAGCACACAGAAAACCGAATAATATCAACAGGGAGAAACCTATGAAACTCAAAGCACTTCTGACCGCGGCCTCTGCCGTGGCCGTTTTGACAGCAGGCGCCGCTGCGGCTGAACAGGTCAAGATCGGCATCGCAGCCGAGCCTTATCCTCCGTTTGCCTCGCCCGACAGCTCGGGCAATTGGGTCGGCTGGGAGATTGAGGTGATCGGTGCCGTCTGCGCTGCGGCGGAACTGGACTGCGTGATCACGCCTGTTGCGTGGGATGGCATCATCCCGTCGCTGACCGGCCAGCAGATCGACGCCATCATGGCTTCGATGTCGATCACCGAAGAGCGCCTTAAAACCATCGATTTCAGCGACCCCTACTACAACACCCCGGCGGTGATCGTGGCGGACAAGTCGATGGACATTGAACCGACCCCAGAGTCGCTGGCGGGCAAGATTGTCGGCATCCAGGCCTCGACCATTCACCAGGCTTACGCGCAGGAATACTTCAAGGACGCAGAGCTGAAGGTCTACCAAACGCAGGACGAGGCAAATCAGGACCTGTTCGCGGGCCGCATCGACGCGACCCAGGCGGACAGCATTGCCATGGCCGACTTCGTGAACTCGGACAATGGCAGCTGCTGCGAGATCAAGGGTGCCGTTGCGGATGACCCGGCGATCCTGGGCCGCGGCGTTGGTGCCGGTGTGCGCAAAGGCGACACCGAGCTTCTGGAGGCGCTCAACAAAGGGATCGCGGCGATCCTGGCAGATGGAACCCACGAGAAAATCACCGCGGGCTATTTCACGACCAGCATCTACTAAGGCGCTGCTGTGACCGGACTGTTTGAGACACTGGGCCTCGGCGCCAGCGCCGAGTTGCTGTCGCTGTCAAGCTGGGGAGGCAACCTGCTGCGCGGGCTTGCCAATTCGCTGCAGATCGCCTTCGGCGCATTTGGGATGGGGCTGGTAATCGGGCTGTTCGGAGCCTATGGAAAGCTATACGGCGGGAAGGTCACACGCGACCTTCTCGCTATCTACACGACTGTGATCCGGGCGGTACCTGAGCTGGTGCTGATCCTGATCCTCTATTACGTCGGCAGTGATATCATCAACAAGATTTCTGAGGCGGTCGGCGGAGGCCGGGTTGAAATCAACGGTATCGCGGCAGGCATCTGGGTGTTGGGCGTGGTGCAGGGGGCCTATGCCACCGAAGTTCTGCGCGGTGCCATCAAGGCTGTTCCGGTGGGACAGATCGAAGCGGCAAAGTCTTACGGAATGCCAGCTTTCATGATCATGCGTCGGGTAACGATACCCGCGATGATGGGGTTTGCGGTGCCGGGGCTTGCCAATTTGTGGCTCATCGCGACCAAGGACACGGCGTTGCTGGCCGTTGTCGGATTTAGTGAATTGACCCTGGAAACAAGGCAGGCGGCAAGCAGCACCCGGGCCTATTTCACTTTCTTTCTGGCGGCGGGCTTCCTCTATCTTATGGTGACCCTGTTTTCGGGTGTGGTTTTTGCCCGAATTGAGAAATGGGCACGGCGCGGTCAACCTTCGCTGAAAGGGGACGCCGCATGACAACATTCAAAGCCCTGATGCAACCGCACCGCATCGTTATGATGCTTCTGTTTGCGGCATTGGTGATCTGGTGCGCGTTATCGCTGCGCTGGGACTGGATCCCAAAATATGCGCCCTTGGCACTGCAAGGTCTTTGGACCACGGTTTGGCTTCTGGTTGTTACAACTGTTCTGGGCTTTCTTTTGGCTGTGCCGCTTGGATTGGCGCAGGCGGTCGGGCCTTGGTATCTGGCCACTCCAGCTCGGGTATTCTGCACCATAATTCGCGGCACGCCGCTGCTGCTGCAGATTTGGTTGCTGTATTATGGGCTGGGCTCTCTGTTTCCCCAGTTTCCCTGGATCCGCGCATCGGAACTATGGCCGTACCTGCGCCAGGCGTGGCCCTATGCAGTGCTCGCGCTGACCTTGTCATTCGCGGGCTATGAGGGCGAAGTAATGCGCGGCGCGTTTTCCGGGGTGGCGAAAGGGCAGCTTGAGGCCGCAAAGTCATTTGGCATGCCACGTTTCACCATGTTCCGCCGGATCTGGTTGCCGCAGGCAGTCCGCAACGTGCTGCCGACTTTGGGTGGCGAAACAATTTTGCAACTCAAGGCAACCCCGCTGGTGGCGACCATAACAGTGGTCGAGATCTATGCAGTTTCTTCCCGGGTTCGGGCAGACACCTTTATCGTCTACGAACCACTGCTGCTGCTTGCGCTCGTTTATATGGCGATTGCGGGCCTGATTGCTCTGGCATTCCGGCGGTTCGAAGGGGTTTGAATCGCTTTGACGCTTTTCAGATAAACTCGACTTTAGGTTAGGTAAGTGTTTTGCCTGCTTCAGTTTTCTTGCCAAGACTTTTCCGTCAAAGATCTGCCAAAGAAAACAACCGCTCACCTCCAGGCAGCTGGAAAGAACCGAAGAATGGTCAACTCTTTGAAGAATGACGGTTGCTGACCCAGCGGCAACACGACATTCGAGTGAGCGTTTGGACGCAGAGCGTATCAGGGGCTTTTGTGTTTCGCGACCATTGCCGTATTGACGCAACAGCCATGGCAAATTTTCTGGATTTCAGGGTCCCACATGGAACATTACGTGGCATCTGCGCTAAAGTAAGGTGTTAATTCAGTTGCTATGGATATGATCAAAATGACTATTCGCACCCAAGCCGTCGCCCTTGTCCTTGCTGCGACGTACCCGGCAGCTTCAATGGCGAGTGATACTGAAGTTTCCCGTGTCATGGCACCGTTCCAAAAGCCGGCTGTACTCCCTGCATCCGGCGTCGACTGGACAGGTTTTTCCGTTGGTTTGGAACTTGGTTATGCCCCCGACGTGGAAGGCTCCAGCGGCCCGATCTACGGCGCGAAATTCGGCTGGGACTACGATTTCGGCAAGGTCATAATCGGGTATTTTCTGCAATACACCCGGACGAATCTGGACATTGACCCTGGTTTCGAACTGGGTTCATACAAGCGTTTTGGCGCGCGCGGCGGCATCGACAGCGGGTTGAACATGTACTACGCCAGCGCCGGTTATGCTGAACTCGACACGCACGCCAGCGGCGATATTAATCCTGGCGAAGGCGATGGTTATTTCGTGTCTCTTGGTTATGAACGTTTCATCCGCGAGGAGATCACGCTTGGCGCCGAGTTGGTCTATTCTGAGTACTCGGATTTTGAACGTGACTTTAAAGACTTGGGTGTAACCACACTTTCGTTTTCCTTGAACTACAGGTTCTGAATCGGAGCGGGCCACTGGCCCGTATTCGATCATGCGGCCCGGGCAGCGCGGCAAGGGCGTCGCGTGGATTTCCCATTAGTTAGGCGCGGCACATGGTATCTGCATGATACCGATATGCTTTTCTTGCCACCCGTCGGAGTGTACCATTGGTCTTGCGCATGTTGCGCGAGTCCTTCGGAGCACTTGCGCCCCACGCGTTGTCTGCAAGGAGGCGTAGCAATTCGGTGCCAATCTATCCCACGCTAAAGACCGTATTCATTCATATTCCAAAAACTGCGGGATCGACGGTTTCAACAATTTTGCGCCGCCCGAACCTTTTGAATTTTACGAAACATGATCCTTCTCCTTCGATCGATAAGCACTCGTCATTATTTGTGCATCTCGAGCAATTGGGGCCGGAGGCGGCAGACTATTTCAAGTTCAGTTTTGTTCGGAATCCTTGGGACAGGTTGGTCTCGGCCTATCACTATATCATCGCGCGGCGTCAGGAACTGGAACTGGTGGCCAGTCACCCCGATTTCGAGAGCTTCCTGTCTTCATTCACGGAAGAACCTTCAAAGTACCTCGACATACCCTACTTCAAACCCCAATCCAGTTTTCTCGTAAATGACGACGGTGAAATGCCGTTGGATTTCCTGGGCCGCTTCGAAACCCTCGATAAAGACCTAAAAGTCGTGCTTCGGGAAATTGGCAGCAGGCGTATGTTCTTCAAGCATCGAAAGAAATCGAAAAGGCGGGATTACCGGGAATACTATTCCGAAGAAAGCAGTAAAGCGGTTGGTGAGGTTTACATCCGCGACATTGAGAATTTCGGGTATGATTTCAACGACGGCCTGGTTCGCAAAAAGAACTTCTCTCTCCGAAAATTGTAGCCCCAAGGGGTGACTGAAGGTAAAAATTCGAATTGGTTTCTGCCCCGGGCAATGAGTTCGCGCAAAGCGCAAGAATCCTCCGACTTGATGCCTTAATTTAGGCAGGTTCAAACCCGACCGTAGTCAACACGGTCAAACAAATGGCTCGGGAGAGCCTTGCGTCTGGAACCCGCCGTCATGCGAGCGCCACGAGATCAAGATGGGTCCAAACTGGTGCCATCAATTCGCTGTGCCCTGGAATTTGGCTGGCTTCAAACGACCCTCTGCAAATCACCTTTGAAACAAATCCTTGCGCAACGTCGTAAGGGCTTCGGCGTCGATCTTGGCGTGAATAACAGTTGTTGCCCCGCAGGAAAATGCGCTGGTCAGGGCTGGCCCCAGATCCTCCGGCGACTCTATCCAGATTCCTTTGCCGCCACACAACTCAGCGAACCGGTCGAACCGGGGCGAGGCGATTTCGGCACCAAGCAGACGGCCTTCGAAAAACTCCTGTTGATAAGCTTTTTCCGCTCCCCATGCCTCGTTATCCAGGACCACGATTACTATCGGCAATCCATATGAGATTGCTGTCTGAATTTCGATCATAGTGTATCCGATCGCGCCGTCGCCCATGATTGCCACGACCGGTCGATCCGGGGCGGCGGCCTTGGCGCCAATAGCCGCCGGAAGACCAAAACCGACCAATCCGAAGTCCAGCGGTGTGATCAGGGACCTGGGTGCATAGTGGACCAGGCGGTCTGCTGCCTGAAGACATGTGTTGCCGGTATCCAGCGTTACAATTGCATTCTGGGGCAGTACTTTCCGAATTTCCGCCAAGGCGCGTCTGGGGTGCATTGGCCGCGTGTCGATCCTGGCCTCCTCATCGCGTTCAGCACGCAAGGTTTTCATGTCGTCCTGAAAAGAAATACGCCATGGATCGGCGGCGGGCTTTGAACATTTTTCGGTCAATGCGACGGCCGTTTGGCAGGCGTCTGCCTGAACTGCGATCTCAGCCGGAAAATAGCGACCGACGGCGGACCCTTTGATATCGACATGGGCAATTCGGGTATCGGCCCCGACATAGTCATTGCTGTGAAAGGTCGAGTTGAACCCCAACCGCGCGCCCAGAACGATCATAACGTCTGCCTCTTTGGTCAGGCGCGAGGCGACGCGATTGCCACGTGGCCCCGCCTGTCCTGCGAACCAAGGATGACCATGCCGCATGACATCCGCATGACCTGTCGACGCGACCACCGGAATCTCGAGCGTTTCGGCAAGCCTTGTCAGCGTGTCACACCCGGCACTCCACTTAAAACCGGCACCTGCGAAAATCACCGGGCGCTTTGCGCCGGACAGCAATCTGGCAATCGCGGTCACATCCTCGGGTGCAGGCGGGCCGGGGCGGGCTATTTTGACGGGCTCCGGCGCAATGGGCGGAACCTGGGCCGCGAAAAGATCGCGCGGGACATGCAAGACCACCGGCCCGCGTCGACCCGAACTTGCAAGTCGGATTGCATCTTCGAGCATTGGCGCCAGTCGGCTAGGATCGGTCACCATCACCGAACGCTTGCAGATCGGAGCAAACAACGCGACCTGATCGACTTCCTGAAACGTATCCTTGGCCTGATCGGACCGGCTGATCGCCCCCGCTATGACGACAAGCGGTGAATAGGCCAGATGAGCTTCGGCCACCGCCGTTGCAATATTGACCACGCCGGGGCCAGCCTGCGCGCCGAGGACGACGCCGGGTTTGCCCGTCATGCGCGCCCAGGCATCCGCCATGTGCCCAGCTGCACGTTCATCGCGGGCGCCGACATAGGCGATATCGCCGCCGCGATACATTGCGTCGTAAAGTTCCAGCATCGAGCCGCCGAGTAGTCCGAATACCGTGTCGATCCGGTTGGCCTTCAAAACGCGATAGACGGCCTCACCGCCATTGATCGTGGTCATCATTTACTCCTCGGATCGGGGGCGCAGGTTCTTTGGGTCGAAAAGGGCTTCGTCATGGACTGTAACAGGTATGTCCTGGTTCAGAATCTGCACCGAAAGCCCATTGCGTGTGGTGCCCCTGCGCACGAACAGCCAGCCCAGAGATTTTCTGATCGTGTAACCATATCCACCCGACGTTGTCAGGCCGACAACAACGCTGTTACGCAGGACGGGTTCTCCGCCATGAATGTCGAAACGATCTGAGTGCAGTTCGCAATAAAGCAGTTCCCATTCCGGCGCGTGGGCCAACAAGGCATTCCGCCCAATGAAATCGCGCCTCTCTGCACGAACGAAACGGTCCAAACCGACATCCAGCGGACCGACATCGGTGGTCAGTTCGCCCGACGCGCGATAGGCCTTCTCCATTCGCATGCCGTTGAAGGCGTAACTGCCAAAATCAATCAGGCCGTGTCCGGCACCTGCCGCGTGGAGCGCATCATAGATCTCTGCGATCCGGTGCAGCGGCGCGTGAATCTCCCAACCCAACTCTCCAACAAAAGATACTCGCAAGGCATAGACTGGCACATCCGCCACGTTGATTTCCTGCCCCGACAACCAGGGGAAGGCGGCATTCGACAGATCCGCGTCGGTAAGTTCACGCAGGATTTTGCGCGAGTTCGGACCGGACAGGGCCAGCATCCCCCAGTCCGAAGTTCGGTTGATCATCCGCACGTCCTCGCCTGGCCGAATGTGTGATCGGATCCAATCAAAGTCCGGTTTGGCGCGGGCTATTGCGGAGCCTGTGAAATACCGATCCCGGGCAATGCGCCAGATCGTCATCTCGGTTTCGAACCGTCCATTGGGCGTTAACAGGTGGTTCAGGCTTATGCCGCCGTCGCGGGAGGGGATTGTGTTTGCAGACAACCTGTCCAGCAAATTGCAGGCATCCGGGCCTGAAATTTCGAACTGAGCAAATGCGCATAGATCAACTACGCCAGCGGACGCGCGGGTTGCTTGCGCCTCGGCCATGGCGTTGGTGTGCCATGGTTGGTGCCCCCAGCCTATCTGCTCGACTTCACCCGGCATGCCAAAATACCGTGGGCGTTCCCACCCTGCGATCTCGCCGAAAACCGCGCCTTTGGCGGCCAACCGATCATACAGCGGATGTCGCTTGATCGGGCGAAGGGACGTGAACTGCTTGCCAGGGCAGGGCGTGTCATGGCGGCGCATGAATTCATCTTTGGTGCGTTCGAGGATAAAGGTGTCACTGGCAAAATCGCCGTAGCGACGCGGGTCCATCGACCTTGTGTTGATCTGCGTTTCGCCGTGAACCATCCAGTCGGCCAGCACCTTGCCCGCACCGCCGCCCCACGCGAGGCCGATAGACGACCCACAGGACAGCCAGACATTCGGCGCACCCGAGGGCCCAACCAGCATCCCCCCGTCGGGTGTGTGTGTGATTGCACCCCGAACCACTCGCTTGATGCCCAGATCAGCAAGGACAGGCATTTTCTCAAAGGCGATCATCAAGAAGTCGCCAATCGAGTCGTAATCGGCTTCGAACAGTTCATTTTCGGCCTTCCAGGGCGCACCCTGCGGCATTGTCCAGACGGTCGGGCAAATATGGCCTTCGTATATTCCGATCAGGCCGGACTTCTGTTCCTGTCTGATATACCCGCCAAAGGTGTTGTCGCGCATAACCGGCAGTTCCGGGCGGTTTTCGAATTCAGGCACGGCATCAGTGACCAGATAGTGATGTAGGCACGAGACCGAGGGGATTTTCAAACCAAACCACTCTCCAACCTGATTGGCATAGCTGCCTGCGGCGATCACCACGTGTTCGGCCAGTACTTCACCATTTTCCGTGCGCAGCAGCCAAATGTCCCCTCGTCGGCTTGCGCCCAGAACCTGATTGCGGCGGTCAATTTTGGCCCCACGCGCGCGGGAAGCCGCTGCCAGCGCCTGGGTCACGCCGGACGGGTCGATATGTCCGTCTTCGAACGTCCGGACTGCCGCCTTGACGTTGTCGACCTTGTAAAACGGATTGCCTTTTGCAACCTCATCCGGCCCGACCAGTTCCATCGGCAGATCGAGCATCTTGCCCACACCCATGATGGATTTCATCCAGTCAACCTCATCATCGGTGGTGGCAATGCGAAAACCGCCGACTTCATGCCAGCCGATGCTTTGGCCCGTCTCTTTTTCAACCTGCTTGTAGGTTGCGATCGAGTTTTTGTTGATCCATCCAGCGACACGGCTGCTGACGGCGTGGGCGATCTGCCCCGCGGCGTGCCAGGTCGAGCCACTTGTCAATTCCGCTTTCTCGAACAGAAGCGTATCTGTCCAGCCGTTTTCGGCTAGCTGAAACTGCGCAGCGACCCCCATGATACCGCCGCCAATGATGGCGACACGGGTGGTGCGCGTCACGTCCGCCACGAAAATGCTTCCTTCGCGGGTTTCAAAGTGGCCTGCGCCGAAAACCGCACACAGGCGATTTCAACTTCAACAGGCAGCGTGCCATCCGCAGTCCAGGATTTTTCTTCGAAAGACCGCTGGATATCGTGCACAACTGCCAAGGCCACAGATCGGTTGAACCGATAACTCCAGGCCGAAGACGTTATCTGCCCGATGGCGCGCCCGTTCAGATAGATCGGCTCATCGTGGATCGGTATCGCGGCCGGATCATCAAACAGCAGCGAAACAATCCGTTTTTTCGTTTCCAGCTCGAGCAGCGCATCTTCACCCACAAAACCAGAGCCAAATGCGCAAAAGGCCGCAAGCCCGGCTTCGGCGGGTGTGGTGCCGGGGGTCAGTTCGTGGCCAAAGGCCCGAAAGCCGCTTTCAATCCGCAAAGAACCACTAGCAAAGAGACCAGCATGGGTCGCCCCGGCCCTCACCAGCGCCTCATGCGCGGCCATCGCCATTTCTGCTGGGATATAGAGTTCGAACCCTTCTTCGCCGGTAAAGCTCAGGCGCCCGACCCAGCCACGGGCGGGGCCGATTTCAGCGGGCCTGAATTGAAATCTCTTGAGATCGGGCAGGGGAGTGTTTGTGGTCGCTTGAAGAACATGGCAGGCCCTTTGTCCGGCGAGACCCAGGATGGCATATCCGCTTGTTACATCAGTAAACTCAACACGATATACGCCCCGCGTTTCACGCATCCTTTTCAGGTTACGCACAACTTCACTTGCACCCGTGATCATCAGGAAGGTTTGCGGGCCGTGCCGCTGAACCGTCACGTCGCTCTCGATTCCGCCACGTTTGTTCAGGATTTGCGAGTACACAATCCGACCCTCGGCAACATCTATCTGCGCCGCACACAGCCGGTTCAGAAAGGCGCAGGCATCGGGGCCTTGGATCATGATCTTGCCGAACGCACTCTGGTCCAGAATGGCGGCACCCTGGCGGCAGGCGGCCACTTCGCGGCCGACCTGCTCGCGCCATGCGGGCACTCCGAAGGTCAGCGGCAAGTGGGCGGCTTCACCGCCGAAATGCACTGCACGTTCCCATCCGCCGCGGGATTCAAATCGTGCCCCTGCGGCCACCAGCCCCTCGTGAACAGGCGAGCGACGCTGCCCCCGCGCAGTCTCCATCGAGTGCCCGGGGTAGGGATTGTCGTAGTGGCGTCCCAGAACTTCGGGAATGCGTGCCTCCAGCGCGCCCAGAACGTTCATCTCCGGGCTGAACCGCCGGATATCGGCTTCGCTTAGTTCCATCGTCGGCTCGCCGGCAATGATCCATTCGGCCATTGCCATGCCCGCGCCCCCGGCCAGCGCGATACCGGTGGAGTTCATCCCACCGATCAGAAACAGTCCAGGAACATCCGAGCTTTCGCCCAACATGAATTGGCCGTCGAGGGTGAAACTCTCAGGACCGTTCAGCAGCATCCGCACTTCGGCACGCTCCAGCGCGGGAATGCGTCGCAGCGCGTTTTCCATCATTGGCATTAAATGATCCCAGTCTTCGTCCAGCAGGTCGAAGCTGAAATCAGCAGGCAGGCGGTCCAGCGGCAGGCCTTTGGCATGGGGTTCGAATGAACCCACCAGAAGCCCTTCGACATCGTCGCGGGCGTACAGGAACGCATCCTGATCGTTGAGCGTCGGCAGATGTGCGCCCGGCCCAAGCGCCTGCACTTCGGGCAGCGGCTTGGTCAGCATGTAGAAATGCTCGCAGGCGTAAAGGGGCATATGCGCGCCGGCCATGGCCGCCACTTCGCGGGACCACAGTCCACATGCGATCACCACCTCTTCAGCTTCGATCAGGTGGTCACCGACTTCGACGGCTGCAATCCGACCGGCTTTTTTTTGCAGGCCCGTTACTTTGGTGTCCTCGAATAATTGCACTCCGCGCGCCCGGGCCCCTTTCGACAACGCCAACGCAACATCGGATGGGTTGACCCTGCCGTCGGCGGGTGACCAGACTGCCCCCAGGACGTCGTCCACAGTGATCAGAGGCCATAGGTCCTGCGCGCGGACCGCATCGACCACTTCGGCCTCAAGCCCGAACGCACGGCCCAGCGAAACCTGACGTTTGATGTTGGTTAGGCGATCACCATTCGTGGCCAGCGTCAGCGACCCGGTTTGAACCCAGCCCGTCGCTTGCCCGGTTTCACGTTCGAGCGCCCCATATAGGTCAATCGAATAGTTGACCAGCTTTGTCAGAGTGGCCGACGGGCGCAAGCGACGCACCAGACCCGCCGCATGCCATGTGGTGCCCGAGGTCAATTTGGAACGTTCGAGCACGATGATGTCTTTGCGACCCTCACGGGCCAGATGGTAGGCGACCGAGCACCCGATCACGCCTCCGCCTATCACGATGGTGCGGGCATGGTGAGGCAGAGTCATGCAGCATCCCCATGGATTGTTCTTGTTTCGAGCGCGCTGAAAGCGCCGGCGGTACGACCGGTCATGGCTCTCTCCCGATCCGGCGGCGGCTCAGGCGAATGTCGAATTGCTGTCGCACATCGCGATCGACCGCATCCGGAATGTGTGAAGGGAAATGATTTGCAAGCAACTCACGCGTCTTGGCCCTCGCCATTTCGCCGACTGGACGTGCGCCATCTTCCTGCCAGTCAACCGGTGCGCGCCTGTCGCCAACATGAGGATAGAAATAGTCCGATTTCATTCGGTCGTAGGTATGAACCTCACCCAGGTAGTGACCCGGACCCCGACACACATCGGCGATCACCTGCGCTGCAATGTTGTCGGTCGTAACTTCGATCCCACGGATTGTTCGAAGCACATTGCCCAAAAGGTCGTTGTCGCTGACATAGCCTTCCAATGAAACGCCCAGAAGACTGGCATGACTGCCAGCGGCCTGCGTGACAATGTTCGATCCCGCATGTGCCGCCATGGCGACTGCCAGGCATTTCTCAGCCCCGTATTGGGAATCCAGTGTCTTGGCGTCGGTAATCCCGGCTATGGACGAAGTCGGCAAGTTGAAATGCCGCCCCATCTGCGCCGCACCGGCCATCAGGATCGCCTGTTCCCCTCCGCCACCAGACATCGACCCGGTGCGCAGGTCGGCGACCAAAGGTTTGGGTGCAAAAACCGCGCGAACCTGCGGATCGACCAGGCGGGCAAAAACCAATCCGGCGAGCGTTTCAGCCACGGCCTGTACAAGTGACCCGGCCAAAGTGGCCGGGCTTGTGGCCCCGGCCTGTCCCGCGCTGATCAATTGTACCGGAAAACCCGCAAGAATAGCGGCCTCGAGCACTTCACAAGCCTCTTCTGCGAAGCGCATGGGCGGCACAACATGACAGACCATGACAGTCAGGAACGGTCGCGCGCGAAAGGCGGCTTCGTCACCTGCGATCCTGTAACAAAGGCGGGCAATGGCCGGGACGTTTTCGGGTTCGGTAATCGAGACGGAAACATGCTTGGACGTGCCCATCAGGCAGGCATAGGCAGTGTTGAGGTCCATTGCCGCAGCAGGGTCAACGTCGCGCGCAACGACCGGACGGCTGAAATGATGGATGTTCTCCATCCTGTCGACCAGTCGGGCGGCATCATACAGGTCGGCCAGGGTTGAAGGGCGGTAGTGGCCCGTATCGATGTCGAAGACACCCGGCGCGGCGCCGCCGGTTGACATATGGACCCGCGTGCCTTCGATCCGCAGATCGTTTTCAGGAACTTGCCCGCAAAGGACGAAATTCCGCCTTGCCTGCTTGATCGACTTGCGCACAAGGGCGCGCGGAAACAACAATCGTCCGTCATCGCCCAGCGTCCCGCCCGCTGCCGTCACCTTGTCGACCATGGATGGGGTCGGCTGACTTAGTCCGAGGGTCTCAAGCAGCAGCAATGCGGCTTCCTCGGTCTGAGCGACTTCATTCGGGGACAGCGGTTTCAGGCACCCGCCAACCACACCCGGCCATACCGCAGGGCTGGCCTCGTCGCTGTTATCTTGTGTCAGACGGTCCTTGCGACCGCGCCGGCGCGTAGACATGGGCCTAATATCATGAGCTCAGCTTCATTCAAAGTCAGCCTACACAGCCATAGGGCTTGTTTACAAAAGCCGTTTTCTCAGCAATTGATGAGTAAAACTTACATTAGGGAAATTCGTGACCGCCTCTCTTCCCGCCCTTCGCGCCTTCGATGCAGCCGCCCGCCAGGGCAGTTTTCGAATTGCGGCCGAGAAATTGTCGGTCACACCCACGGCGATCAGCCATCACATTCGAGGGCTGGAAGAGCAGCTGGGCGTCAAGCTGTTTGAACGGGCCGGGCGCGAGGTCGCGTTGACCGAAGATGGCAGGCGTCTGGCGGCAGCAACGGCTCAGGCATTTGAAATTCTGGATGACGCGGTGCGCTCGGTTCGCCGCAGCTCCCGCAAAGTGGTCCGACTTGCTGCGGGGCCGATTTTCACCGCCCGCTGGCTGATGCCCCGGATCGGTGATTTTTGGGACGACCACCCCGAGATCGAGCTGGAGGTGGTTCCTTCTTATCAACCCGGCACGCTGAACCGGGCAAACATCGACATCGTGATCCGCTGGGAACGAATGGCCGAGATGCCCGAAACCGCGATCAAGCTGATCGAGCTTGCCCCCGTTGCCATAGCGTCGGAGGCATTTGTCCTGAGGCACGGTCCGGTGAATGAGCCCCAAGACCTGTTGCACTGTCCGCTGTTGCATCAAAGGAACCACTGGGGTTGGCTCGACTGGTTCCGGGCGATGAATGTCCCGGTTGATGGCCCTTTGCGTGGTCCGATCTTTGAAGATGCCAATGTTCTGCTGCGGGGTGCCGCAGAAGGGCAGGGCGCGATTGTCGGCTGGCTGCCCTTGATCGATCAGGATCTGGCCGAAGGTCGCGTCGTGCGTCTGTTTGATGAAAAAATAACACCCACTCATGGTTATTTCGTCGAGACCACAGGACTTGGCCGATCGCGACGCGAGACCCGCGCCGCGATTGAATGGCTGCAGGTGCAAAGCGTGGGCTCGCAGGTTGATCTGCCCTGATCCCGCCAGTTGAGAAGCATCCTTCATGCCAGTGAAGCGTGAAGGGCGAATTTGGTTGAAATTGTTTCGACATCACCCTAATCACGGCCTCACCTCGGGGTGCGCGGAATGCCGCGCTGAGACGCCCATAGCGAACCCGTTGAACCTGAACCGGCTAGAACCGGCGGAGGGAAAGGTGACGGATTGATCCATCCTTGCCCTCTCGCCGCAATGGAGGATGATATGAAACATCTGCTGATTGCTGCGGGAATTCTGAGCGCGACTTCGGCCTTCGCCGCCGACAAACCTCAGCTGACCGTTTATACTTATGACAGCTTCGTCTCGGATTGGGGTCCGGGTCCGCAGGTCAAGGAAGCATTCGAAGCGGTCTGCGACTGCAAACTGAACCTTGTTGGTGTGGAAGACGGTGCCGCCTTGCTGTCGCGCATCCGTCTGGAAGGTGAAAACTCGGATGCAGACGTCGTCTTGGGTCTGGACACCAACCTGATTGCGGCAGCAAAGGAAACCGGCCTGTTTGCGCCCAGTTCAGTCAGCGCCGAATACACTTTGCCCGTAGAATGGAACGATGACGTATTTGCGCCTTACGACTGGGGGTATTTCGCGTTTGTCCATAATGCCGACGCAGCAGCACCGGCCAATTTCCGTGAGCTGGCCGACGGTGATACCAAAATCATCATTCAGGATCCGCGTTCATCCACACCAGGGCTTGGCCTGTTGCTGTGGGTCAAAGCCGCCTATGGCGACGAAGCCCCCGAAATCTGGGCAGGACTGGCTGATAATATCGTGACCGTCACCAAGGGCTGGTCCGAGGCGTATGGACTGTTTCTTGAGGGTGAGGCTGACATGGTTCTCAGTTACACCACATCACCTGCCTATCACCTGATCGCTGAAGAAGATGCAAGCAAGGCGGCGGCCGCATTTGACGAAGGTCACTATATGCAGGTCGAAGTAGCCGGAAAACTGGCCGGAACCGATCAGCCTGAACTGGCTGACCAGTTTTTGCAGTTCATGGTTTCGGACGCCTTTCAGCAGATCATTCCGACAACAAACTGGATGTATCCGGCGGTAACGCCTGCGGCGGGCCTGCCCGAAGGGTTTGATACACTGACCGTACCGGAAAAATCTTTGCTGCTGGAGTCTGATCAGGCGGCAGCCGTGCGGGACGAGGCGTTGGCGGAATGGCTGGGCGCGCTCAGCCAGTAAATCCGACGCCGGGTATTGGCGCGGCGACACTGGTTGCCGTGCTTATTCTTGGTACGCTCGCCGCAGTTGCCATGCGTGCCGACTCCGCAAGTGGGTTCGGACCGGCCGATTGGTCAGCCCTTCGGTTCACGCTGGTTCAGGCGGTGTTGTCCGCCATTTTCAGTGCAGGGCTTGCCGTTCCTGTCGCCCGCGCGCTGGCCCGGCGGCGTTTTCGCGGGCGGGCGGTTCTGATCGCGCTGCTGGGGGCGCCGTTCATTTTGCCGGTCATTGTCGCCATCATCGGCTTGCTGCAGGTTTTCGGCCGAGCGGGCTGGATTTCAGACGTTCTAGCGGTTTTTGGGCTACCGCCGATCCGCATCTATGGTCTGCATGGCGTGGTTCTGGCGCATGTTTTTTTTAATCTCCCCTTGGCCACGCGTCTGATCCTGCAGGGGTGGCAGGAGATCCCGTCCGAAAGGTTTCGATTGGCCGCCCAGTTGGGTTGCAACGGATGGGCCATGTTCCGGCTGATCGAAATGCCTATGCTGGCGCGTATCCTGCCCGGTGTTCTGGCCGTTGTTTTTGCCATTTGCCTGACCAGTTTTGCAGTTGCCCTGACTTTGGGTGGTGGACCACGCGCGACCACGATAGAACTCGCGATTTACCAGGCCTTTACCTATGATTTCAACTTGGGTCGCGCCGCGCTTCTGTCCGGGGTGCAACTGGTTCTGACCGCGACTGCGGCCCTGGCAGCGCTCAGGTTCTCCAGGGGTGACGGGTTTGGTGCCGGGCTGGATCGTTCCATCCGACGCTGGGATGAAGGGACGCGGGCGTTTGATGCCTTCTGGATCAGCGCAGCGGCGGTCTTTCTCCTGCTGCCGTTGACCTCGGTCGTGATCTCCGGACTTTCGGGAGTGTTCGAGATACCGGTGCTGGTGTACCGGGCGGCCTTGATTTCCGTTTTGGTCGCGGCAGCCAGCACCGTCGTTCTGCTGCTTCTGGCCTTGCCGATGGCGATGACGGTTGCAACCGGGCGATACGGGATCGTCGAACTCTGCGGTATACTTGGATTGGCGGCGTCACCTCTGGTCATCGGCACCGGGCTGTTCATCCTGATCCGCCCACTTGCCAACCCTACTGTTCTGGCCCTGCCTGTAACGGCGCTGGTGAATGGCGTCATGGCGTTGCCCTTTGCCCTGAGGATACTTGTTCCATCGACGCGCGAGGTTGTTGCGCAATACGGTCGCCTGGCACTGTCACTGGATATGAGCAGATGGAGTTTTGTGACACGCATTTTGCTGCCGCGTTTGCGACCGCAAATCGGATTTGCCGCGGGTCTGGCGGCGGCACTGTCCATGGGGGATCTGGGGGTCATCGCGCTATTTGCCGATGCACAAATTGCCACGCTTCCGCTTCAGATTTACCGGCTGATGGGAGCCTATCAGATGGAGGCAGCGGCCGGTGGCGCCCTGTTGCTGCTGGCGCTTTCGATGGGGGCATTCTGGCTTTTGGATCGAGGAGGGCGCTGGCATGCTGAAGCTTGATGGCTGTGCGATTTCAAATGGCGATTTCGTATTACGCGCGAACCTGCAAATCGAAACCGGATCACGGGTTGCGATCATTGGTCCTTCCGGTGCGGGAAAGTCGACCCTTTTAGAAGCGATTGCTGGGTTTCGCGATCTGGCCGCGGGGCAAATTTACTGGCGCGGCAGCGATATTACCGGATTACCGCCGGGGCAGCGCCCGCTGGCGATGCTGTTTCAGGATGGGAACCTGTTTCCTCATCTGACCGCTGGCCAGAACATCGCCCTGGGTTTGCATCCGAACGGCCGGTTGTCAGCCGATGAGCAGGCACAGGTGCATTCCGCGCTGGATCGTGTTGGCTTGCCCGATATAGCGGACCGGCGACCGGCACAATTGTCGGGCGGTCAACAAAGCCGTGTTGCCCTTGCCCGCGTGCTGGTACAACAGCGGCCTTTGCTTTTGCTGGACGAGCCGTTTGCCGCTCTGGGACCGGCGCTCAAGGCGGAAATGCTGGATCTTGTCTCTGCCCTGACGACCGAGGCCGGAACGACAATGATGATGGTCAGCCATGATCCACAGGATGCAAGACGGATCGCAAGTCATTCGGTTCTGGTGGCGGATGGGCTGGCGCACCCGGTCACCGAGACATCCACACTTTTTGATAACCCGCCGCCTGCGCTGCGAGACTATCTTGGGTGACACGTCCGCCGTCAGTTGGCCCCGGCGACCAGATTCCACAGGAACAGATCCAAGGAGCGTGAAATCTTGTTGCGGTCAAAATTATCCGAAAAACTTCGCACAAGGATTGAATCGTGACCCTTGTGGATCTCGATCGTGAGCTGCTGCAGAAACGCCAAGGCGAGTTGGTCCGAACTGTTCATCTGATCTGACAAGTGGACGAAAATGCCATAGCGCTCTTCAGAATAGACCTGAGCGTCCGCACGGGCCTGACAATCCGGGTTTCTGTCGATGTAGGATTTCAATGCCAGCGTCACGATCTCAAGATCGCCAACCGAGTAATAGATTTGCCCGTCGCACAGCGCTTGCGCCAGTTTTTCATGGTTTGGGTAACTGCGGACAACATAGGCAGCGTCAGGATCTGTATCGGCCGCATCGGCGCTGACATATTTAGCAAGCGAACCCACATCCCACGTCAACCCAGCCACGGCATCCGGGCAATCGGTCAGGCGTTTTTTCTCATCGTCGCTGAGCACGACCTTGTCTACATCCGGATGCATTCTGACGATTTCCGAGAATGTCTCGCCGAACCCGTATTTTTCTGCAATCAGCCTAATAGAACGCGGTGCCGTGGTGCCTTCCACGATCCCTGCGACCGGGCCGATACAGGGCCAGTGACCAGCCCACTGGTCACGCGTCGTCTCCGCCCTTCCGACACCAGACAGATAGACCGGCGGGGAAACAAGCACGCCGGGATAGGACAAACGCTCTTGGGTAATGGTGGCCGGATCGCAGAGAATGTTGATTTTGCCGCTTTGTAGGTCGGTGAACCGGTCCCGCGCCTCGACAGCCTTCCATTCAACGATGAAATCGCGGGACTTCTGCAGTTCTTCAAGGACCGTGGCGCAGATATTGACCATGTAGCCAGTGAACACCTCACCCGACGCAAGAGGCGGCGTATCGCTGGTCAAACGTCCTTCGCGATCACGCACCGCGAGATACGAAAAAGGCGGGGCGTCCGTTCGCACCCCAACGATCAGATCCGCTTCGGCCGTGACAGAAGAGGCAGTGCCTTGCCAGGCCAAAGCCGCCAAGGCGAACGCCAAAACAGCAGGGCGTGTCATGAGCGACCATCCGATCTCTGGGGCTCGCGGATGCGGGTGCCGACAACTGACAGGATTTTCTTCATCGACCCGGTTTCAGCCAGTTCGGCGGCGATTGCGTAAAAGACCAGGAAAATGGAATAGGGAAGCGTTACCATGATTGCGATGTCCAGCAGGCCAAGGCCCGTCGCCGGGGGGACAATATTGAACAGGCTTGCGGCCAGATTTGCCACCATCAGAAGGAATGCCGATACCACCAGGGCGATACCGACCGTCACGAACCAGCGCATCCGGTCATGCTGATCCGCAACGAACAACAGGGCGCAGGCCGTCACGTAAGACAGCAAAAAGATGCGCGGCAACTGTTCGATTTCATCCTTCAGGAAATTCAGGCCTGTTGTGATCATCGCGCTGCCGTCACCGTCCAGCGCGTGTCGAACGACACCATCCGCGCCGATGCAGGTTATCGCACCATAGAGAACCGTGGCCAGGAAGGCGGGCCAGAAAGCAAGCTTGGCATAGTCCCAGAACGGAATTTGTATATCGTCACTGCGGGGCCAGCTGCCCTGATCCATCCTGAGATGCCGCAGCAGTATGGTAAGAAACGCCAGCAGGATAAGTGACGGGATCAGGGGGATCAGCATGGCGGCGCAGATTTCGCGCAATTCGGTCGCATCGCTTACGTTGCTGCTGAACATGGCCACCTGTTCAACCAGGACATAGCTGAAAACCGCCCCGAAAATACTTGCAAGCGTGATGTCGTGCAGGGATTGCGCGGTGTCTTCACCAGTCACTTTTTCGATGATCTGTGCCGTTGGCGTGTTCATCAGTGCTTCGGGCACTTTGCGCGACCTGATCGAATAAAGCGCAAACAGACACTGCATCGAGTCCGCCAGTTTTGCGGTTTCATCCTGCAGGCTTTGCAAGGTGTCTTTTTCCAGCTTGAAGTTGGCAATGCGGCCCAGAATGCTGGCGTACCGTGATCGCAGGTCGTCGATCCGCGCCAGAGGGGTATCTTCGTTGAACAATTGCCGGAAGGCCGAGCTTTGCGGCCCGATGATTGGCGGTTGCAGCAAATCGATACAGCGCAACGAGCTTTCGATGCTTTGCACCATTCCATCCATGATCGGGTCAACCTTACTTGCCGCGATCTTCTCACGAAAAGCTTTCCACAGCGGCAGGGTCTCGCCATCTCCATAGCTTCCGTAATTCAGATCTTCGAGAGATTGCAGCACCCGAAAAATGTTTCTGGGTACACCGGCAAAGAAATAGGCGATGGCGCGGATTTTGCGCTCGATGACCTGAAAGGTGGGTGAAGCGGCCCCAAAGGTGATGGCGATGGCCAGCCAGAACGGCAGAGTACGCGGATCAACGGCAGGCCCCGCACCAGCCTCCGGGTTAACGATGGATCGGGCCACAACGTTGGACCCGCCTGTCGCGGCCGTCGCTTCCTTGCTGCCCATCACAAAGGTCGCGATCAGTTCCGGCGACATCAGCATCACGAAGTAGATGCCGACAAAGAACACCATATATATCGCCAGACCACGGCGGTTTTCGGCCTTGGTGGTCAGTGCCGACATTCGGACGTTTTCAAGCTCTTTACGAGATGCCTGGTTGTTGGATTTCAGATTGTCCACGGCGTCAGAGGTTGTGTATTCCTTGTACGCCTCGAACAGCAGTATCAGCCCACCCAGACCGATGGCCCAAACAGCATAGTTGCCCATGTTTTCGGTTCCCCGACTCTGTTGCGTCAATCAAAGAGTTTCGCGTAACCGCACTACCAGCCGCATTTTTCATATTTGGGATTGCAGGAGGTGTTGGCGTAGGCCGCAGACTCTTTGATCACCGCGTTCGCGGCAACCAATATCAAAATGATAACAACAAGATACCGCATCAGTCACTCCTTAAAAAACTAAAAAACGGCTGCGCCGACTAAATGTTCATACTAAATATCTAAAAACATAACATAAAACTTGCAATTACGCAACCTGAGGGGGAACGTTCCGCCCGATTACACCGATGCCGTCACAAGCCGCTACGGTTGTCCGCGTTCAATGGCACAGGTTGTGGAAGTGCCAAAAAAGCTATCCAGATAGCCGGGTGGCGTATCCGGCGTGATCCCATATGGCCATTAAAATGGTCGGAAAGTACCCGGAAACCAAACAATATCAACTGCCTTGGCCGGGTGCAGGCTTCCACTGAAAACCCACGCGAATAATCCCATGATCCGTGGTTCCGCTTTCTTTATGATCGTCATGGTTCAGGTGGTCATTCTGCACCAGCATCTCGTCAAAAGCCCAAAGGCGCTTCTTCGAATTGTCGTAGAATTCCTGACTGAACATGATGTGGTCCAAGCTTTCGCGCTGTCCTTTGAACACATGCGTGTAATATACGTCGCGCGTCGAACGGTATTCCTGCATGGTTTGCGCGGTATAAAGCGCGTTGTCGGCTCCTCCCGAAGACAGAGGCGACAGGTAGGTTGGCTGTTCTGACAGAATATTGAGCGTGTTGCTTTCCTTGCCGTCATTCATGTCGCCGATCAGAACCACAGGGGTATCCGTTTTCTTTGTCAGGTTGGTTATGATCACGCGCAAAGCGGCCGCTTCGGCGGTCCTGCGCACGGTCGAGATAGCATAGCCCAGTGACGTGATATGCGGGCCGTGAACGTCCCTGTCATACCAACCCCGCTCGCGCCAGATCTGGGCCGGGCGGCGAGATTTGAAATGGCAGACGAACACATGAATAATCGGTGTCCGAGGATCGGGGCGGACCTGAAAATGCATGACAGGGCGGGAAAAGCCATCCAGCGCCACGGAAATATCAGGTTGCTGCGGATCATCTCCTGTCGACTGCAAAACACATTCCTCGGGAAAATCTTCGATCCATTCTGGTTGATCCACCAGAATGTCCGAACGCACAGCGGCGGCGCATACGATCTTCTTGTCATTGTGATCTTCGGGCACCAACAGTGTATGGGTTCCCGTCAAGGACGAGTTGTCCAGCGCCGCTTGCAGCGCGTCCTCGGCCCAAAGCTCCTGCACGCCGACCACGTCCGCATCAATTCTGCTCAGCGCCTTCGCGGTGAACGCTATCTTCTTTTCATAGGTGGCCTGATCCCATCCATCGGAGTCGCCGTAAATGGCCTGGCCCGGCAGGTTAAGGTTCAACAAATTGAAACTGGCAAATGAAATATCTCGCGCGGTCATTACTCCCTCCAAGGTATTTAGATAGAAATTTCTTTGAAACAGATCCCTCCCGAATACTCCTATTCCCGGGCAGTCGGGTCCTGGTGTCAACTCTGCGGCCAGCCGTCCGAAATTAGCGGGCTTCGGGTCAGTAGCGCGGTTACATAGTATCAGAAATTCACCAATATTTTTGCCAGAAACTCTTTTCTGTGGCAGATTTTATGGATTGGTTAAAAGGAGTTCACAGGATGGCTTTGTTTTTCTCCCGGCGTACTTACAATGCTTCAAAAAAGAAGTTCACGATAAAACCTGCCGCGAAAACCCGGTACGTCTCGATCTCACATACAAGTTCCGACGGGCGCATCCGGAAAGGAGGCATCATCAAGCAAAAGAAGTGGCTTGAGATGGTGCAGAAGGCAGGAGGTGACAAAGACGTCCTGATTTACGTTCACGGTTTCAACACGTCCCAGAAGGAAATGTTGGACCGGCTTGCCAAGATCGAAAAGGGTGTGAGATCAAAAGGATACAAGGGCGCGGTCGTTGCGTTCGACTGGCCAAGCGACGGTTCTGTTCTCAGCTATGACAAGGATCGTTCCGATGCCAAGGCAGTGGCCCCTCATCTTGTGGGCGACGGAGTACTACCGTTGCTGGCGATGTCGCCGAAACCAAGAGTTCACCTTATCGCGCATTCTATGGGTGCATTTGTTGTTTTACGCGCCTTCTCCGATTTTGGTGACTCGGCAGGTTCAGGGAGCAGCTGGGGTGTCGATCAGGTCATGTTTGCATCGGCCGATGTGGATTCAGCCTGGCTCGAGAAAGGCGCGTGGGGGGGGCTGGTGCTTGGCAATCGCAGTAAACGCTTCACGAATTACTATAGCGGTCGGGACAAGGTGCTGGCGCTGGCCGGCGGGTTGGTCCACGGCGGACGCGACCGCGCAGGCCACGTCGGGATGCCAACGCTAACCACCAAAGGCCATTGGGATATTTACTGCAATGAACAATACAAGCGCGACGTACCGAAGCCAAAACGAACCAAAGTCTATTCCCATCGCTGGTGGTTCGACAGTAAGGGGTTTTTCAAAGACCTCACCCTGACCATTGGTGGCAAGGACGCCAAGTCCATGGCCACGCGCAAAAAAACCACCGGCCATGACCTGGCGTTACTGGCTTGAGTAAGACCTAACCAGATCTATCAAAGAAAAATTCAAAAGGGGCTGAGGATTTTATTGGTCGGAGTGAGAGGATTCGAACCTCCGACCCCTGCCTCCCGAAGACAGTGCTCTACCAGGCTGAGCTACACTCCGACCGTGGCGGGTGATCTATACCCGGTGAACTGGATGCGCAAGAGGAATTCTAGGGTGGTCGTTAGGAAATATTCTCGAAAAAACCGATTAAAAACTTCGTCTGAACAATTCACTTGTCGGACAGATAGCATCAGGTCAGTGGATCGGTGCGATACAGGCGAATCTTTGTTCCGCCATGGTCCACTATGGGTCCCGGTGGCAACAGCGGCAGCCGGGTTGCGCGGCTCAGCGACTGGCTGCTGGTTACAATGCCGACTCTCCAGCCGGCAAATCGTGACATCAGCACTTTTCCCATGCTGCCATAAAGGGACCGCAACCGCTTTTCATCGCCGATCCTGCCGCCATAGGGAGGATTGACTATGACCAGTCCCGGCGGTCCTTCGGGTGGCTTGATGTCGCTGATCGCGCGGTGCTGAAACCGCGTAATCTGCGCGACGCCAGCGCGTGCTGCGTTGGTGGATGCGGCCTCGACCGCCCCGGCGTTTCGATCCGATCCGTGGAACGTCGGAACAGAATCGTGCGGAGGAGCAAGTTGGCGCAGTTTTTCCCATTCGTCGGTGCGGAAAGTTGCAAGCTTTTCAAAGGCAAAGTGCCGCGACCGCCCCGGTGCCAGACCTAAGGCTACTTCGGCCGCTTCGATGACAAAAGTGCCTGAGCCGCACATCGGGTCCAAAACGGGCTCCGTCCCGTCAAATCCGCATTCCCGCAGGAACATGGCCGCCATGGTTTCCCGCATGGGGGCCTTTGCAATCGCTGGTTTGTGGCCGCGCTTGTGCAGCGGATCGCCTGAACTGTCGATCGAGATTGTGCAAATGTCCCTTTCGATCCGCAGCAACACACGTATGTCCGCGTCCGAGGAGATCGGAGCCCCAAGAGTTTCCGAGATCGCTCTTTCGATGCGCTGTCGGGCCGCTCCGGCATGATAAATGCGTGACTTTCGGCTGGTAGCTTCAACCCGGACGGGGAGATCGGGCAGCAGGACGTCAGCCCAGGGAAATTTGCGGGCCCGTTTGTCGAGCTGCGCCAGGTGGATGGCCGGGAAGCTGCCGATCCGCACCAGAACTTTATTGGCGCCTCGAAGGACAAGATTGGCGCGCCATACCTCGGCCCAGTTGCCCCGGCAGCTGACGCCGCCCGGCACTTTGCGCGCGTCTGCGAATCCCTGTTCCAGCGCCTCGGCGCAAAGCGGCGCTTCAAGGCCCGGAGTGGCAACCAGAAAGATGTCCAGATCGTCGGAAGTGTTCATATCGGCTGCTTACACCGGAAGAACGGGCAGGGCGATATCCTATTTTTTGGACTTGTTCCGAAAAAACACAGGTTTGTTTCGGTATTGTGACCTGAGAACTTTAATTTAGGCGGTAACAGGTTTGCGTTTGTGGTATTCCCCGCGTAAAGGGACCGGGACCGAAGTTATGCTTACGGAATTCAACCGGTTTCTGGCGCTTTTGCGACAATAATCGTATGAATATCCGCGCTATCCTGTGCCAACCTGATTAAGGTCGGTGATAGCGGGCGCAAATAAGAGGCTTGGAAGAACGTAGCAACATGCAAACTTTCAAACTTAAAAAAGGGTTGGATCTGCCGATAGAGGGAGCGCCCGAACAGAAGATTCAGCCGGGGCCCGAGTTTTCGACGGTTGCCGTTCTGGGCAGGGACTTTGTGGGGCTGAAGCCCAAGATGCTGGTTCAGGAAGGTGAAGTAGTACAGCGCGGCGCGCCGCTGTTTTGCCATAAGGATGCGCCTGATGCGATGATGGTCGCACCGCTCAGCGGTAAGGTCATTGCCATCAATCGCGGCGCCCGGCGCGTGCTCCAAAGCGTCGTGATTGAGGTTTCGGATGTCAACGACACCGGCATCGATTTCTCGGGCACGGGTAACACGGACAGCGCCGAAGGTGTTGCGGCAAAGCTTTGCGCCGCAGGTCTTTGGACCGCATTCCGAACCCGCCCGTATTCGAAGATGCCTGAACCGGGCACCAGACCCGCAGCGATTTTCGTAACCGCAATGGACAGTGATCCGCTGGCAGCGGATGCAGCACTGATCATCGCCGATGCCGGTGATGCCTTTGCCGCCGGGCTCGGCGCGATTTCACACCTGACGGACGGCAAAACCTATCTGTGCCACAAGGATGGTGACACCTTGCCCGGCACCGAATTGCCCGGGGTTGAAGCGGCGGGTTTTTCCGGACCGCACCCCGCAGGCCTGGCCGGAACGCATATCCATTTCCTCGAGCCGCTGGCAGGGGACAAGCGTGTCTGGACGATCGGCTATCAGGATGTGATCGCCATTGGCCGTCTGATGCAGACCGGCCATTTGGACCCGAATATTGTAATTGCGCTGTCAGGTCCCGGGGCACGTCAACCGCGCCTGATCCGCACGGTCATGGGCGCATCGACCGATGATCTGACCCGTGACGAGGTCAATGTTGACGGCAGCGCCCGGATCATTTCCGGGTCGATCCTGTCCGGTCAGCACGCCGAGGGTCCGACCGCGTATCTGGGCCGCTTTGCGCGTCAGATTACAATCATTCGCGAAGACGCGGACCAGATCCCGATGGGCTGGATCCGACCGATGCCTTCGAAATTCGCGGTTCAGCCTGTGTTGGGCTCGGCCTTTGCCAAAAAGCTGTACGCGCTGACGTCGAACCTGAACGGCGGTCGCCGTGCCATGGTTCCTACCGGCACGTTCGAAGAGTTGATGCCGCAGGATTACCTGCCGACCCAATTGTTGCGTGCTTTGCTGGTGATGGATACGGACACCGCACAGGCGCTGGGTGCGCTGGAGCTGGACGAAGAGGATCTGGGCCTTGTGGGCTTTGCCTGTCCGGCGAAATATGAATATGGGCTGGCGCTGCGCGACTGCCTGACCAAGATTGAAAAGGAGGGCTGATCCGAATGGGTTTGCGCAACTTCTTTGACCGGATCGAGCCGAACTTTACCAAGGGCGGCAAGTACGAGAAGCTTTTCCCCATCTACGAGATGGTCGAAAGCTTCATCTACACTCCGAAAACAGTCACCTCCGTCGCCCCCCACGCGCGGTCTTATGTGGATATGAAGCGGATCATGACTTATGTCGTGATCGCGACGATCCCCTGTATCCTGTGGGGCATGTGGAATACGGGCTATCAGGCCAATTCCGCGATTGCGGCCCTTGGGCCGGACTCAGCCACGGGCTGGCGGATCGCCTTGTTGCAGATGTTTGGCATTTCACTGGACCCGTCCAGCCTGTTTGCCAACGTGATGCACGGATTGCTTTACTTCCTGCCGATCTACATCGTCACACTTGTCGCAGGCGGTATCTTCGAGGTCATCTTTGCCACCGTGCGCGGCCACGAGGTGAACGAAGGTTTCCTTGTCACTTCAATGCTTTACACGTTGATCATGCCGGCAACCACGCCCCTGTGGCAAGTGGCTTTGGGCATCATCTTCGGTGTCGTTATCGGCAAAGAGGTGTTTGGCGGCACTGGCAAGAACTTCCTCAACCCTGCGCTTGTGGGCCGTGCTTTCCTGTACTTCGCCTATCCGGCGCAGATGTCGGGCGATGCAGTGTGGACGCCGGTCGACGGCTTTTCGGGCGCAACAGCGTTGGGGGTAACAGCGGCTGAGGGCGTTCAGGCCCTTGCGGCTGAGGGCATCACCTGGTCCAGCGCGTTTTTCGGAACCATCCAGGGCAGCTTTGGCGAAACATCGACGTTGGCCTGTATCATCGGCCTCGCCTTTTTGCTGATGACCAAAATAGCCAATTATCGCCTGATCGTGGGCTGTTTGGCCGGGACGATTGCGTTTACATGGCTGTTGAACTTGATCGGTTCTGACACCAACCCGATGTTCGCGATGCCTTGGTACTGGCATGTTGTGCTGGGCGGATACGCGTTTGGCCTGGCGTTCATGGTGACCGAACCCGTTTCGGCAAGCCACACCAATCTGGGCCGCTATATCTACGGTGCGCTGATCGGTGTCATGGTTGTTTTGATCCGTGTAGTGAACCCCGCTTTCCCGGAAGGCATGATGCTGGCCATCCTGTTCGGTAACGTCTTTGCACCGCTGATCGATCACTTCGTCGTTCAGGCCAACATCAAACGGAGGGCGCGTCGCCATGTCTGATACGCAACCCCAAGAACCCAAGGGGGCAATTGCCCGGTTCCTGGCGGCCTCGCCGGACTCGGTTGGCAAGACGATCTTTGTTGCCGTCGCCGTTTGTCTGGTAGCTTCAATGGTCGTTTCCGCTGCAGCCGTCAGTCTGCGTCCCGCACAGGAAGCGAACAAACTGAAGGACAAGCAGGTCAACGTTCTTCAGGTGGCAGGTGTTTACGAACCCGGCATCAACGTGACCGAGGCCTTCGCTGCGTTTGAGCCGCACGTTCTGGAACTGGCCACCGGCGAATTCGTCGATGACCAGTTTGACCCAGCGACCTTTGACGACATCGCTGCTGCCAGCGACCCCGAACTGAGTGTCGCACTTGATGATGACCCAGCGGGAATTGGCCGCAAGTCCAAGTACCGAGTGATCTACCTGCTGCGGGATGATGCTGGTGAACTGGATAAGGTCATCCTGCCGCTGCACGGCTATGGCCTGTGGTCCACGCTCTATGGCTTTATCGCTCTGGAAAACAACGGCAACGATATTTTTGGCCTGCAGTTCTATCAGCACGGCGAAACTCCGGGCCTTGGCGCGGAAGTGGACAACCCGCGTTGGAAAGCGCTGTGGAATGGCAAGAAACTTCGTGATGACGCGGGCGATCTGCAAATCACGGTCGCCAAGTCTCAGCCTGCCGCCGGGCCGGACTTTTATGTCGACGCGCTGGCCGGTGCCACGCTGACCTCTGTTGGCGTCGATAACCTGGTGAAATTCTGGATGGGCGATGCGGGCTACGCTCCGTTCCTGGCCAAACTGCAAGCAGGAGAGTTCTAATGTCTCAGACCAAGAAAGAGATGCTGGTCGACCCGCTTGTCGACAACAACCCGATTACCCTGCAGGTGCTGGGCATCTGTTCGGCGCTGGCGGTGACCTCTTCGCTGCAGGTATCCTTCGTGATGGCGCTGGCGGTGACGTTCGTGACCTCGTTCTCGTCCTTCTTTATCTCGTGCCTGCGTAACCAGATCCCGGGCTCGATCCGGATCATTGTTCAGATGGTGATCATCGCCTCGCTGGTGATCCTGGTGGATCAGGTTCTCAAGGCCTATGCCTTCGAGATTTCGAAAACGCTTTCGGTCTTCGTCGGCCTGATCATCACCAACTGTATCGTGATGGGCCGCGCCGAGGCGTTCGCTATGAAGAACCCGCCTGTCGCGTCTTTCATCGACGGCATGGGCAACGGAATGGGCTATGGTCTGATCTTGCTGCTGGTTGGTTTCATCCGCGAACTGTTCGGGAATGGGTCGCTGTTTGGCGTCACCATTCTGGAGACCGTCAACAATGGCGGCTGGTATGTGCCCAACGGCATGTTGCTGCTGCCGCCATCCGCGTTCTTTATCATCGGTCTGATTATCTGGGCCTTCCGCACATGGAAGCCGAACCAGGTCGAAGAACGTGAATACAAAATCCAGCAGGTAGAGGCGCACTGATGGAAGGGCTTATCTCTCTGGCCGTAAAGGCCATCTTTGTTGAAAACCTCGCGCTTAGCTTCTTCCTCGGCATGTGTACCTTCATCGCCGTTTCCAAGAAGATCTCGACCGCGCTGGGTTTGGGTATTTCGGTTATGGTCGTCCAGGCGATCACCGTGCCGACAAACAATCTGTTGCTCAGCTATCTGTTGAAACCGGGCGCCTTGGCCTGGGCCGGGTTCCCGGATGTGGACCTAACCTTCCTTGGCCTGATTTCCTACATCGGCGTAATTGCGGCGATGGTTCAGATCCTCGAGATGATCCTGGATAAGTACTTCCCGCCGCTTTACAACGCACTGGGTATCTTCCTGCCGCTGATCACGGTGAACTGCGCCATCCTCGGTGGCTCGCTGTTCATGGTCGAGCGTGACTATAACTTTGCTGAGGCCGCCACCTATGGTCTGTCTTCCGGCTTTGGTTGGGCGCTGGCGATCACAGCGATGGCAGGAGTGCGTGAAAAGCTCAAATATTCGGATATTCCGGACGGTCTGCAGGGTCTTGGCATCACCTTCATCACAGCAGGTCTGATGGCGATGGCCTTCATGTCCTTCTCTGGCGTGAAACTGTAAGGAGGGCGCAATGGAAACTTTTAGCCTAGGCGTAATCCTTTTCACGATGATCGTTCTGGCGCTTGTCGCCATCATTATGGCGGCACGCTCGCGGTTGGTGTCTACCGGCAACGTCAACATCACCATCAATGGCGAGAAAACCATCTCGGTTCCGGCGGGCGGCAAACTTCTGCAAACGCTTGCGGCCGAGAAATTGTTCGTTCCTTCCGCCTGCGGTGGTGGCGGAACCTGCGCGCAATGCCGTGTGCGGGTGCATTCGGGTGGTGGTTCGATCCTGCCCACCGAAGAAAGCCACATCACCAAGCGAGAGGCATCCTGCGGTGACCGCCTGTCCTGTCAGGTCGCGGTCAAGCAGGACATGGACATCGAAGTTCCCGAAGAGGTCTTTGGCGTCAAGAAGTGGGAATGCACCGTTCGTTCGAACGACAACGTCGCCACCTTTATAAAAGCGCTGACTCTGGATCTGCCGGAAGGCGAGGACGTCAATTTCCGCGCTGGCGGCTACATCCAGATCGAGGCCCCCGCACACCAACTGGCCTATACCGATTTCGACGTGCAGGACGAGTACCGCGAAGATTGGGACAAGTTCAATCTGTGGCAGTACAAATCCGTCGTGAACGAACCGATCGAGCGCGCCTATTCGATGGCCAACTATCCGGACGAAAAAGGCATGATCATGCTGAACGTCCGGGTCGCCTCGCCGCCTCCGGGGTCCGACGGTATCCCGCCGGGTCAGATGTCGTCCTACATCTTCAACCTGAAGCCGGGTGACAAGGTTACAATCTCGGGTCCGTTTGGTGAATTCTTCGCCCGCGAGACCGAGAAAGAGATGGTCTTCATCGGCGGTGGCGCCGGTATGGCGCCGATGCGCAGCCATATCTTCGATCAGCTCAAGCGCCTTGAGAACCGCAACCGCAAGATCACCTTCTGGTACGGTGCGCGTTCCAAGAAAGAGATGTTCTTTGTCGAGGATTTCGACCAATTGGCCGAGGAGTTCGACAATTTCGAATGGCATGTGGCCCTTTCGGATGCGCAGCCCGAGGACGATTGGAAAGGCTACACCGGCTTCATCCACAACGTCCTGTTCGAGGAATACCTCAAGAACCACCCGGCACCGGAAGACTGCGAGTTCTACATGTGCGGTCCGCCAATCATGAACCAGTCCGTCATAAACATGCTGCTGGATCTCGGAGTGGACCGCGAAGACATCATGCTGGACGACTTCGGCGGTTAAGAAGAAACCGGCGCAATTAGCGCCGGTTTTTTTTGTTCCGCATTTTCAGTCGGCGGGAATTTTATAGTACTCCCGATACCATTCAACGAATTTGGCCAGACCGGTACGAATATCGGTCTGGGGTTTGTAACCGGTCAGGTTTTGCAACAAACTGGTGTCGGCCCAGGTCGCCGGAACATCGCCCATTTGCATCGGCATGTAGTTCCGGATCGCTTTCTTACCCAACGCGTCCTCGATAGCTTCGATGAAGTCCATCAGACGGACTTTGTCCGAGTTGCCGATGTTGACTACCCGGAAGGGCGCAACCGGTGACAGGCTGTCTCCCTCGGCGATCTCATCTTTGCTGTCAGGCCGCACAGGGGCGGCATCTATCAGCAGGCGAATGCCCCGTACCAGATCCTCGACATAGGTGAAGTCGCGATACATGTCGCCGTTGTTGTAAATGTCGATGGGACGGTCGTTCAGAATGGCATCGGTGAACTTGAAGTAAGCCAGATCAGGGCGGCCCCACGTGCCGTAAACTGTAAAGAACCGGAACATCGTGGTCGGCAGGCCCCACAGATGGGCATAGGAATGGCCCATCGATTCATTGGCCTTCTTGGTCGCGGAATAGATGGTCAGTTGCCCGTCGGCCTTGTCGGTTTCCCGGAACGGCATGTCTTCATTCGCTCCGTAGACTGAAGACGTCGAAGCCATCAAAAGGTGCTCTACCTGATGGATCCGGGCAACCTCCATCACATTGAATGTCCCGACGATGTTGGATTCAACGTAGCTGCGTGGCGCTTCAAGGCTGTAGCGCACGCCGGCCTGGCCAGCCAGGTGGATGATGACCTCGGGTTTGAAGTCGTCTGCGACCTGCATCAGGCGCTCGTGGTTTTCCAGCATGTTTTCGGTGACCGAAAAGCCCGGCGTTTGCAGCAACATCTGATGGCGACGCTGTTTAAGCGCCACGTCATAATAGTCGGTCATGCCGTCATAGCCATGCACCCGGAACCCTTCGGCCAAAAGCAGTTTTGCCAGATGAAACCCGATAAACCCGGCGGTCCCCGTTACCAAAACTCGTTTCATGAAATCCCCAAGAACCTTTCAAACCACATGGCCGCCTGCGATAAGATCGTCTTTGAACCTGCCAGGCCCAGATCTAACTTTAGCTTGTCATATCAAACGCCCGGCACCGACGGTCAAGTACTGAGCGGGCGGCCCGGGATTGTCGTTGCCAACGGGTCGGGTTAGGGAACGTAGAACATGGTTACGAGCTGGATCAAAGGGTTTATTGGCCGGGCACGGCCCGATCGGGAAACATCCGTTCCCGGAATCGCTCCCGATGATCGGTTTGTCGTAGTTGGCGACATTCATGGCCGGCTGGACCTGCTTCAGGCCCTGCTGATGAGGGTTGAGGACGAATGCCCTTTGATCTTTGTCGGGGACTACATCGACCGGGGTGACTACAGCGCACAGGTCCTGCGACATCTGCAGCACTTCGACACGGCAGCAAACAGGCCGGTCGTATGCCTCATGGGCAATCATGAAGACATGCTGCTGCGATTTCTGGACGAGCCCGGACGCTATGCACATCATTGGTTCCGGAATGGCGGATTTCAGACACTGGCTTCATTCGGGATTACCGAATTTGACCTTCATCCAACAAATGAAATTGCCGAAGCGGTTGCTGGCAAGTTGAAGCAGGTCATGGGCGCAGATTTGTTGTCATGGTTGCGGGACAGGCCACTAATGTGGTCGAGCGGAAACGTCACGGTCGTCCATGCCGCACTGGATCCCGATCAGCCGGTTGATAGCCAGCAGCGACAGGTCTGTTTGTGGGGGCACCCGATGTTTCCAAGACGACGCAGGGCAGACGGCCAATGGGTTGTGCACGGACACACGATCAAAGATCACCCGACGGTCAATAATGGGGTCGTCTCAATCGATACCGGGGCATTTGCAACGAACCGCCTGACGGCAGCCGAAATTTACAGAGGCGGCGTTCGCTTTGTTTCGACCTGATCTGCGCAACTCGGGACGCGGGCCAGTGAAAATGCGGCCCGCAACCCGGAAGGTCACTTGGTCAACCGACGATCATCTGCTTCATGCGCAGCGCTTCGTATTCCAGTTCCTTGAGACGGAAGTGAACAACGTCGCCAATCGTGATGACACCGCGCAGGTGGCCATCACTCAGAACCGGCATGTGGCGGAAACGTCCATCGGTCATTGTCTTCAGAACATCGTTCAGCAGGTCTTCGGGCGAACAGGTTTTGACATCCTTGGTCATTAGATCTTCGACCGACTGTGGCAGAGTCTGACCGGGGGTATCCGCCATGCGCCGTACGATATCGCGTTCTGACAGAATGCCTTGCAGGGTTCCGTTCTGATCGGTCACGACCACTGCGCCGATTCTTTTTTCCTTCAGCAGTTCCACTACCGAATGAATCGTATCGGCGGGGCGCACCGCAAACACCGCATCACCTTTACCCTCAAGCAGCTTGGCCACGGTCGTTTGCGTATGCGACAGGTTTGAATCCGCTGACTGGCTATAGGTCGCAGAACCAGACTTGTCGCCGCGTGTGGGGGGCTGATAAGAGCTTGGGGCCATGGGCAATCTCCTCTTTTATCCGAGATGGCTGTCTTTTCACCTTACCGCAGCGAACCGACCTGTATAGGGTGCAAATGCCCTGATCCCGGAAAATTGCTGACAAACAAGGAATCCCGACCCGTTGACAGACCTTTATCTGACACCGCCGCTGGCTGCGCTGATCTTTTTCGCCGTCGTGGTGTGTGGTCACAATTTCCGAATGGCGTGGAAACAGCAACAGGCCGGATGGCAAAAACGGGCCTGGCTGTTTGGTGTACCTGCCGGCGTCGGATTGCTGGTGCTGGGTTTTCTGCCGCTGAAACTGTGATGTCGATTTGACTCTGTAATGGGGCACTGGCATATGCCCGGCTAGGTTTTCCAGGGAGTTCCCCGATGCGCCATCTGCCTGTTCTGGCTTTAGTTCTGTTTGTTTCCGGCTGTTTGTTTGACAAGGAACCCGAAGTGGTCCGTCTGTCGGGCGAAACCATGGGAACAACATTCAACATCACCGCCATTGGCGAAGATGTGGATGAGGAAGCCCTGGCCGCAGCCGTGCAGGAAACACTGGCCGCAGTGAACGCCAAGATGTCAAACTGGGATCCCAACTCAGAGGTTTCGACATTTTCAGCTTCGACCGACACTTCGCCCGTTCCGGTCTCGGACGAGTTCGCTCTGGTTTTGTCCGCCGCTGACGATGTGCATGAAAAATCCGGCGGAACCTTTGACGTGACTCTGGGCCCGCTGATCGAATTGTGGGGGTTTGGCCCGCGCAAGCCCGAGGATCCGGTGCCGTCGGATGCTGAGATTCAAGCCGCTCTTGAAGGTGTCGGGCAATCCCGGCTGCTGACCTTGGACCGTGACGCCGGAACGCTGGCCAAATCCGATCCGGCAGTGGGCATCAACCTGTCGGCTATCGCCAAAGGCTATGGGATTGACGCGGTGGCCGAAACCCTAAGCGAGGCGGGGATCGAGAACTACATGGTCGAGATCGGTGGCGATCTTGTTACCAAAGGCGAAAATGACAAGGGTGAGGTCTGGCGCATCGGGGTCGAAAAACCCGAAGCGGGCGGGCAAAACCTGCAACTGATCGTGTCACTGAACGATCTGGGCATGGCGACCTCGGGCGATTACAAGAACTTCTTCGAACAGGAAGGTGTGCGATATTCCCATATCATCGATCCCACGACCGGACGACCAATCACACATCGCACCACCTCGGTCACCGTACTGGCCGAAAATGCGATGATGGCGGATGCGTGGGCGACGGCAATGCTGGCGCTGGGGCAGGAGAAGGGGCTGGAACTGGCCGAAAAGCATAAACTTGCCGTGTTCTTCATCTCTCGGGATGTGACAGGCGGCGAAGATGCCTTTATTACTGTTCACAGTACCGCGTTCAAAGACGCTTTGGGCACCAACTGACAGGCAGGACCTGAGATGAGCACATTTATTCTGGCCTTCGTACTACTGCTGATCATCATGGTCGGGATGTCGCTGGGCGTCATGCTGATGGGCAAGACGATCAAAGGCAGCTGCGGCGGCCTGAATGCAATCTCGGGCGCGGACAAATGCGTTGTGTGCAAAAAGGACGTCGACCCCAATAGCCCGCTGCTGGACCAGTTGCAGTGCAAACGCGCCAAAAAAATGCTCGAACAGATGGAACGGCAAGCCTGATTGAAGTTTGGACTTCGCTCTTGGGCAGGAAATAGCTAAGCAGGTCCCGGATCAAAGGGGGGCATTGCATTGGCCGAAGCCAAAAATATCCTGTTCATCATGTTCGACCAGCTACGCTGGGACTACCTCAGCTGTTACGGACATCCACACCTGCATACCCCGAATATCGACAAACTGGCCGCACGCGGTGTCCGGTTTGATCGCGCCTATATTCAGTCCCCGATCTGCGGAAGTTCGCGCATGTCGACCTATACTGGGCGCTATGTGCATTCCCATGGTGCCTCATGGAACAACATTCCCCTGAAAGTTGGTGAAATCACATTGGGCGATCACCTGCGCAAAGCGGGGATGGGGTGCTGGCTGGTCGGCAAGACTCATATGGCTGCCGATGCCGAAGGGATGGCGCGCCTGGGACTGGAACCCGACAGCGTCATTGGCGCTCGCGTCGCGGAATGCGGCTTTGACGTCTTCGAACGCGATGACGGGTTGCGCGCTGAAGGACCGGACGGGTTCTATGATCCGGACGGGGCAAAGAAATACAACCAATATCTCCGGGACAAAGGATACGACAGCGACAATCCCTGGCATGACTTTGCCAATTCCGGCTTGGATGCCGACGGCAACGTATTGTCAGGCTGGTTCCTCAAAAACTCATCCGAGACGGCAAATATCGCGGAAGAAGACAGTGAAACGCCATACCTGACAACGCGCGGCATTGAGTTCCTGGAAAGTCATGACGGGCCGTGGTGCTGTCACCTCAGCTACATCAAGCCGCACTGGCCTTACGTAGTGCCGGAGCCCTATGCCTCGATGTATGGACCCGAACATGTGCTGCCTGTGGTCCGGTCAGAATCCGAGCGCGAAAATGCGCATCCAGTGCTCCGGGCCTTTATGGACACGAAAGTTGGGCAGGCCTTCTCGCGTCAGGAGGTCCGCGATGCTGTGATCCCGGCCTATATGGGGCTGATCAAACAGGCGGATGACCAGATGGGGCGGTTGTTCGACTGGATGGAGGAAACCGGTCGGATGGACGACACGATGATCGTGCTGACCTCGGACCATGGGGATTTTCTGGGCGATCACTGGATGGGGGAAAAGACCTTCTTCCACGACGCCTCGACCAAGATGCCGCTGATCATCTACGACCCTTCCTCTCAGGCGGACGCCACGCGAGGCACCAACTGCGACGCGCTGGTCGAGGCGATTGATCTGGCACCAACCTTTCTTGAGGTGGCGGGCGGCGAAAAGGCCGGGCATATCCTGGAAGGGCATTCCCTGCTGCCCATCCTTCGCGGGCAAGCCGACAAAACGCCCCGCAGTGTCGCAGTCTGTGAATACGATTATTCCGCTTCTCCCATAGCCCAAAAGCTGAACGCATCTGTACGCGATGCCGTGATGTTCATGGTCGCCAACGAGAAATGGAAACTTGTCCATTGCGAAGGTGGACATAGGCCGATCCTGTTCGATCTTGAAAACGATCCCGAAGAACTGGTCGATCTGGGTGACAGTGCGGACCATTCAGACGTCATCGCCCAGATGTATCATCACCTGTTTGCCTGGGCGCGTCGCCCGTCACAGCGCACAACCCGGTCTGAAGAGCAGTTGATCGGAATGCGCAGCCGAAGCGGGGGCACAGGGATCATGATCGGTATTTACGACGAAAACGACACTCCGCTGGAACTGACGGTCAAATACCGCAACCGCAAGGCACATCCTTACAAGGATTATCTGAAGGATTGAAAACGCGGGTTTCGCGCCAAAGTGACGATGGGGCCGATTAATTCTGCTTCACACACCGCAAAGACGGTTCACGCCCGGATGGGCAGCGGGTAGAAGACTGTCAAAGCAGTTTTCCGGAGAAACTTCATGGCCGCCCCCAAACCCGTCGTCCTGTGCATCCTAGATGGCTGGGGATTGTCCGAAGACACGCAGGCCAACGCACCTTATCTGGCGAAAACGCCGACATTTGACGCGATCATGGAACGCGGTCCCCATGCGACGTTGATTACACATGGGCCGGATGTGGGTCTGCCCAGCGGGCAGATGGGAAATTCTGAGGTCGGGCACACGAACATTGGGGCCGGGCGAGTGGTTGCCATGGATCTGGGACAGATTGATCTGTCGATCGAAGACGGCAGTTTCTTTGATAACAATGCCCTTCAGGCCTTCATCGGTAAGGTAAAGGCCTCGGGCGGAACGGCGCACTTGATTGGTATCGCTTCGGATGGCGGAGTGCATGGCCATGTTGATCACATCGTTGCTGCGGCCAAGGCCGTGACAGACGCAGGTGTACCTGTCGCCCTGCACGCCATCACAGACGGTCGGGACGTTGCGCCAAAATCCGCATTTGGGTTCTTGGCCGAACTGGAAAAGCGCCTGCCAGATGGCGCACGGATCGTGACTGTCAGCGGACGGTATTATGCCATGGACCGCGACAATCGCTGGGAACGCGTTGCAGAAGCCTATGAGGCGATCATCAAGGGGCAGGGGCGTACCGCAGCCACCGCACATGGTGCTGTGGACCATGCGTATAACCAATCCGAAACGGATGAATTCATCACACCCACGGTTCTGAGCGGCTACACAAGTGTCCGCGATGGCGATGGTATTTTCTGCCTGAATTTCCGCGCCGACCGTGCGCGGGAAATACTGCGCGCCATTGGCGAGCCGGGATTCGACGATTTTGACACCGGACCGCGCCCGGCCCTGTCAGCTTTGCTGGGAATGGTTGAATACTCCGACGGGCACAACGCCTACATGACCACCGTTTTCCCGAAACGCGCCATCGTCAACACGCTGGGGGAATGGGTTGCCAAACAGGGGTTGCGGCAGTTCCGCTTGGCGGAAACCGAAAAATATCCTCATGTGACGTTCTTTCTGAACGGAGGCAAGGAAACGCCCGAGGTTGGCGAAGATCGTTTCATGCCGAAATCGCCCAAGGTGGCGACCTATGATCTTCAGCCCGAGATGTCGTCAGCCGAGGTCACGGCCAAATTCGTCGAGGCCATCGAAGCCGGGTATGATCTGATCGTCACCAATTACGCCAACCCGGATATGGTCGGGCACACAGGCGATCTGAACGCCGCGATAAAGGCCTGCGAAGCCGTTGATCAAGGTCTGGCGCAGGTGGTTGCCGCGCTGGACAAAGCAGGCGGAGCCATGATCGTGACAGCCGATCACGGGAATTGCGAAGTCATGGTCGACCCTGAAACCGGTGGACCACATACCGCTCATACATTGAACCGGGTGCCGGTCGCGCTGGTCGGTGGACCCGCTGGTGCCAAGTTGCGCGATGGCCGGTTGTCGGACCTGGCGCCAACGCTTTTAGCGCTGATGGGGCTGGATCAACCTGCGGAAATGACCGGCCAGAGCCTTCTGTCATGACAGTGCGGGCCGCGCTTCTTTCGGTCTTGCTGGCCTCGCCTGTTAACGCCCAGACGGACCCGTCGGCGGCAGCGCTGGAGGCAGCGCAAATGCTGGAAGAGGCCTCGATTGCGCTGGCCGAAGCCGACAGCGCCCGGGATCGGGTGCGCGCCCTGACCGAAACGGTGCAGGCTTATGAAGCCGGCCTAAGCGCCATGCGCGACGGCTTGCGCAAGGCCGCCACCCGAGAGGTGCAGCTGACAGAAGAACTGCGCGCGCGGGAAAAAGAAATCGCGCAATTGCTAGGCGTGTTGCAAACCATCGAAACAACGACGCCGCCCGTACTGATCCTGCATCCGTCCGGTCCTTTGGGGGCCGCGCGTACCGGCATGATGCTGGCCGAAGTCACGCCCGGCCTGAATGCACGTGCGCAGGCGCTTGCTCAGGACTTGCACGAGGTCCGGACACTACGCCAACTGCAGAAAAACGCCGCCGAAACCCTGACCAAGGGTCTGACCGGAGTGCAGAATGCCAGAACCAAGCTTAGCGAGGCCATTGCCGATCGAACGGACCTGCCGCGCCGGTTTGTCGAAGACCCTATCAGCACGGCGATCCTGATCTCCTCGACGGAAACACTGGATGGGTTTGCCAGCGGTCTGGCCGAAATATCGGAAGGCGGTATTGCCGAAACCGACGCCGATATTTCGAACAGAAAAGGAAACCTTGCTTTGCCCGTTCAGGGTGTTCTGCTGCACAGTTCAGGGGAAACGGACGCTGCCGGGGTGAAGCGCCCCGGTATCGTGCTGGGCACCCGGCCGCGCGCGCTGGTCACGACACCCACCGCAGCGACGATCCGGTATCGCGGGCCGCTGCTGGACCTTGGCAACCTGATGATCCTGGAACCCCAGCCCGGATTGCTTTTTGTCTTTTCCGGGTTGCAAGAGGTCTTCGGTACACCCGGAGAAGTGATCACCGAAGGAACGCCGGTGGGCCTAATGCCAGGTGAAACGCCGGAAATCGGCGCTATTTTGTCAACTACAAGTGATGGCACTGGAACTGACCGGTCAGAAACGCTCTATATAGAGGTAAGACAGGATAATAGCCCGGTGGACCCGGAATCGTGGTTTCGGACCAACAAGGATGGATAAACAAACATGAAGAGATTTGTGATGGCCGGTCTGGCCGGAACTGTGGCAGGCATTATCGCAACCACTCAGATTGCCGGACCTTTGCTGGCGCAAGAGGCCGAAAGCAAGGCCAGCGTGTATGAGCAATTGGATCTGTTCGGGGACATTTTCGAACGTATCCGCGCCCAATATGTCGAAGAAGTCGAGCCGGAGGAGCTGATCGAGGCAGCCATTGACGGAATGCTGACCTCACTGGATCCGCATTCCAGCTACCTGTCGCCTGACGACGCCGAACAGATGCGCGTGCAGACACGCGGTGAATTCGGCGGGCTGGGGATTGAGGTCACACAAGAAGAAGGCTTCGTCAAAGTCGTCTCACCCATCGATGATACCCCCGCGGACGAGGCGGGAATCGAAGCCGGCGACTTCATCACCCACGTTGATGGTGAAAGCATTCTGGGCCTGACGCTGGACAAGGCGGTGGATCTGATGCGCGGGCCGGTCGGCTCGGAGATCGTGATCACGGTGGTGCGCGAAGGCGAGCAGGAACCGTTTGACGTCACCATTATCCGCGACACCATCAAGTTGACCGCCGTACGTGCACGGACCGAAGGCACCAGCGTCGTTCTGCGTGTGACCACATTCAATGATCAGACCTACCCCAATCTGGAAGCCGGATTGAAAGAGCAGATTGAAGAAGCCGGAGGGATCGAAAAGGTCAATGGCGTAGTGCTGGATTTGCGGAACAATCCGGGCGGCTTGCTGACACAGGCGATCAAGGTGTCAGACGCCTTTTTGAATGAAGGGGAAATCGTTTCGACCCGCGGCCGCGATCCGGGCGAAGGCGAAAGGTTCAATGCAACTGCTGGCGATCTGACCGAAGGCAAGCCGATCGTGGTTCTGATCAACGGTGGGTCAGCCTCGGCCTCGGAAATTGTGGCGGGGGCGCTTCAGGATCATCGCCGTGCGATTGTTGTTGGCACCAAGAGCTTTGGCAAGGGTTCGGTCCAGACAGTCATGCCATTGCGCGGCGACGGTGCAATGCGTCTAACCACATCACGCTATTATACGCCTTCTGGCCGCTCGATTCAGGCGCTTGGCGTCAGCCCCGACATCATCGTCGAGCAACCGCGCCCAGCCCCAGAACCCGAAGAGGAAGAAGGCAATGCACGCACCCGGTCCGAGGCCGACCTGCGCGGCAGCCTGAACAACGACAGCCTGAGCGAGGATGAAGTTCGCCAGATCGAAGAAGACCGGGCCCGTGCCGAAGCGACTGCTGAGTTGCGGGAAAAGGACTATCAGTTGGCCTATGCCATCGATATCCTGAAAGGCCTGTCGGCCTTCGACCCCAACGGGCCTTCGCAGTAACATACAAATCGGGCCGCCGATTGCGGCGGCCCCAATTTCGGGAACAGATCTTTGATCGGTCGCGATCAGCTTTCGATTTTGTGCAGCTTGCTTTCATCCAGCATCAGCGCAAGTACGATCCCGACGGACACGGAAATCGCTGCAAAGACAAATGCCATGTTCATGCCGGTATCGAATGCTCCGGCTATTGCGGTTTTGACTGTCGCAACTTCACTTTCACTGAGCTTCTGCATGACTGCCTGAGCAGATTTGGTGGTCAGCGTTCCGCCATTGATTGCCTGAAGTTCAGCATCAGACAGTGTGACACCGGCCGCTGTCAGTTTGTCGCGCAGGCTGGCAAGGCTTGTGACATACATGATTGCCGTGGCGCAGGCGACGGCAATGGCCCCGTAGACCAGGTGGGTCATGAAGCTCAGCCCGCCGACGAGACCCGCCCGTTCGGGCTTTACCGCGCAGACTGCCGCCGTTCCCGACGGCCCGACAGTCAGCGTCGCCCCCAATCCGATGAAGGCCATGCCTGGCAGAATTTGGAAATAGCCAAGACCCTGCGGCAAGACGACAACAGTTACTGCGCCAATTGTCGCGATCAGGTAGCCCCAAAACATCAGCCGTTTTGGTCCGAAATCGTTGTACAGCGTTCCTGAAACAATGGATCCGACCGCAAGCAACACAGTCAGAGGCGCCAGCCCGAGCGCCGATTGAAACACGCTCCAGCCCAGAACTTTCTGCATGTATTGCGGGAAATACAGCAAACCCACAAAGGCGGCAGACACATTGAACATATTCAGGCCCAGCGTGATCAAAAACTCTCGATTCTGCATCAACTGAGGCAGCAGCAAAGGTTCCTTTACGCGTTTTTCGACACGTGGGAACAAAAGAAACAGGACTGCGCTGACAAAAAACAGAAGAAGCAGCGGAACCGAAGTCCAGCCCCAATCCGCACCGACATCCAGGGCGTACAGCAGCAGCAAGACCGCAAACGACAGGATGCCCATCCCGGCAAAATCGATGTGTTCGCCCTGTTTGTGTTTAGTCTCACGTTCCATCAAGAACAGGGCTGTCGCCATCGAAATGCAGGAAAACACGACGTTGGCCAGAAAGAACAATCGCCAGTCACCAAGGTTGACGGCAAAGCCGCTGATCATCGGGCCGAAGACATTGCCGCTGGTTACACCCGCAAGGATCAGCCCCATAACCAGGGCCCGATGTTCGGGCTTTGACACTTTGGTGGCGCCGAAGGCCAGTGTGCAGGGCCAGATACATCCGGCTCCGATGCCTTGCAGGGCCCGTGCTCCGATCAGGTAGTCCAGACCGGGGGCGACAAAGCATAGGATGGAGGAAAACAGGAAGATCGAAAGACCGATGATCATGATCTTTCGGTGCCCGTACATGTCGCCGAGCCGTCCGCCGGCGACCATGGTCATGGCGAAAAACAGAGCGTAGATGTTGAGCACCCACTGGGTGCTTGTAATGTCGGCATCAAAGCTGTTTTCGATGGCCGGGATCAGCATCAGCGCGCCGGTAAAATCAATCCCGATCCCAAATGCGGTCACCATAAGGGCGATGACCTTGATGATACTACTGCGGTCCATTGAGAAACCCAGGTTGCTCCGGATGTCCCGATAATGCATCAAGCCGGTCAAAAAAGATAGGAAAACAGCAGTTTAACGGTTCAGCCGGTATGACAGGCTGAACGTCCGGCCTATTCCGCGCTGCTGCAGATCCGCCGGAACGCGCGTTTCAGCATGTCCAGTTCGGCGCGCAAAAGCTCCACCTCAGCCCTCAGATCATCCGCAGCGGGAGTGCCCGCGATCACCGTGATGTCGCCCAGCTTGTTCGTCGTTGCGGTGTCGACGATCACAAAACAGTGCACCCCTTCGGAAAGGGCAGAGATGGGCAACTGAATACTCAGATCCCAACCGCCATCCGCGCGTGAAACGCTGAACTGTTCCAGCGGTTCACCGAGATAGCGCACTTCGATATTGGGTTCTGTTTCGGCTTGCAGATGGCCTTGCCAAAGCCCGTCTTCGAACCGTGTGCATGTGAGGGAGGGAAGCGTCATGCGGCAAGCACCTTACAAGTCAGCCCGGAAATGGCGGCAGAACGTCAAATCGCGCAAAACGATCCGATTCATCCCAGGATCGTCAAAGATCAGATCCAGCCAGATCTTTTCTATGCGTTTCTCGTTGAAAGACAGATGCGCAAGGTCAAAGTCCATTGCGTTCGAAGTTCGGCTTTCGTCAAGTTTGCGCAACACCTGTTCTGTATTGGGGCCGTGCTGAATGTTGAGACGTGCGAAAATTTCTCCGTTCCGCTCGCCTTCGATCAACGTATCGACACGCATCAGGTGTTGGCGCGTCAAGTCCTGCACCGCATCTTGTGGCAGCTCGACCGACAGAGAAAGAAATGAACCGGTGAACCCGAACACCTCGATCGCAAGGCTGAATGGGGCCAGGTCCTTGTCACGGCGATTGCGTATCTGGCGCATTCCGATTTCGGACTGCTCGCAATCATGAAACAGGGTTACCTGCCGGTCCATCGGCGCTTTTCGCGGGGCCGAGGCGACGCCGTGCCTGGACAGCGGCTCGCGCCATAGATCCGGACGCCAGGACCAGTCCGTGCCAAGCGGTTTGGGAAACTGCACCGAACCAATCAGTGGCCGGGCCAGCCGCCCGTCGGCCTGTTGGATCAACAGGTCAAGATGTTTCCGCAATTTGCGCGCCTCATCCCGTTGCCTGCGCAGCAATGGCTCAGGCGTTTCGGTCGCAGCCTTTGCGGCTTGGCGCCAATGCCCCAGAGACTTGCGATGCATATAGCGATCCAGAAAACTGCCCATGATCCTATCGTCCAAAGTTGTACCTGTTTAGTCAAAGACCAAGTGGCGGTTAAACCCGAATTACAGAATTTCAGCGCTAAATTTTCCGGAAATGTGATCAGCAGAGGGCTGGACAGAACCGCACCTTTCTGCCAATGCCGCGCCCGTTCTTGCAATAGACCGGGGCAGTGCTTACCGTCTGTTACCGGGTCGCAGTGGAACATCCGTCAAACAGCGCACATCCGAATTTCTCAGGACAAGGGCGGTCATGGAACCCACTCTGTTTTCGTTTATCTGGAAATACTCAAAGAAACAGCAGCTTGTATTGTTGCTGCTGACTGTATTGTCGTTTCCCTTTCTCTATGCCTCGCTCGAGTTGCCCAAACAGATCATAAACGATGCAATTGGGGCGCCCACCAACACGGTGACGATCTGGGGCTACACTGTGACGCAGATCCAATACCTTTGGATCCTGTGCTTTGCTTTTCTGGCAACAGTGATTGCCAGCGGGTTGATGAAGATGCGCATCAACACGATGAAGGGCGTGCTGGCCGAGCGCATGCTGCGCCGCCTTCGCTTTTCCCTGATCCAGCGAACGATGCGGTTCCCGAAGTCCTATTTCGCCACCACCAGCCAGGGCGAATTGGTTTCGATGATCACCTCCGAGGCCGAACCGATGGGCGGGCTGATGGGCGACGCGATTGCCCAACCGGTGTTTCAATTCGGGCAGATGATGACAATCGTCACATTTCTGTTCATGCAAAGCGTCTGGTTCGGATTGGCCAGTGTCGCGCTGATCCCATTGCAGGCCTGGCTGATCCCGAAACTGCAACGCCAGATCAACCTGCTGAACAAGGACAGAATTCAACAGGTTCGACATCTAAGCTCTGAAATCGGCGAGAGTGCGGCGGGCATCAGTGATCTGCGCACCAATGGCGGCTGGCGTTATCGGCTGGCGCAGTTCAGCCATCGGCTGGGCATCTTGTTCGAGATCCGCTTCAAGATCTACAACAAGAAATTTTTCATGAAGTTTCTCAACAACCTGATCACTCAGATGACGCCGTTTCTGTTCTACTCGGTCGGCGGTTATCTTGCGATCACGGGAGAGGTGACAGTGGGCGCACTGGTCGCCGCACTTGGGGCCTACAAGGATCTGAGTGGCCCTTGGAAGGATCTGCTGACCTACTACAATCAGGTGCAGGACATGTCGCTGCGTTGGGAAATCGTGATAGAGCGTTTTGCCCCAGCCAACATGATCCCCGAGGAACTGTTTTCCGGAGAACCCGAAACCATCCCGCACCTGACCGGTGACATCGAGTTGCGAAACGTGACGGTCCGCGATGATGACGGCAAGACCATTCTTGAAGATATCGACCTGACAATCCCAAAGGGCGCCCGGGTGGCGATACAGTCGCCACAAGCGGCCGAGCGTGGTGCGCTAGCTCAACTGCTGACAAGAGAGCTGCTACCGGTACAAGGCGACGTGATTATGGCGGGTCACAATCTCAATTCGCTGCATCAAACAGTGATTGCCGCCCGAATTGGTTATGCCTATTCACGCCCCTACCTGTTCGATGGAACACTGGGGGACAATCTGCTGATGCCCCTGCGGATCCGCCCGCAACATCAGTCGGACGCGATAAAGGCTCCTTCGCGTCGGCAGATCGAGGCCGTGCGGGCCGGAAACCCCCCCGATTCCCTGTCGGATGAATGGGTCGACCCCAGCCTGGCCGGGCTGGATAGTGCTGACGACATTCGCGACTGGTGGTTTCAGCTTGTCGAGGCGATGGGGATCGACGAGTTCATGTTCCGCCGTACTTTACGCTCCCGGTTCGACCCGGAACAGCATCCGGCTTTGGCAAAAGACGTTGTTGATCTGCGCGGAATCGTTGCCGAGCGTCTGCGCGAGCGCGGCTTGGACCGATATGTCTTCAGATTCGACCCGGAACAGTTCAACCCCGCCGTTCCCTTGGGCGGCAACCTGCTGTTCGCGTCTCCGTCGCAGGATATCTCTCCGGAAACGCTTGCCGAAGATGATCGGTTCCAGGCAATGCTCAGCGCGAACGCTCTGGACGATGACGCCATGAGCATTTCCAGTGCCGTGCTGGAAACGCTGACTCAGGCATTTGGCCGGGATGGCACGGATCATCCTCTGTTTTTGCGCCTTGGCCTGTCCCGCGACATGTTCCACAGCCTGCTGGATATCGAAGACCGTCGCAAAGCCAAGGGTGATGCCGCAATCAATCAGAAGGAAAAAGCCCTTCTGATGACGGTGCCCTTCCTACTTACAGCCGAACAGATAGGTCCGAATTTCCCGGACGAGTACAAGAACAGAATTTTGACGATTCGAAAGACGCAGGCAGAAAGAATCCGGGAATCGATGCAGGGGATGTTCCTGCCAGTGTCGCCGGATCTCTACATTCCGCGTCTGACCGTGATCGAGAATGCGCTTTACGGACGCATTTCGATCATGGCCGGGGCCAAAAAAGACGAGATCGAAGATGTAGTCGCCGAAGTTATGAACGAAGCCGGGCTGCGCCGCCGCGCCGCTGCGATCATTTACGATCTGCCGTCCGGACTGGGGGGAAACAACCTGCCGACCGTTTTTCAGGAGCGTGCCGCGTTCTCGCGGGCGGGCATCAAACGCCCCGACATTCTAGTGCTGGACAAGGTGCTGGCCAGCCACGATTCGGAAAGCCGACTGCGCACCCGCCTGAAACTGCGTGAGCTGCTGCCTGATTCAATCATGATCTTCATGGAAGATCATTTTGCCCACCCCGAAGCGTATGATCTGTTCGTCGAAATCAAGGACGGCCGTATTGACGGTGTTTCAAGAACACAAACAGAAGCGGAAGAAGGCGCTACGGCGGACCTGAGCCGGAAGCTCAAGATCATCTCCTCGACCGAGTTGTTCTCCAAGTTAGATGGCAGAAACCAACGTTTGCTGGCGTTTTCCGCACAATGGTACGAGGCCGCAGCCGGGCAGACCATCTTTGCCCGCGGCGAGGCACCTGACGCGGCCTACCTGTGTATTTCCGGTCAGGCCAATTTGGAATGGAACGACAGCAAGGGTCTCAAGCGGGTAATCTCGGTCATCGAGCCGGGACGATTGATCGGAGACCTTTCGATTATCACCAAAGACGCCAGACAATTCGATCTGGTTGCAACAAAGGATTGTACCTTTCTCAGGATCAGCGCCGGAGAGCTGCGCGCCGTCGTGGAGAGCGACGTTAATGTCGCCGTACAACTTCTTGAAACCGTTGCCGGCTACCTCATGACAGTGTCCAATCGTGTTGCCGCCGCGCAAACCCCAGAGGACATATTCACCGATACCGGCAGTTCCAGTGGAACCTAAAATCACGACACATTCGGCATACGCAGCCCATGAGATGCTTGTCCGCGACGCACGTGACAGACCGGAGCTGTGGCGGCTGACGGTTGGGCTGGTGATCGTTGGTGGTGTTGCAATTTTCCTGAACCTCACCCTGTCTTCCGTGATTTTCAGTCTCGGTACCGCGCGGTGGGTTTCCGGCTTTCAGGCGGGGGCAACACCGTCTGCTTTGTTGATTCTGTTGTCGAGTTTCGGGTTCATCACATTGGGTGTCAAACTGGCCGCCGGGGCGATGCAAAACCGCCCGTTGCATGCCATCCTGGGTCCCCGCCGTCTTGGCGTTCGCCAGTTCTGGCGCGTACTTCTGGCATTGGTGCTGCTGGCCGCGTTGATCTTCATCCTGCCGCCTTACAATCTGGGTGCACCGTTCAAACCCAATTTGGCTGTCGAAACGTGGCTGCTGCTGTTGCCGCTGTCTCTGACTGCGGTTTTGATACAAACCAGCGCCGAGGAAATCCTGTTTCGCGGCTACATTCAGCAATCACTGGCTGCGCGGTTTCGGTCGCGCCTGATTTGGATGGGTCTGCCTGCCCTGTTGTTTGCGGCCGGTCACTACGCGCCGGCCACATCCGGAGACAACGCCCTTCTGATCGCAATCTGGGCCGGCGCCTTTGGCCTGATCAACGCCGATCTCACCGCGCGGTCGGGTACCCTTGGTCCGGCTATTGCGTTGCACTTTTTCAACAACGTTGTGGCGCTGCTGTTTTTCTCGATCCCTGACAACCTCAGCGGTCTTGCCTTGTTCCTTCTGCCCTATGACATGTCCCAGACAGACGCGATACGACACTGGCTGTATGTGGATTTCGTGATGATGATTGTTTGCTGGCTAACCGCACGACTTGCGCTGAGGCGCTGATTGCATTTCCTGACGTAGCGCCTTATTTGACGTCAAAACCGCATCAGCAAGGTTCCGACATGAACTGGATCACAAACTACGTCCGCCCCCGGATCAACTCGATCTTCTCGCGCAGGGAAGTGCCCGAAAACCTGTGGCACAAATGCGATGAGTGCGGAACCATGCTGTTTCACCGCGAACTGGCCGACAACCAGAATGTCTGCACGCAATGCGATCACCACATGGCAATCACGCCGCGAGAGCGGTTCAAGCATCTGTTTGATGGCGGTATTTTCACCGAGGTCGAGGTCCCCGCGCCGAAGGACGATCCGCTGCATTTCCGGGATCAAAAGAAATACCCCGACCGCATGAAAGCGGCCCAGAAGAAAACAGGCGAGAAAGAAGCGATGCTTGTCGTTAGCGGTGAAATCGGCCGGACACCGGTTGTAGCTGCCGCGCAGGATTTTTCGTTCATGGGCGGATCGATGGGCATGTATGTCGGCAACGCCATCATCGCAGCCGCGCGGGAGGCCGTGAAACTCAAACGACCGCTGATCCTGTTTTCGGCTGCCGGTGGCGCGCGAATGCAGGAAGGTATCCTGAGCCTCATGCAGATGCCCCGCACCACGGTCGCTGTGGAAATGCTGAAAGAGGCGAACCTGCCCTATATCGTGGTGCTGACCCACCCGACCACCGGCGGCGTTACCGCGTCTTATGCAATGCTGGGCGATGTGCATATCTCGGAGCCGAATGCGCTGATCTGCTTTGCCGGACCGCGCGTGATCGAACAGACCATCCGCGAGAAACTGCCCGAAGGATTCCAGCGCGCTGAATACCTTCTGGATCACGGGATGCTGGACCGCGTTACAAAACGCACCGAAATGCGCGATGAACTGATCACCATCACCCGAATGCTGATGGGCCTGCCGCCAGCCGTCAAAGGTGACCTTCCCGCACCAGAGCCGGAGGAAGCGCCGGTCGAAGCTTCGACCGAGGGCGCAGGCGAGAAATGAAAACCCCGACATCCGACGTCATCCTTGATCGGATGATGGCGCTGCATCCCAAGATCATCGATCTGACTCTGGATCGTGTGTGGCGCCTGCTGGCTGCTCTGGACCACCCGCAAAACCGATTGCCGCCGGTTATCCATATCGCCGGAACCAACGGCAAAGGCTCGACGCAGGCCATGATCCGCGCAGGGATCGAAGGAGCCGGGCTGACAGCTCACGCATACACATCCCCCCACCTGGCCCGCTTTCACGAGCGAATCCGACTGGCGGGAGAGCTGATCTCGGAGCCTGACCTTACGGCGGTTCTGGACGAGTGTTACGCCGCAAACAATGGTGAGAATATCACCTATTTCGAAATCACGACCTGTGCGGCCCTACTGGCTTTTGCCCGCACGCAAGCTGACTATACGCTCCTTGAAGTCGGACTGGGTGGCCGGTTGGATGCAACCAACGTCGTGGAACAGCCTGCGGTTACAGTCATCACGCCGGTTTCGATTGACCACGAACAGTTCCTTGGCGACACATTGGGCAAGATTGCAGCCGAAAAGGCCGGCATCATCAAGGCCGGAGTGACCTGTATCGTGGGCCCGCAAGAAGACGAGGCGCTCGAGGTCATTGAATACACTGCCGCGCGACTGGGTGCGCCACTACTTGTTCATGGCCAACACTGGCACGTACACGAAGAAAACGGACGCCTGATCTATCAGGACGAAACAGGATTGCGCGATCTGCCGCTTCCCAATCTGCTGGGCGCGCACCAAATTCAGAACGCGGGCGCAGCGCTGGCGGTTCTGCGCCATCTGCAAATGGGCGATGACGCCTATGAGGCCGCCGTGACCAAAGCCGAATGGCCAGCACGCATGCAGCGCCTGAAAACAGGGCCACTGACAGAACAGGTTCCGCTCGCTGAACTGTGGCTCGACGGGGGCCACAACGCTGCTGCTGGCGTGGCGTTGGCCGACGTTCTGGCGAAACTGCCCAAACGCCCGACCCACATGATCTGCGGCATGCTGAACACCAAGGACGTTACCGGTTATCTGGCGCCCCTGGCCAATCAGGCCGAAAGCCTGACCGCCGTATCCATTCCCGGCGAGGCCAACACGCTCAGCGCTGACGACACTGCGGCTGCGGCCGCAAGGGTCGGCCTGCCAGCTTCAGCAGCGGAAAGCGTCGCGGCAGCCCTGACAGCAATCACGGACAAAGACCCACAGGCCCGTGTCCTGATCTGTGGCTCGCTCTATCTGGCGGGCAACATCCTGCGCGAAAACGGCTAGCTGTTTTTCTGTTTGGAAAATCTTGGAGCACGCTGGGGCGAGGGGGGCAGAGCCCCCTATTTCCCCCAGTCCTGATCCTGCATTTCCCGCAGGCGTGAGGCGGTGCGCTCGAATTCAAACGTTCCTTCACCTTCGACATACAACATCTCGGGCTCGGCGGCCGCCGAACAGATCAGCCGAACCCTGGCCTCGTAAAGGGCGTCAATCAAAGTGACAAACCGCTTGGCTTCGTTGAAGTTGTTGCGCGACAGTCGCGGCACGTCTTCCAGAACCAGCACTTTCACCGCTTCCGCAATGGCCAGATAGTCTGCCGGGCCCAGCATACGTCCGCACAAATCATAGAAGCTGGCCCTCGCTACGCCGTTGCGAAATGCCGGAAGTTCAACGGCCCGGCCGTTCACCTTCAACACCAGTGGCTCCGCCGCGCCTCCCGACAGGTCATTCCACACCGCCCGGATATTCTGCCGGGCCTCGGGCCCGATCGGCGTAAAATACACCGGCTCACCCGCCAGACGGTTCTGACGATAATCGGTGGGCGAGATAAGCTCCCAGACTTCAAGCTGTTCCTTGATATGCGCGATGAATGGCAGAAACAGCTGCCGGTTCAGCCCATTTTTGTACAGCTCATCCGGGTGCCTGTTCGACGTGGTGATCACGACCACCCCGCCTGCATGCAAAAGATCGAACAGGCGGCCCACGATCATTGCGTCCGTTATGTCCGTGATCTGCATTTCGTCAAAGGCCAGCAGCCGGACAGACTTGACAACTGCGTCGGCAACGGGTGCCAGAGCGTCCTCGACCCCTTCCTTTCGGGCCTTGTGCATGCCTGCGTGAATTTCCTGCATAAAAGCATGGAAGTGCACGCGCCTTGCAGGAATATCCTCCAGCGCATCCACAAACATGTCCATCAGCATGGACTTGCCTCGCCCGACGCCACCCCACAGGTAAAGGCCTTTGGGGGCGGGGGGGGCTTTGCGGAAGAAACCGCGTTTGACAGGTTCGGCGAGGGAGGCCCGAATACGTTCGAACTGTGGAAGAACGGCCTCCTGCGCGTCATCCCTGATCAGGCTGCCATCGGCAATGCGGGCCTCGTAAAGCGAAATCAAATCCGTCATGTCTGAGCCATAGCGTCCGCTCTGCCCCTTGAAAAGCGGCCTTTTTCTCGCGGCTTCGTTTTTGATGGGCTTCGCTCTGAAAAAATCTGTCAACGTGTTGCACGAGCGCCGGAACCAAGACAAAGTCCGCGCCAGACAGAAGCGTGGCTAAACAGGATTGCGGACATGTCACAGGCAGGAAACGTCTTATTCATAATCATCGACCAACTGCGTGCAGATTGCCTAACCGGCGCATTGGCGAACCATGTGGATCTGCCCAATTTGCGCGCGTTCATGAGCGATGCGGTCACCTTTACGCGCCACTTCTCGGTGACCAACCCGTGCGGCCCGTCCCGGGCTTCGATACTGACCGGTCAGTACGCGATGAACCACCGCTCTGTCCGCAACGGAACGCCACTGCGCCACGACATTCCCAATGTCGCGACCGAGATGCGCAAGGCCGGATATCTGCCCATGTTGTTCGGCTACACCGACACGTCAGCAGATCCGCGCGTGTTTGATCCCAACGACCCGTCGCTCAAGTCTTATGAGTACCCGATGCAGGGGTTTCACGAGGTGGTCGAAATGCGGCTCGAGGAATCTTTTCCCTGGCAATCTCATCTGATGCAAAAGGGCTATTCGTTCGACGATTACTGGGATGTCTACAAGCCCGTATCACCAACTGGGAGTTCGCCGAAACTGAACGACTCCGCGTTGTACCGGGCCGAAGATAGTGACACCGCCTTTCTGACTGATGTTTTTCTGAATGGTATCGCCGCGTACCACAAACAGAGCTGGTTCGCCCATCTGACCTATATCCGGCCGCATCCGCCGCTTGTCGCACCTGCGCCGTATAATGACATGTACGATCCTGCCGAGTTGCCTCTGCCCGCCGGATTCCCGGACCAGCAGGCCGAAGCGGCGCTGCACCCGTTTTTTGCCCCTTCGATGCAATCCCAAACGGCCACCGGCTTTGTAAAGGGCATGGGGCAAATTGAACCGACACAGGAAAACGTTCAAACCCTGCGGTCCGTCTATCTGGGTCTTGCGACCGAGGTCGATCATCACGTCGGGCGTGTAATCCAGTACCTGAAGGAAAGCGGGCAATATGACAACACCTTGTTGGTGATCACCGCCGACCATGGCGAGATGCTGGGCGATCGGCATACCTGGGGCAAAATGACGGTGTTTGATGCCGCCTATCATACGCCTCTGATTATCAGGATGCCGGGGAATTCAGCCCGCGCGGGTTCGGTTGTCGACGTGCCGACGGAATCTGTGGACGTCACCCCAACCATTCTTGACTGGGTGGGCAAATCAGTTCCGAACTCGATGGACGGACGCTCGCTTGTGCCGCTGCTGAGGGGTGATGTTCCCGACGACTGGCGCAGGTATTCGTTCAGTGAGCTTGATTTTTCGGAACCTGAAAAGCCAACTCTGTGGCAGCAGCAATTGGGAACCGGCAACAGCGACTCGAATCTGAGCATTCTTCGGGACGACCGGTTCACGCTGGTTGAGTTCGCGGCCGATCTGCCTCCGATCCTTTTTGACCATGCCGGCAAGGGTGAGCTTGAGAATGTCGCGAACAATCCGGAATTCGCGTCGGATCTGGGCCGGCTTGGGCGTCAGATGCTACGGCACCGCATGCGCAATGCGGACCACACGCTTTCCCTTTATTCTCTGACCCCAGAGGGTGCCAAATCGAAAGAGCGCTATCCAGACTAGGGCGATACATAGCGACGAAGTGCCCGCGGCAGGGCCGGCCTGTTTTTTGTCGCATCTCTCCCCCCTACACCTGCGGGGGTTCTGATGTTACGCCTGTTCCGTGGGGAGAACTGTCTTGGACACCACCGAACAGCATATGAAAGCAATGACAATGGCCGGTCTGAATCTGATCGGCCAGGCCCTTTCGATTTACGACAGCCAATTGCGGCTTGTCGTCAGCAATCGCCGCTTTCAGGAAATGTTCGATCTGCCCGACACCCTGGTCCGCCCCGGCGCCCTGTTTCACGACACCATTCAGTTCCTTGCCAGCCGTGGGGAATATGGCGACGACGGAAATGTGGACGAAATGGTGAAGGCCCGCGTCGAGCAGGCGCTGAATTTCGAACCGCATTACATGGAACGGGCGCGACCAAACGGACAGGTTATCTCGATCGAGGGGGCACCGTTGCCACAAGGCGGCTGGGTCGCAGTGTATACAGATATCACCAGCACAAAACGAGCCGAGAACCTGCTGCGCGCACGGTCCGAGGAATTGTCCGGACAGTTGCTGAGCCATGCCGAGGAATTGTCAGCCGCAAACCGAAAGCTGGCCGCAACCAACTCGGCACTGGAAGAGGCAAAGCGCCAACTGACCGAGATTGAGGCCCGCACCCGTTTGACGACGGAGATGATGCCGGCCCATATCGCTCATCTCAGACGAGACGGTATTTACGACTACTCAAACCGCCGCCTGAGTTCCGTCATGCCGGGCCGACCGTCTGAGATTGCAGGTCTGCACATCTCCGAGGCGCTGGGTCCTTCGGCATTTGAACGGGTCGAACCCTATCTGGAACGTGCCTATGGCGGCGAAACTTCGGTTTTTGAGTTTACCGAGGATCAGGATTCGCGCCGGATCCGCGTTTCTTTCACCCCGGACGGGGCAGGGGGCGTGTACATAATGTCGGTCGACGTGACCGAAGAAACGCAAGCCAGGGTCGCCTTGCAACAGGCCAGTCGCCGCGCAATGGCGGCGCAGATGACCAGCGGCATGGCACATGATTTTTCAAACCTGCTGACGATCATTCTGGGGATGCAGGCGCGGCTGAACAAAATGGACCTGCCCGAAGAGGCGCAGGAACTTGTTTCGGCCACTCAACAGACAGCGCGCCGTGGCGGACAATTGCTGAACCGGATCGCGGATATGACGGGCAACCGGACACCTCAACCCAAGGCGACCGACATGCGAGGGCTGCTGGAAGACCTTCGCATTCTTGCGTCGCCATCGTTGCCGCGGGGGGTGGGGCTGTCAGTGGTCAATACATTGCCGGACGAGGCGCTGATGCTCGACCCGGGTATGGTTCAGGATGCAATGCTCAATCTTGTCCTGAACGCGCGTGACGCATGCGGCAATTCCGGTCAGATCACCATCAGCGCCCATGCGATCGGAAGAATATGGGCCGAAATCACCGTATCCGACACTGGGCCCGGGTTTTCACCCGAAGCTTTGGACAAGGCTCTTAACCCGTTTTTCACGACCAAAGGCAGCGACGGTTCGGGGTTAGGCCTTCCTATGGTTTATGACACCGTCAAACTGGCTGGCGGAGACCTGAATCTGCGCAACACGCAATCAGGTGCGTCCGTTGTCATGCGATTGCCTTATAGACCTGCCCCGTCTGGTCGCGGCGGTCTTGTCCTGCTTGTCGAGGATAACGACGAATTGCGTTGCCAGTTCCGCGACCTGCTTGTTGATCTCGGCTATTCTGTGATCGAGGCCACGTCAGTTGATGAAGCGCTCCGTTTGATCTTGGATATTGACGATATTGCGCTGGTCCTGTCCGATATCCGGCTTGATGGACCGGCCACCGGGATTGATCTGCTTGAGCGGCTGAAGCCTGGCCTTCCCTGTATTCTGATGACATCCTTGCCCTATTCCGACCCTCTGCATCGACAAGCGCTTGCTTTGGCGCCGGTGTTGCGTAAACCGTTCTCCCGGGCACAATTGTCTGCACTGATCCGAACCGAGGCCGCCTGATGAATCAACCATTGGTGACCATCCTTGATGACGAGCCCGAGATACGGCGCATATTGACGGATGCGTTGGAAGAGGCCGGATTCCGCACACAAAGCTTTTCACGCGCCCGTGAATTCGAAGCCTCGCTGAAACGGGTGACACCGGATGTCTGCCTTGTTGATCTGTCGCTTCCGGATACAGATGGGCTGGCGTTGGTGCACCGACTGGCGCTGGAACAGGGGGCCGCCGTAATTATCATTTCGGGCAGGGTGCAGGTACAGGATCGCGTCACCGGGCTGGAACTTGGGGCTGATGACTATATCACCAAACCTTTCGATCCTGCCGAAGTTGTCGCCCGAATCCGCGCAAGATTGCGCGCACCGAGAACCCAGTCTCCCCAGTCGGAAGTGGCATATTTCAATGGCTGGACCGCATATTTCGATCGCTATGTTCTTGTGGACGGAACCGGCTCGGAAACTCCGTTCAGCCATGCCGAAGGCGAGGTTCTGCGCCTGTTTCTGGAAAGCCCGAAACGGTTGATCAGTCGGGCGCAGATGCAGGAAACCTTAGGCGGCGCCGCAGGTGAGAGTTTCGACCGGGCGATGGATGTGCGAATTTCACGTCTGCGCACAAAACTGGGCGAAGACCCAAAAAATCCGCGCCTGATTAAAACAATTTACGGTGCCGGGTACATTTTTTTGGGAGAAGTTGAATGGCAATGATTTGCTCAACACGCGATTTTTTCGACCGTGTCGACACAAACCTTCTGAATTTCAGTGCTTTTCCAGTGAGTTGGGGGATGGACAACATTATCTTTGGTCCAGCTATGGATTCTTGTAACTGTCCCGCTTAACTAACACCAACCCGTCTTTCCTGAAAAGACAGGCAACAAGATCGTTTCCGACACATTGAAGATTGCGTCGGCAGCAGGTGTCGAACGCAATTGAGGGCCTGGAGAGTAGAATGGTCAGAAGTTTCTGGGATCAATGGCGATCCGGCCACATTGGCCGACTTGTTGGCAGCAGCTTGCGCAGCCAGGGTTGGCTTTATGGCATCGCCATGGCCGCCATGGTCGTTGTCGCGGGGACAACTGCGGGCACCGCCTGGATGATGGAAAACATCGTCAACGCCATGACCACGCCGGAAGCGCGCTCAAAAGTCTATTTCGTCGCACTGGCAATTATGGGGTTGTTTTTTACAAAAGCAGCTGCATCCTACATTCAGTCTGTATTTCTGGCGCGGGCCGGCAACCGGATCATCGCCGTTCAGCAGGAACAGCTATATGCGAAACTGCTGAAACGGGGTGTCGGTTTCTTTGCCGACACTGAATCCTCTGATCTTTTGATGATCGTGACACAGGGTGCTCTGGCTGCAAGGCGCCTTGTTGATGTCGTTGTCACGAGTTTCGTTCGCGACGCATTGACCCTTGTCGGTCTGGTATTTGTGATGGTTTATCAGCAACCGATATTGTCAGTGTTGTTCTTCATTGTCGGACCAATCGCCCTGCTGAGTGTCAGAGTTATTCTCAAGAGTGTGCGCGCGATTATGCTCTCCGAAATGAAATCTCTGGCAGAGATCATGAAAGTCCTTCAGGAAACCTCGGGGGGCATTAAGATCATCAAGGTTTTTGCGCTGGAAGGCCACATGGCCGATCGCATGAACCACGCAATCAGGGCTGTCGAAAACCGTGCCAACTCGATTTCACGGTTGCAATCAATCGCCAGCCCAATGATGGAATTTCTGGCAGGTATAGCGATCGCAGCCATTCTAATCATCAGCACAATTGGTATCGCAGGAAGTGAGCCGACCACACCGGGGCAACTGATGTCTTTCATCACCGCTTTGCTGATGGCTTATGAACCGGCCAAACGCCTTTCCAAGATGCGCGTGGTAATCGAGACAACACTGGTACCGATTGGTATGATGTTCGAGTTGCTGGACCAGGAAGATCCGATGCGTGAAAGCATCGAACCCGTGCAGCTGCGTCCGGGGCCCGGCGAGGTTCGGTTGCATGACGTCACTTTTGGCTATCAGGGCTCCTTGCCCATTCTCAAGAATATGGACCTGACTTTTGAAGCAGGAAAAACCACTGCGCTGGTGGGGCAGTCCGGCGGTGGCAAATCCACCATTTTTGGCCTGATCATGCGTTTCTATGATCCGGATCAGGGACGCATCGAAATCGACGGACAAGATGTCATGGACGTGAGCTTCGCTTCTTTGCGGCGTAAAATCTCTTACGTTGGGCAAGACACGTTCCTGTTTTCCGCCAGCGTCATGGACAACCTTCGATACGCCCGTCCCGACGCAACGATTGAACAAGTCATGGAAGCCGCTCGCGCGGCACATGCCCATGACTTCATAACCGAATTGGCAAACGGATATGACACGCAGGTAGGTGAAAATGGCGCATTTCTGTCCGGTGGGCAGAAGCAAAGACTGGCAATTGCGCGCGCAGTCCTGCGCCAAGCGGAAATCCTGTTGCTTGACGAGGCAACCAGCGCGTTGGATGCAGAATCCGAAACTTACGTGAAAGAAGCGCTCGACAAACTGACCAAAGATGTGACGACGATCGTGATCGCGCATCGCTTGTCGACTGTTTTGGAGGCCGACAAAATTATGGTTGTTCAGGATGGCGAGGTGATCGAACAGGGTAGTCTCGACAACCTGATGCAGCGTAACGGGGCATTCCGGCGGCTGTTTGACCAGCAGTTCAAGCAGCCTGCCTCCTGAACCAATTTAAGCATAGTCTCCCGGATTCGGAGTTTGGATTCGGGATCAGGCAAGCTTCATCACGTACGGCGGACAACCGGAAGTCCCGGCAGATGCTATTCCCGCAATGCCCTGTCCTTGATTTTGACCACAGGCTGGACGAGATAGTCGAGGACTGACTTTCGACCTGCGAGAATATCCACTTCGGCAACCAGGCCGGGGATGATCTCTATTTCTGCACCGTTGCCGTCCAGCATTGTGCTACCGGTTCTAATCTCGACCACAAATACTTCTTCGTCGTTTCGGTCGGAACGATTGATCGTATCCGCACCAATGCAGAAGATTTCGCCGTCCAGTCCGCCGTAGCGGGCAAAGTCATAGGCCGTTATCTTGACTTTCACTTTTTGTCCGGCGTGCAAAAAAGCAATGTCTTCAGGGCGGACATAGGCCTCGACCAGCAAGGAGTCGTCCAGCGGGACAATTTCGATCAACTCCTCGCCGCTTCGGGCCAACCCGCCAACGGTTGACCGGTGTATCCGGTTGACAATACCACGCACTGGGGCTCGGATCTGCGCCCGTGCCGCACGGTCACGCAACGCAGGCAAGGCAGCTTGCAGCGCGGCAAGCTCTGCTGTCGCAAGCGCCAGATCGGTAAGGGCACTGCTGCGAAACCGACTGTGTGTCGCCCGGATGCGATCATCAATTTCGTCGAGACCGGATTTCAACCTGTTGGTCACCGCTTCGGCCCTGACTTTGCGCCCGTTCCATTCCGCCTCACTGCGCCGCAAGGAAAGCAGCGTCGTCGCCGGCTCCATCTGTTGCTCGACCAATGGTTCCATAATCAACCGTTCCTCGGCCAGCACCTTGAGCGTTTCCTCGGCCGTAAACTGATCCACCAGTCCTTCTTCGTATTCGCGACGGCGTTGCTGGCGTTGGCGTTCAAGGATGGCGATCTCCGCCTGCAACTCGGACTGTCGCCCCTGAAACAGCGCCGTTTCAGATTGAATGACCGCTGGCGCATCTTTCAACAACAAAGGCTTGAACTCTAATTCGGTACCGTCGATTTCCGCCTGCAGCCACTGCGTCCGCGCCATCAAACCAAAGGCACGCTGCTGTTCCTGACCCAATTGGCTCGCTATCTGAGTGGTATCGAACTCCATCAGAAGAGTTCCCTTGTCGACCAACTGACCTTCCTGAACATTCAGGGACTGCAGAACACCCTGTTCAGTAGCCTCGATCACCTGCAAATCACCTGATGGGACAATGCGACCGTCCGCGCGGGTTACATCGTCAAGCTCGGTCATATGCGCCCAGAAACCTGCCGCGACCAAGAAGGACAATATTAGAAGCAGCAAGACAGACCCCCGCAGCGGGGATTGCCCCTGCATCTCACGTGCCAGACTCGCAAGATCAGGATGCCGCGACATTCAGATGTCTCCCCTTGTGGTTTGCATATTGAGTCAGCAGATCTTTTGAGCCATCAGCCACAATCTTGCCGCTTTCGAGAACGATCACCCTGTCAACCAGGTCCAGCAAGCTTGTGCGATGTGTAATGACAACGACTGTGCTGTCACAAGTTGCCTGCTTCAGTCGCTTGATGACTTCTGCTTCCGTCCGGATATCCATGGCGCTGGTTGGCTCGTCCAACAGCAGGACCGGCGGGCGACCGACCAAGGCCCTCGCCAGTGCAATTGCCTGCCGTTGTCCGCCGGACAAACCTTCGCCGCGTTCTGCTAGTTTCAGATCATAGCCGCCGGGATGGCGCGCCACAAAATCTTCGACACCCGCAACCCGTCCGGCCTTCAGCAGATCTTCATCGTTGGGGCGGATCGCCCGACTGGCGATATTTTCGCGAACGGTGCCGGAAAACAACCATACATCCTGCAGAACGGACCCAATGTTTCGGCGCAGATCACCGGGGTCAATTTGTCGAATATCCGATCCATCCAACGAAACCGAACCAGTCTTGGGTTCGTATAACCCCAGCAAAAGACGCGCAATTGTACTCTTGCCCGAACCGATCGGGCCAAGGATTGCTATTTTTTCGCCGGGAGCAACCGAAAAAGAAATGCCGTCCAAAGAGTCGTTTGTCTGGTCAGGATAGGCAAAATGCACGTTGTTGAAGGAAATGCGACCTTCGAACCCTTTGCGACTGATCCAGCTTCGTCCATGCGGTCGCTCACTTTCCGCCTGCATAAGAGAATTGAGATTGCGATATGCGCTACGCGCCTGATTGATCCGCGTCAGTGTTTGTGCCAACTGCCCCAGAGGAGCCAGCGCACGGCCCGTCAGCATGACCGAAGCAACCAGTGCCCCCATGCTTGCCTCACCGCTCGCGATCAGAAAGACGCCATAGAGGACAATCAACACCTGAGCGGCTTGTTGGACGAACCCGGTCAGGTTCAGCGCAAATTGCGTGACGGCACGACTGCGCATACCGTGCGCGGATTGGCGATCCATCGCCTGTTCCCAACGGGACCGCATTTGCCGCGCCGCTCCGGTTGTCTTTATGGTTTCAAGGCCGGAAAGAGCTTCGACCAGAACCGACTGTTTGGATTGACCATCGGCAAAACTGTTTTCCGCAAGACGGGACAAAACAGGCTGAACGATCAACCCGGTCAGTAGAACGACAGGCACAGCAAGTGCGGGGATCAGGGCCAATTGGCCGCCGACCACGTAAATGACGAAAACAAACAGCCCAATAAATGGCAAATCCACCACTGCGACCAGCGTTGCCGATGTAAAGAATTCGCGCAGTGTTTCGAATTCCCGGACGGTGCTGGCCATGGCGCCAGATGACCCGATCCAGGACTTCATACGAATGTTCAGAAAATGGTCAAATACACGCCGCCCCATGAACAGATCAGCCTGCTTTCCCGCCGCATCAATAAACCCGGCTCGTAGCAGTTTCAGTACAAAGTCGAAAATCAGAGCCAGGAAAACGCCTGCGGTCAAGGCGATCAGGGACTCCGTCGCCTCGTTGGGAAGAACCCGGTCGTAAACGACCATGATGAACACGGATGTCGACAGCCCAAGCAGATTGGCAAGGGCAGCTACCAGCGCCACCTGAATATATGACCAGCGATTGGCGGCAAGGGCGGACCAGAACCAATGACCTTTCCAATCGTTGCTGATCGAACCAATTTCCTCCTGATGGATACGGCGCACCAGAATTGCATATCCGGTGTATGTCTCAGAAAGGCTGGCTTCTGGTATTTCGCCGATTTCGTCGCCCAGTTCCGGATCAAAGATCAGCAATTCGCCGTTGGATGCTCGTCCGTGCAAAACCACTGCACGCTCATTTTCCAAGAGAAGGATCGCCGGTACCAGATGATTGTTGAAAGCAGCCAGTTTCCGTTTGCCATACGCGGCCTGCATGTCCGCTCTGTTCAGGGCTGTAATGACATCCCGGATTGTCAGTTCACCTTCGCTGGATTGTGTCGCCTGGACCGCTGCCAATGTCAGTGGGCGGTCGAGATGCGTGGCGACGTGCAGGAGGCAGACCTCCATTGCCGTCAAAGAGTGGGGGCGTGTAACCGATTGCGCCTGCATCATGGTTGCCCAATCCTGTTGTTCAGAGTGACACCAAGAAGATCAAGAATATCCCCGGTCAGGCTGAGCGCCGCATAATTTGTCAGAAAGTGGTTCTGCTCTGCCAGGATCAGTCGTTCTTGCGCGTTCACATAATCCCTTTGTGCATCCAGAATCTCGATCAGAGTGCGTCGCCCGATTAAAAACTGTGCTTGTGCTGCCTTGATGCTGTCGGCGTTTGCCTTGGCGGCGTGGCGCGCTGCCTGCAGGCGTTCGGCGCCAGCTTTCTGATCCGAACGAATGAACCCCAATTCCCGGGATATTTCGCGGCTCAGGCTTTCCCGGGAAAACTCGACATCTCGGACCTGCGCTTCCGCAGCCGCAATCGCCGCACGTCGCTTCCCGGTACTGTCGATTTCGTAGTTTACTGCCAAATCGACGCCGTAGTTTGCATCCCAGTTATCGTCCCTGTTGGCAAAAGCGGCCAGACTTACATCCGGTTGACGACGGGCCAGAGCGGCAGCAAGTTCTGCCTTCGCGGCCACAACAGCAGCATCTGCGCGGCGAATCTGAGGGCTCGCCTCCACGATCTGGGCGTCACTCCGTGACAGCAGCGGAGCGGGGATGGCCGGCTCCAACACTTTAGGCGCTGTCCCGTAGATTTCAACAAATCGCGCCTCGGCGCGCGCCGTGCGCGTTTTTGCATCCGCAAAGCGTGTTTGTGCGTCAGCCATGCGGGAGCGCGCGGTCAGAACATCCGCATTCGATCCTGCGCCACTGACCGCCCGTTGCGAAATTTGCTGTACAAGCTGTTGGTGTATCTCGACATTCCTGGCGGTCAGATCTTGAATCTTCCGGCGGTCCAAAACTGTCACATATATTTCAATCGCGGCCAGCGCCGTTGCCGAGGCCGTTTGCAGACGGTCCCCCTGACTTTCGAAAATCCGGGCGCGTGCCGCAGCCAAATCCCCCGCCGCCGCACCACCATCATATACCAGTTGCGAAACACGCAGGTACGGTGAAAAATCAGCGACATCCGAAACAACTCGTTCGGAGCGCGCGTTCAGACCCAAGGAGACCTGGGGCAGAAACGCGCCTTTCGCGGCATCCTGACCGGCATTTGCGGCCGCAAACCTGGCATCGCTTTGTGCCAGGTGAGGACTGCTTTCGACAGCTGAACGCACGCGTTGCCCAAAACGGCTTTGAGCAAGATCGCTGGATTGGCGAGTAGCACCGGCCCCTGCTGTTCCGCTGGCAAATGAGGTTTGTAGGCCTGTTAGCTACGGGGGTGAAACACAGGCTGAAATCGCGGCAGCCATGACCAACAGTGGCAGCTTGAGCAGGTATCTTCTAAATCGCGACATGGAAGCCTTCCACTGCCTTGTGGCTGGTGAAGCTCTCGCGTTGCTGGTCATCGGCAATCGCAGAGAGAAATTCCAGCACGTCGGGATTGGTTTGGATGGATCGCGTAGTACTGGCAGCCATGGCTTGCCGCTGTGCCCGCTCTACCCAGGCACAATGACACAATGATAGCTGGTGCGCGTGGATCAGCCGCAAGGCACCGCTGGCTAGAAGGGCAGCACTGCACGCGATAGGCAGATTGGCCAATCGCTCGTCACTGACACACAACAAACCAGGCGGCAGATCAACACCATCATGGCGGGTCAGCGGGTCGTACAGGTTCATTTTGTCTATCTGCCGGCACAACGCCAGTGTTTGTTGACCCGCGTTCCTTCGGTTTTGCAGAAAGGCGCAAACTTTCTGCAACTCGGGGCTCAAATCACCTGTTTTGGTGAAAAAGGCTTCGTCTTGTGGGTTGTCAGATACTAATCCCGTTGCTTCGTCGATCATCAAAGAAACCGGAGCCTCAGAGTCCTGATCGTCTGGAGCGATTTCAAATGGTGTACACCGCAAGGCCGACGGGACATAGCCGGCCAACCACATACCATTCCGCGACACAAACGGTGTGCCTGCTTCGCCAACAAGTGACAGGACCGCCAAAGGTTCAACGAAGCTGTCGCGCTGATGAAACAACACCGGAAAAGCAGCGGCAACTTGATGAATTTCGGCCGCAACGACCGGGCAATCCGCTTTATGGCGCGCAAACCCATAGTCGGAAAACCTTCGCCAATACCGATGCCCATGTCGTGTTTTGCTGACCGGGTGCAGGCCATTCTGTGCCATTTCGCCCTCGTGAGTTGGAACTTTCTGTAGGATTTGATGTGCGGAGCCTGAGGTCAGGCTGTCGCGCCAGTCGGATCCGTATGAAGGATGTTGTCCGCCGTCAGGCCACTCAAATCGCCCAACCCGCTGAAATCGGCAATCCCTTCGACGGTGGCTGACCCCGGCGCGGAATAATCGACCCTGACCAGAACACTGTCCGCTCCGTCTGTGGCAAGGACAAAAAGCGCATCGCCGGCGTCAATTCCGGCAAAGCTCTCGACTGCGGTTTCGATTGTCCCCAAAGACAGATCCGCCAGAACAGTGCTTAGCCCGATGAAACCTGTGTCAGTTCCGATGACTTCGCCTTGGTTGCGTATTTCGATTCCGGTCCCGCTACCTCTCAAGCTTGCAACGTCTAGCCCACTGAACATCAGGGCGTCTGACACATCACTTTCGGCACCGAGTGTGAACCCCGTGATGATGTCCACCCCATTGGCCGTGGGGTCGGCTTCAAACACCACCACGTCACGCCCTGCGTCCGAGACGTCGATCGTATCATCACCACCTCCACCGCGTAGGATATTATCAACACCCGTCGCTGTCAGATTATCGCTATTTGCCGTGCCCAGATGAAAGACGGTGGGGCCGCCATCATCGGTGATCAGCGTTAGCTCGATCGGCTGTGTCGGGTCCTGAACGGTCATGGTGAACGTCACCAATGGCTGGCTGAGATCCGAGAATGTGGTCGCGGCGCCGCCGAACTTAACAGTGTTGCCACCGACCGGATTGGCAAGGAACAGATCGAAGGCGCCGTTTTCAACGTCAGATCCTGTATCGAATGTGACCACGGCAGGGTCGAAAACAAGATCAGCCGTCACGGACAGGCCAGACGAGATATCCCGGTCCGAGTCCGCGTAGATTTCAAATGTCACCGTGGACCCGTTTCTCCCTGCTTCTGCGATGACATAGGCAGAGGGCACGTGAGCGGTGATACTGTCTGACACGGGCAATGGATCCGGACCACCAGATACAGAAGCCTGCACCTGGATATCCAGGTCGTCACCGGCTTCCAGACGTGAGAATCCGGAACCTGGCACCGACAGTGACCAAGTTCCGTCCAAGGCAATTGTTGCGGTTCCGACCGAAACACTGTTGAGCGTCACGTCCACGCTCTGACCGGCGCTTAGACCGTGCGAGGAACCGCTTATGGTCAGGCCCGAGTTTTGCGCGTCACTGAGAGAAACGGCGCCGTTTGTCCCGACGGCATTCAGGGTCAACACCGGGCGGAAATCTGTTGTGAGCGTTGTCGTTGCAGCGGGCGCACTGTTGCCAGCGGCATCATCCACCATAGCCGTCAGCGTAAAGGCGGTCCCATCCGCCAATGCCGCCAGATCGCCCGAAAGAACGGTGGCGGACCAGGTTCCCGAGGAAACAACGGCCGTATAGGTCTGCCCGCCGAGCGTTACCGAAACCGTCTGGCCATCTTCAGCCGTGGTAGTTCCCGACACTGCTAGATCGCTGTTTCTTTCAATCACATCAAGAACTGCACCGGTCGGAACCGGATCAAGCGTGATTGACGGTGCGCTAAAGTCCGTTGTGAAGCCGTCTGCAGCCGAGTTGCTGTTTCCTGCCGCATCCGCAACCGAAGCGGTGACACTGTAGCTTTCATTGTCCTGCAACCCGGCTAAATCCAAGCTTGCGGCGGTATAGCTCCACCCTCCGCCTGTTACAGTCGCTGTTCCGCTCACATCAACGGTTCCGTCAGCACGTGCGATCTGAACTGTGACCATTGTTCCGTCCGGCGCATCTGATGTGCCCGACACGGTCAGATCCGTGCCCTGTTCGGCGGCATTCATGATCGCGCCGTCTGACAGGGCGGAGATCGTGATTGAAGGTGCCGTAAAGTCCGTGTCAAAGCTGCTGGTCGCTTGAACGGAGGGGTTACCTGCGGCGTCAGAGATGTCAGCGGTAACCGTCACAGTACCATTGTCGGACAACAACGAAAGATCTGAGGACGGTACAGTCACACTCCAACTGCCACTCTGGACCTGGCCGGAATACGTCTGCCCGTTCATCGAAACGGTCACCATTTGCCCGTCTTCGGCATCCGTCGCACCAGTTATGGTCAGATCCGTAGCTTGCTCCGAGGCATTCAGAACGGCACCAGAAGAAAAACTGTCGATGCTGAGCGTTGGGGCGGTGAAATCCGTCGAGACCGAGCTGCTGGCCTGTGGCGCGTCCAATCCGTGATTGTCGGAAACGTCAGCGGTGATGCTAAATCCCGAACCGTCCGCAAGTGCCTGCAAATCCACCGCAGGAACCGTAATTGTCCATGTATCTCCTGATACAGCGCCCGTATAGGTTTGACCGCCCAGATTTACTGTTACCTGCTGTCCATCCGGAACATTGCCCGTTGTACCGCTGACAGTCAGATCGGACCCGGCCTCGACCGCGTTCAGAACGGAACCGGTGAGCAGTGAGGAGATTGAAATGGAAGGCCCGCTGAGATCCACGGGCAGGGTTGTCGTTGCCGGAGTGGCGAAATTTCCCGAGGTGTCGCTGACCGTGGCACTGACCGAAACCGGGGTGCCGGTAGTCAGCCCCCCAAGATCGGCGCTGGCGACGGTAACGCTCCAACTGCCGCCAGATGTTGTGCCCGTGTAAACTTGGCCGTTGAACGTCACCAAAACACTCTGGCCATCGGCTGCAGTTGTCGCGCCGGTCAGAGCCAGATCGCTGTTCAGATCGACCAGTTCGATCGAACCGCCCGAAACCGGGTCAAGTGTGATGGTCGGAGCAGTGAAATCCGTGTCGATACTGTCCGCGGCCGGAACAGCCGGATTGCCTGCCTGGTCGGCCACATCCGCCTGTATTATGATTGTCGCACCATCCTGCAGCGCGGCCAGATCAGAGGCGGGGACCGTTACGCTCCATGCCCCGTTGGTGACGATGCCGGTATACGACTGCCCGTTGAACGAAACAGTTACAAGCTGGCCGTTTTCGGCGTCTGTGGTTCCGCTCAGGATCAGATCGGTCGCCTGTTCAATGGCGTTCATCACGGCCCCGTCAGATACCCCGGTTATGGCAAGGGTCGGCGGTATGGTGTCAATTTCGAACTGAACCGATTCAGTTGACAACTCGGCGCCAGACGCATCGAGGCTTCGAATAGTGACTGAATTTACCCCTTGCGGCAGACTGGCCGCTTCGGCTTCGGTCAGCGAGATAACCCAGCTTCCGTCTGCATTCGGTGCAATGGTTTTCGTGATCGAACCGATGGTCACTTCAATAGTGTCCGCGTCTGCCGAGGCCAAAACTCCGGTGCCGAAGCTGCTGAGTGTCGTCGATTGGGCTCCCGCAAGGTTGAGGGTCGGGTAGCTGGGTGTCGGACTGGGGGTCGGGGTGGGCACGACTGCGGGGCTGTCATCTCCGCCGCCGCCACCACCGCCACCTGCGCCCGCAGCAGCGGCGCCAGCCAGACCTATCCCGCCCAATATTGCGCCAGCGCTGCCCATTCCACCTGCGGCTGCGCCACCGGCCTCTGCCGCAAGGCTGAACTGAGCGATTTCGGCAACGGCTTCCTCGGCGATCATGATTGCGCCGCTGTCCAGAACCTGAACGTTTTCGGCAGCCACGATCAGGGTACGACCATCGTTGAGTTTCAGCAAAACATCGCCGTTTTTCAACAGCTTTGCCGACTTCACTCCCGGAATGGTTTCCGCAAACTGAAAGGCATAAAGCTCTTCCACGGTGGCCTGTCCCAGCGCCGGTAACGCCATCAGCACGGATCCGAGCCCCCCTGCGGCGCCCCGGCCTGCCCATTTGCGCAACCTCGCATCGATCCATTGGCGAATATGCTTCTTGCGATCCGTGTCAGGAGTGTTGAGTTCAGAATTCTTCGTCATCTTGTCCTCACAAGCAGTTGCCGCTTTCGTCGGGAAGACGTTTGGCCTGGGCCAGGTTCCGTTCATCTGTCTTTCCTTTTGATGACTCACGCGGTCGGACCCGAAAATTTGAGTTAATCTGAAACCGAACTCCCCGTTTTCACCACAATTGCGCTTTGGTTTTGGTCTTTGCGTCAGAGCACCCTGTTGTCAAAGCCGGCATCGGCGTGGGGTGATCAGATATGAAGTTCAATTTCCAAAGCGTGGTAGCAACGGCGAGCACGGCGCTCGATTCAGGTATCGGTGATACGGCTTAAAAAACGTTTAACGGGACCACGTATCTGTACAGCGTGACCGGACCCGGCGGCGGTATTGCTGTCTGGACATTGGCAAACGGCGCGATTCCTCAACTTCAGGACACGCAATATTTCAGCGGCTCGATAACGTTTCAGGTCGGGCGCAGCGGGATGCCGGTGACACTTGGGGGGCAGGACCGGCTGATTCTGGATGTCGATACCGCAACGGGTCTGGTTGGATACGATCTGCTGGCTGACGGCTCCATCGGAACGTTGCGGGAAACAGGCACCCTGTCGGGCGGTGGCGACATCGCGGCCCTGACAGGGATCACTGTCGGGCCAGTTGAATTTCTGGCAATTGCCCACGAGGACAGCGGCAATATTGCGAGCTATCATGTGAGCACGGACGGTTCGCTGTCATTGGCAGGCATCACCCCCGGACAGGCCGATTCGATGCAAAGCCTGAAATCCGGATCTGGACATTTCGTGATCACTGCGGATGCGGCCAGCAACGTGATCTCCACCTACGAAATAGACGATACGACCGGAATCCTGACCACGGTGGATAACAGCGCCTCGCTGTCGACACTGGGCATTGCCTCTCCGACAGCTATCGAAGTGGTGCAGGCGTACGGACAATCCTGGGTGTTGGTGGCGGGTTCGGGCAGCAACTCTCTCAGCGTCATGAAACTGGGCGGTGACGGACGTTTGACACCAACTGACCATGTACTTGATACATTGGATACGCGGTTTGAAACGGTTCAGGATCTGGCAGTCGTTGAAGCAAACGGTCGGGCCTTTGTTGTGGCCGGAGGTGGCGATGACGGGCTTACCCTGTTTATCCTTACACCCGACGGCCAGCTGATCTATCTGGATAGCTTCGCAGATACTCTGGCAAGCGGTTTGCAGAACGTCGAAACGATCAGCGTTGCCCAGGTCGGGGACGAGTTACAGATCCTAGCCGCCTCGCAACAGGATTCCGGCCTGACGCAATTGACTGTATCGATCGCCGATCTGGGGGTGGTCGACGAAGGGCTGGGCGGCGTCAACGGAACTGCGCTGGATGATGTGCTGACCGGCAGTATCCTGAACTCGACCCTTCTGGGTGGGGCGGGAGACGACATTCTGATCGCTGGCACAGGCGCTACAACGATGACCGGAGGTTCCGGCGCCGATATCTTTGTCATGAACTACGGCAGCGACACGACCACGATTACTGACTTCCAGCCGGGTCTGGACCGGCTGGATCTGTTCGACTACCCGCTGAAGCGAACCCCATCGCAGCTGACTTTCACCGCGACAGCGCAAGGCGCGCAGATTGACTATGTCAATGAAACCATTCTGGTTCACTCCGCAACTGGTGGCCCCTTGACCAGCGCCGACATCTTCGGAGCGGGGTTTGGCGGGCCTGACCATATCCCGGTCAATTTCGGCATTTTTGGCGGGCTTGTACCCGAAGGCTCGGGTGGCGTGCTGGGGGACATCACAGTCGACACACAGACGGCCAATCCTGCGCTGGCGGACGCAGAAATCAGGTTTACGCCAAACGGAGGTGGCACGATCAGTGTTTTTGCCGATGAGAACGGGCAATTTGATCTGGGCCTGCCTTCCGGCACGTTCCCTGGTCAATTCGATGTCGTAAAAAGCTATTCGACCGCCAGCGACCAGATAACCGCACTGGATGCACTGCAGGTCCTGCGTATATCCGTAGGGCTTGATCCGACGTGGGGGCCCGCCACGCCTGAAAACCTGATCGCGGCCGACATCACACAGGACGGAACGGTAAACGCTCTGGATGCGCTGGCGGTATTGCAGGTCGCTGTTGGTCTACCGACCACACATCCTGCGGAATGGGTGTTTCTGGACTCCGCTGCAGATCTTTCCGGGATTACCCCGACCAACGTAAATTATGCAACGGGCACAAATGCTGTCGCCGTGGATGGACAGTTTTCGGTCGACATGACCTCGATCCTGCTCGGCAATCTGGAAGCGGCCTGAAACCCGGCGCGATGATGCGCCGGGTTACTCACGGAAAGCGCGATTGAAATAGTCGGCCATCGGCTTGATCAGATAGGACAGCGGTGTACGTTCATCCGTTTTGATCATTGCCTCAACCGGCATACCGGGAAGCAGAGCTTGCCCGTTCAGTCGTTCAACTTCGCCGTCGTCAGGGGCTACTTCAGTCCGGTAGAATGTGAAACCAGTACTCTCGTCCATGAAGGTGTCGGCAGATACATTTATCACATGACCATCGATTTCAGGTGTCTCACGCTGATTGAACGCCGGGAAGCGCAGGGCGACCTCTTGCCCGACATACAATTGATCAACATGCAGCGCATCCACACGCGCGGCAACCAGCAGAGGTGTGTTCTGCGGCACGATATACATCATCGGCTCACCGGGCTGAATCACCGATTGCAGCGCAAAAACCTGACTGTCATAGACGGACCCCGAGACCGGCGAACGGATGTCCAGACGTGACAAACGCTCGGTCAAGGCCAGCCTGCGTTCCGACAGTTCTGACACCTGCGCCTGCACTTCACGTAACGCGGTGATCGCCTCCTCCCGCCGTGTGGCGGTGAGCTCGACGATTTGAATTTCCGTTGCTGCAATCTGGCCTTTCAGGCGGGCCACCGATGCTTCAAGACGGCCAATTTCACCGGTCAGGCTGGCATTTTCACGTTGAAGGGCCGAAACCCGGCTGGCCTGCGTCAAACCGCGCTTGAGCAGGTTTTCCTGATCCTCCAACTCATTCTGGATCAGATCGACCTGAGTGCGCAGCGACACCAACTGGGCCTGCGTGCCTTCGATCTCACTTTCGATCTGGGTGATCTGTTTGCCCAGTTGCTCTTTCTGCTGGGACATCGTATCGACCCGCGCCTCAAAAAGCCGTTGTTGGCCATCAATCAGATCTGAATCGATTTTTTCCTGTTGCTGAAGGGCGCTTAGACTGGATGCCAAACCGTCTACGTTGCTTCCGTCGCGTTCAGCCTCCAGCCGCGATTTCCGCGCCAGAAGTTCGAAAAGCTGAGATTCAACAATGCTTTTTTCCGAAAACAAAAACGTATCATCCAGCCGCAGGAGCAAATCACCCTCGGCGACGACATCGCCATCCCGCACAAAGATCTCGCCGACCACACCACCGTCGGGGTGTTCGACGACCTGGCGGTTGCTTTGGACTTCGATCACCCCTTGCGAGACGATTGCCCCCGCCAATTCTGTCTGCACCGACCAGAGCCCCAGTCCGCCGACCAGGATGGTCAAAGCAGAGAAACCGACAAGCGCCGGAACCGTAATGCGCCACGCCGGACGTGGATGTTGTTCAAGATTCGCCGCCATCAGCTGCCTACCTGATTGAATTTTCGTTTGATGGCTTCGGCGTTTTGCACAGCCGCGCTCAAAATCTCGTCCCGACTGCCGAACTTCACCACCTGACCGCGTTCGACCACGGCCAGATCATCGCATTCCGAGATTGCCTGCGGACGATGTGTCATGATGATTGCCCCCTTGCCCTCGGCCTTCAGGCCACGAACCGCGGCATTCAAGGCCTCGGTTCCGTCTGCGTCCAAGGCCGAGTTCGGTTCGTCCAGAATCAACAGGACCGGGTCCCCATAAAGAGCACGTGCCAAGGCAATGCGTTGTTTCTGCCCACCTGAAAGCTGGCTGTCATTGCCTTCCAGAAAGGTGTCGTACCCTTTTTCCAGTGTCAGGATCAGGTCATGCGCATTGGCTTTCTTCGCAGCATCAACGACTGCCTCGGGATCGGGGTTTTCGGACATCCGGGCGATGTTCTCGGCCACCGTTCCGTTGAACAGGGTAACCTGTTGCGGCAGATAGCCGATATGCTGTCCCAAATCGTCCGGATCATACTGATCCAGCGTCGCACCGCCCAACCTTATTTCGCCGCCGGCCGGTTGCCACAACCCCAGCAGGGCCTTGGCAAGTGTCGTTTTACCCGACCCGCTTTTGCCGATAACTCCCAACGCCTTGCCCGGTTCCAGGCGCAGCGTGACATTGCGCAGTGTCGGTGTATCGGCACCCGGCGGAATGACGGTCAGGCGCTTGGCCTCCAATTTCGCCTTTGGCACCGGCAACTTGGTGCGCGGCATCTCGGGCGGGGTGGTGTCCAGAAATCGGTTCAACGAAACCCAGGCCGTTCGCGCCTGCTGGATCATCCCCCATTGGCCCACCGCCTGTTCCACGGGCGCCAATGCCCGGCCCAAAAGGATCGAGCCTGCAATCATCGCACCGGGCGACAATTCATTGCGAAGCACCAGCCAGGCCCCAAGCGCCAGCATCGCGGATTGTAAAAACAGCCGCAGCGATTTGGTCAGCGAAGTAAAGCTTCCAGTCCAGTCGCTGGCGGAAATGGTCTGTGACAATGCACTCGACCGTTGCCGCAACCACCGCTGGGTCACAGCCCTCTGCATTCCTTGCGATCGGACCACTTCCGCGGCTTGCCTGGCATGTTCGGAAAACGAGTTCGCCTGCGCCGATGCCCGCTGTGCTTCCGCTACTTTGTTCCGGGTCAGAACCTGGTTGAGCAGAGCAATGAATATCAGCAGCGAACCGCCGCCAACGGCCAGCCATCCAAGCAAGGGGTGAAACAGGAAGATCGCGGCCAGAAACACCGGCGTCCAGGGGATGTCCATCACCGCCAGAAGAATGGGGGACGCGCATAGTTTCTGGATAATTTCGAGGTCCCGCAATGCCGTTGCAGGTGCGGATCTTGTTTTCGGATCAAGCGATCGCCGCAACGTGGCGTCGAACACCCGTTCGTCCAAAGCGGATTGGAACCGGGCCCCGAACCGGGCGACAATCCTGCCGCGTGCATAATCCAGCATGGCCATCAGGACATAGAGCAGTGCAACCAGCAGGAACAGCGCCGTCAGCGTCTCGACCGCGCGCGATCCCAAAACCCGGTCATAGACCTGCAACATGAACAATGGTCCGGTCAGCATCAGCAGATTGACAAAAACACTGAACAGAAACGCGAGTGCCAGGAACGTCGTTCCCTGATTGCGGGTATTGCGCAATTCGTGTCTGGGGGACGCAGACATTCTGAAATCCGGGTTCACAGTTCAAGCCTTTGCTGATTGCGGTACGCAGACGATCCCGTCTGCAGCGTCCGGCATCTTAGAACGTTGTCGCGGGGCGTAAAATGCGCCGTGTCGATGATCGGCAAAAAACCTCTGACCAAAGCCATTGCAACCCCCTGGATGACTGGCGAGTCAAAGCGACTGCCTCTTGAAAGCCACTATGACGGCGTACGCAGGACATGTCGAACCTATTGATACCAATTACTGAATCTGTTGGGTATTTCTTTTTCAACACATCAACCCAGAGAATTTTCATGATCCAATAGCTTTGGTCCTGCATGTTCCCCCTCAATCAGTATGCATGGAAAATCTCCGGGGCTTTGCCCCACAATATTTTGCAGGTCGAGCAACAGGTGATCGTTTAGTTTTGTCACGAATCGTGCCGTTATCCGACGAACGAGAAATGGTCGGATGACCGCAACCATGATGACTCAGAATATCTGACGTCTTTGATTTCGAGAAGGAATACCGATGAAGACGCACGCGCAGGCTGTAGTGATCGGAGGCGGCCTTGTTGGCTGCTCGATCCTGTACCACCTGGCCAAGCTGGGCTGGAGGGACGTTGTCCTGCTGGAACGGGACGAACTGACCAGCGGATCGACGTGGCATGCGGCGGCAAATATTCACGGGTTGCACGATAACAACAACGTCACCCGCATCCAGCATTATACAATGAACCTGTATAAAGAGCTGGAGAAGGAAACCGGACAGGGCTGCGGCGTGTTCCAGCCGGGCTCGCTGTATCTGGCGCAGACCGAGAACCGTGAACACCAGTTGCGCCTGCAGGAGGCCAAAGCGCGGTTCTACGGGCTGAACTTTCACGAAATCAGCCGTGAGCAGGCCAAGGAGTTGCACCCACTGGCGCAGTTCGATGACATCCGTTGCATCATGTACGAACCCGACGGCGGCAATGTTGACCCTTCGGGTGTGACCCACGCCTATGCCGCGGGGGCTCGCGCAATGGGCGCATCGATCGAACGGTTTTGCCCAGTCATCGGGACGGAACAACAGCCCGACGGTTCGTGGATCGTGCGCACCGAAAAAGGCGACATCCATACTCAATGGGTGGTCAATGCCGGCGGCCTCTGGGGACGTGAAGTCGCGGCGTTGGCCGGGATCGAACTGCCATTGCAGCCGACCGAACACCAGTATTTCGTGACCGAGGCGATTAGCGAGGTCGCCAGCCTGGGCCGGCGACTGCCCTCGATCGCCGACCGGGATGGCGAATACTACTTCCGCCAGGAAGGCAACGGCCTGCTGATCGGAGCTTATGAAAAAGACATGAAGTTCTGGGCAGAAAACGGTACGCCGCTGGACTTTGCCCATGACCTGTTCCCCGATGACCTGGACCGGATCATGGAGAATGTGATCCGCGCAACCGAACGTGTACCGGTGGCCGCCACGGCCGGGGTCAAGCGGGTGATCAATGGACCGATGATCTGGTCCCCGGACAGCAACGCGATCTGGGGGCCGGTCCCGGAGTTGCGGAACTATTTCTGCTGCACCGGTATTATCCCCGGCTTCTCGCAATCGGGCGGTCTGGGCCTGCTTGCGGCGCAGTGGATGATCGAGGGCGAGCCGCAATACGACATGTTTGCCTGGGATCTGGCCCGGTTCGGCGACTGGGCGGACAAGAAATTCACCAAGGCGCGGGTCGAGGACCAGTATACCCACCGTTTCGCCATTCATTTCCCGAACGAGGAACGCAGCGCTGGTCGACCGGCCCGCGTGCGCCCGGCTTATGAGATGCAAAAGGATATGGGTTGTGTCTTTGGCCTGAACTGCGGATGGGAACACCCGCTTTGGTTTGCAGATCAGCCCGGGGCAGTCGAAACAAACGGTTTCACACGACAGAACTGGTGGGAACCGGTGGGCCGCGAGGTGAAGATGCTGCGCGAGAGCGTTGGCGTAATCGATATCTCGAACTTTGCAAACTACGTGATCAAGGGACCAGGCGCCCATGCGTGGCTGGACAAGCTGGTCGCCAACCGGGTGCCGACCCAGGTTGGCCGGTCCTGCCTGACACCACTGATCTCCGTGCGTGGCGGTGTGGCCGGAGACTTTACCATCACCAAGGTGGCTGACGACGAATACATGATGATCGGCTCGGGCATGGCTGAACGCTATCATCAGCGCTTCTTCAACATGATCGACCTGCCCGAGAGCACCACGTTCGAGGTGGCGACGGACCGGATCGCGGGTTTCAACGTCGCAGGGCCCAAGTCGCGTGACCTTCTGCAGCGGTTGACCAATGCGGACCTGTCGAACGAGGCCTTCCGCTTCATGCGCTCGGCCACGATCGAGGTGGCAGGCGTGTCCTGCCTCGCGATCCGTGTCAGCTTTACTGGTGACCTGGGGTGGGAGTTGCACTGCGCCGAAGAGGACCAGATCAGGCTCTACTCTGCGCTGCTTGAGGCGGCGAAGGATTGCAATGGCGGCCCAGTGGGCGGCCGTGCGCTTGGGTCGTTGCGGATCGAGAAGGGCTATGGCTCGTGGGGTCGCGAGTATTCACAGGAATATTGGCCGCAGGAAGTCGGGCTGGCGGGCCTGATCAAGCTGGACAAGGATTTCCTGCACAAGGACGCCTATCTGGCCATCAAGGATAACGCCGCCCGCGAAGTTCTGTCGATCTTCGAGGTCGACGTAACCGATGCCGATGCGACAGGCGGCGAGCCGATCTTTACCCCGGACGGCACGCCAGTCGGTCGCGTGACCTCGGGCGCTTACGGCTATTCAGTCGGCAAATCCCTTGCCATCGGCTATGCCAACCCCGCTGTCGCCAAGCCCGGCGATACGGTCGATGTCTTCATTCTTGGGAAACCGCACAAGGCCAAAATCCTGGCTGGGCCGCCCTTTGACCCCGCAGGGCACCGCCTACGCGATATGGCCCCGGTTGTGGAAGAAGTCGGCGCATAACAAACAGTGCAGCTTGTTCCGGTCAGGTATTCATTTCAGCGGCAGCCTTCAAAAGCCAGTCCTGAAATAGCCTGACCGGAGGCGAGGCCGATTTTTCTTTGAGCTGCATGAAATAAGCCCATGGGCTTTCCAACTCAAAGCTAAAGGGTTCAACCAAAAACCCCCTGTCGACATAGGGTCGCGCAAGCGAACGGGGTAGTGCTATGCACCCCAGAGACTTGACCGCCATCTCCATTGCCAGGTTCGAAATATTGGTGCGCAAGCCGTCCTTTTGGTTCAGATTGGATAATCCGAAATGCTGCGCAATACGCTCCCAATAGGCGGGACGACCCAGTATGTGGATCAGTGACGCATCCTGCAATTGGGTGGGAGAGGTCAGGGGCTTTCCATCGACCAGAAAATCAGGAGCACAAACCACGGCCAGCTTTTCAACCCATAGACATCTGGCACCTTCCGCCACGTCTTCAGCATGATTGATCGTCAGAGAAATATCGGAAACATTTGCGCCGACATCGGTCCAGACGGTGCCATGGACCGTCAGATCGATATCCGGATGCACGGCGTTGAAGCCCCGGATTACATCCGGCAACCAGTTTTCCGCCAGGCTGACAGGGCAGGACACCACGACCCGCCGCTTGTGCGTGTTCAGAATGACGGATTGCGTGGCCACGTCGATTTCGTTCAGGGCATGGCGCACGGATGGCAGATAGGCCTCACCCACATCTGTCAGGGTCAATGACCGGGCATGGCGAACAAAAAGCGGACGATGCAAAAATTCCTCAAGCGAGCGCACGTGGTTGCTGACCGCCGACTGCGTGCAGTTCAGTTCCTGCGCCGCGCTGGTAAAGCTCAGATGGCGCGCTGCCGCCTCGAACGAGCGCAGGAAGGTCAGGTGGGGCAGATTCATCATGGCAACGGTATCTCAGATGGGACGCAGAACCAAAGTGAAGCGCATACTGTGCACCTTCTTGTCCGTCAGCGACGCCTGAACGGTCCTTTTTGGTCCCGCAAAGATTGGAAAGTGTCGCAAAAAATCAAGGGCCAATGCCCCCGATAGTTTTCGTTCTGCCAATCGTAAACCCTGCTAGAATTTTCGGGAAGTCAAAAGAAAACGCCCGCAGGACACCGTGACAGACACCTTTCAAGCCGTTGCCGATTTCACACTGGGGCGCCAACCGCAGGACATTCCGGACTCCACTCTCAATGCGGCGGCTCTGATGCTGCTCGACACTTTGGGCATCGCCATCGGCGCTGGCCCCATGAAGGCCGGGCAAATCGCAAGAGGCTGCGCAGCAGCCTTATACGGTGCCGGTGAACAGGGGCTAAGCGCACGCATGTTGTTCGATGGCCGCAGGGTCAGCGTGGCCGGAGCCGCTTACGCTGCCGCCACCCAGACAGACAATCTGGACGGTCATGACGGGTATAACCCGACAAAGGGCCATATCGGGGTCGTCGTGGTTCCCGCTCTTGCGGCACTGGCCGAAACGGTGCCCGATTTCTCGGGGCCTGAAGCGCTGGCCGCCGTGACGATAGGGTATGAAGTTGCCGGACGGGCCGGAATTGCTCTGCATGATACGGTCAGCGACTATCATACGTCAGGTGCCTGGAATGCATTGGGCGTGGTGGCGGTTGCAGCCCGTCTTCGCGGCCTGAGCGCGGAACAGATGCGGCAGGCAATGGGCATCGCCGAATATCACGGTCCGCGCAGTCAGATGATGCGAGAGATCGCGAACCCGACCATGTTGCACGACGGCTCGGGCTGGGGGGCGTTGGTGGGTATTTCCTCGGCGGTTCTGGCAGAAAAGGGCTTTACCGGCGCGCCTGCCATCACCATTGAGGCGAAAGAGGTCGCCGCGCATTGGCAGGACCTGGGCCATTTCTGGCAGATGGAACATCAGTATGTGAAACCCTATCCGATTTGCCGCTGGGCTCACGCTGCCATTGACGCAACCCGCGCATTGATGCGCGAAAACAACCTGAGCCATCAGGATATCGCGGCCATCCACGTGAACACCTTCAAGGAAAGCGCCTGCCTGTTCCGGGGCATGCCGGATGATACGTCCAAGGCGCAATACTCGCTGCCTTTTGCGGTCGCCACAATGGCGGCACATGGCCGGATCGGTGTCGTGCACATCACCGGCGCAGGTCTGTCCGACCCGCTGGTGGCCAGCATTGTCGAGCGCATAACGGTTGCGGAAACCGTACGCCACTCTGACCGCTTCCCGCAAAACCGCACTGCCGATGTCCGCATAACTCTGACCGACGGACAGGTGCTGAACTCGGGTGACGTACACGCGCGCGGCGGCCCCGAAGCGCCGATGGATCAGGACGAAGTTGTCGGAAAATTCATGGAATTCGCCAGCCCGCCGCTGGGTACAGAACGGGCCGCCGCCATTCGGGACGCGGTTCTCGGGCTCAACCACGCCGGATCAAAGTTCTCGGACCTTGGCGCACTGATCTACGACACTGCGAACCGCACCTGAATAGGGGCGAAGATCAAAGCCACTCGAACAACCGGCCTGGCAACGCATCGTGACGCGGAAGATTCAGGGCCCACATAAGGCAGAACATCATCGCCTGATTTGACGTCACGACCGGCTTGCCCAGTTTTTCTTCAATCCGGTCAATCGCTTCTACGGATCGCATGTCCGTGCAGCTGAGAACAATTGCCTGCGCCTCGCGATGGTCGGCCTGACAGGCCAGATCAAAAACCTCATCCGGGGTCAGTTCACCCTGACCATAATTCCCCAGTTCGCGGCCTATGTCAGCGCAACGAACGGTTTCGATGCCGTTTTGAGACATGAAATCAATCGCCTGTGCATTGATTTCCCCCAGGTAGGGCGAGGAAAACCCGACTTTGGCAGCTCCTAGCGCTGTAATCGCCGCAATCAGTGACCCTGCGGCGGTCAGAGAAAGCGCGCCCGAACTGGATTTGATCTGCCGCGCAAGATCCGCGTCAAATGACGGGCCATGAGTCAGCGTGGCAGAAGTGCAACCGTATAATACCGCGTCCGGCCGAACGCCCGCGATCATTCGCAGGTCGTGACTGATATCGGATGCGCCAAGTCCTGCCATCTGGTCCGATCCCGGAATCTCGTCCACGTCGTACCCACCCATGCGCTGGAAATGGACGGTGGTGTCCGGCGGGCGCATCAATTCCATATCCGGCTCCAGATTGGTATTGGTGAAAGGCACAAGGACGCCGATTTTGGCTCGTCTTCGCGTTTCGCAAATCATGATATCACCTTTTTTAGCACCGCCAGGCATCGATCCATGACCGGTGCCTCGCATATGGTTGCGCGCAGGCAGTCGCTCAGCCCATAGCCACCCATTCCGCGCATCAACAGATTTTCAGCACGCAGCGCCGCATCCGCACGCTGTGCTTCTTCGGCCGAGGCAAAACGCAGCAGGACGAAGTTGGTGTGGCTTTCGGGGACGCGCAGGCCCATGGCGCGGCATTGATCGGCGAAGCGGTCGCGAATGTCGGCGGTTCGGGCAATTACGTCCCGCATATGCGCCTGATCGCGCATCGCGGCGGTTGCGGCGGCTTGCGAGGCAATCGAGATATTGTTGGGATTCAGAAGCTTTCGTATCTCAGTCGCAATCGCCGGCGGGAAATACCCCCAGCCTACCCGAGCACCCGCAAGACCATAAGCCTTGGAAAACGTCCGCATGACCACGGTATCGCCCCTGTCAGTCAGGGCAAAAATCCCCGCGGGGTCATTGGTTTCGTCAGAGAACTCGGCATAGGCCTGATCCACGACCAGCAGAACATCTGCGGGCAACCCGTCCCGCAGGCGCAGGATCTCGGAGTTCGGAATCAAGGTGCCCGTCGGGTTGCCGGGGTTGCAGACAAAAACGATCCGCGTCTTGCGCGACATCGCAGCAAGGATGTCGTCAACGGATACTGTCAGGTCAATTTCGCGGGCCTGGACATAATCAGCCTGCACCTGCGCCGCAGCGGACGAGACGAACGCATATCCATAGTCCGTACCGAGAACCCGATCGCCAGGTCCGGCATAAGCCCGGATCAGGCAACCAATCAGTTCCATCGAGCCGGCGCCGCATAACACCCGCGCCGGATCCAGCCGATGCACATCGGCAATAGCGGCGCGCAGTTCCGGCCACTCCGGATCGGGGTAGAGTGGCAAATCACTCATAGCAGCCTGTCCCGCCGCGATGGCAGCGGGGCTTGCAGGAAAGGCACTTTCGTTCTGGGCCAACGAGATGGTGTCCGCGCCGCCGAGATCGGCCAGCGCATACGCCGCCATCGCGCCTACATGGGAAACCGGGCGGATCATGACACAACGCCGTAGGATTTGGCGCCGTCCTCGCTGATCAGGCCGCGTTTCAGATCCAGCGCAAGTGCCTGTGCGTCGCGTTCGGAGGGATCTCCGAAACCACCTCCGCCGGGGGTTTCGAAAATCAGATAGTCGCCGCCTTCGACCCGCAACTCGCCCTTGCCGGGAATGTCGCCTTCACCGTCGCGGAAACGGATGCGCCCGGGTGCGCCTGGCCGTCCGCCCATACGCCCCAGGGCGGGGAACTTCAGCCGTTCGACCGAGAGGAATACGATGAAGGGTGCACCGTTGGCCGAGGTCATCTCGATCCGTTGACCCAATCCGCCGCGATACGTGCCTGCGCCGCCGGAATCGGGGCGCAGTTCGCGCCGCCAGATGGTGACGGGTGCCACGCTTTCAGTGATCTCGACCTGTGATCCGAATACGCCCGAAGGGTAAGCAGTGGCCGACAGGCCATCCGCGTGTGGCCGCGCGCCGGTGCCGCCATTATGTACCGGTTCAACGGCGAACTCGCGTCCACCATCACGGGCCACTTCCGGCGCATGACGCATTGGCAGGTCGAACATGCACGAGGCACCTTCGGCCGGCACTGCATTGGGAAGCGCCTGATGCAGACACCCCAGCACCAGATCAGGCGTCACCTGTCCCAGCGTATGCCGCATGGCGACCGGCACAGGGCGCTGTGCATTCAGGATACAGCCCTTTGGTCCGTCCACGGTGAACGGTTCCAACGACCCGGCATTGTTGGGGATGTCAGAGCCGACGATGCAACGCAGTGCGAACACTGTATAGGCGGTGGCATAGTTGAGCGGCACGTTGATACCCTTGCGCGAAAAACCCGAGGTGCCGGTGAAATCAACATGCATGCCCGATTTGCTGACTGTCAGTGTCGCGTGCAGTTCCAGTTCGTTCTCATAGCCGTCCATCTTCAGCGCGTTCCTGTAGACGCCTTCTGGCACTTCGGCGATCGCCTCAAGCGTACCACGGCGCGAGGTGTCGATGATGTAGTTGCCCAGCCTGTCCAGATCGTCGATGCCGAACTCGTCCATCATGTCGACCAGACGGGTTACGCCTGCTTCGCAACAGGCGATCAGCGCATATATGTCACCCTCATTTGCAATTGGCTCGCGGCTGTTGGCGCGGATTATGTCCAGCAGCAGGGCGTTCGGCACCCCTTCTTCAACCAGTTTGCAGGGCGGGATCAGCAGCCCCTCGTCATAGATATCCGACCCTTCCGGACCCATGCCGAGGCCCCCAAGATCGACCAGATGGGATGTGCAGGAGGTAAAGCCCACGACCTTGCCGTTCTTGAACGCAGGCATCATCAGCAGAAAATCGTTCAGATGCCCCGAGGCGAGCCAGGGATCATTGGTCATATAGATGTCGCCGGGTTTCATGTTCTGCACCGGGAAACGTTCGCGCAGATGCATCACCGCTTCGGCCATGGTGTTGATATGGCCCGGTGTGCCGGTGACGGCCTGCGCCAACATCCGGCCATGAACGTCGAATATCCCGGCAGAAATGTCGCCGCATTCCCGTACGATAGGTGAGAACGCTGCATGGATCAGGGTCTGGCCCTGTTCCTCGACCACTGCCAGCAGTCGGTTCCACATCACTTGCAGGCGGGCGGGAGAATGATCGGCAGTCATCATGCGCCTCCTTTCTGGTCCTGGAGCAGGACGAGGTTTCCAATGGCGTCCACATGCGCCGAGAAATCAGCCGAGACCAATGTTGTGGTCTGCGGTTCGGTGATCAGTGCCGGGCCATGTATCCGGTCGCCGGGTCTCAGGCTGTCGCGGGGGACAAAGCTTGCCTGCTTTTTCTGTCCGTCAACATCACAGGTGATGGGGCGCGTCTCGGAAGGTGTGATCGTGGTCAGATCAGGTGTTGTCGGAATATCCGGCAACTCGGCATCCGGCGTGGCAACGCGCACGGCCCAGTTCAGAATCTCGATCTGCATCCCCGGCACCGGGCGCGAGAACTGCTTGCGGTATTCCGTTTCGAACGCCGTTATCAGCGGGCTGATATCATCCGCCGTTAAGGCACGGTCGGGCAGGGGAATCTCGATCTCGTGACCCTGACCGTTGTAGCGCATAAAGGCAGTGCGTTGCGTCTCGGTAAGCGCATCGCCTGCACCTTGTGCAACAACGCCGCTGGCCTCGGCAATCATGTCGGCGAACAGGGTGTTGATCCCATCAAAATCCAGCGTTTCCAGCAGCGAATAACGCGAGCGCACGATTTCGAAACTGACTGGTGCGAACAGGAAACCCACCGCCGAGCCGACGCCCGGATTGGGCGGGATCACGATCCGGCTGACCCCGGCCGAACGCGCCACACGGCTGGCGTGCAGCGGCCCGTTACCACCAAAGGCGATCATGGTGCGCGGACCCAGATCCTTGCCCGATTCCACGGCATGCATCCGGCCAGCGCTGGCCATGCTTTCATCGACGATCCGGCTGACCCCATCGGCCGATCCCGTCGCATCGGTGTCCAGGCGTGATCCGATCACACGGGTCAGGGCCTCTTTCGAGGCTTCCGGATCAAGCTTGATGTATCCTTCTGCAAATGTGTCGGGCACGATGTAACCCAGCGTGATGTCACTGTCGGTCACGGTTGGCTCTGTGCCACCCCGGCCAAACGCTACGGGTCCGGGTTCCGACCCCGCTGATTTCGGGCCAACAGTTAAACGACCCAGACGGTCGACACCGGCAATAGAACCACCACCCGCGCCAATCTCGATCATTTCGATCACCGGAATGCGCACGGGCATGCCCGATCCCTTGATGAACCTAGCTGCGCGCGCGATTTCGAACTGGCGTGAGGTTTGGGGCCGGGCGTTATCAATCAGGCACAGCTTGGCGGTTGTGCCGCCCACATCAAAGGACAGAACATTGCAAATCCCAGCCCGCGCCGCGATGCGCGCGGCAAGGATGGCGCCCCCGGCCGGCCCGCTTTCCACCAGTCGGATCGGAAACCGGGCGGCGGTTCGTACCGTGCACATGCCACCCCCTGCAGTCATCATCAGGATCGGGCAGGTCACGCCTTCGGCCTCGAACCGGGCGACGAACCGCCTTAGATAGCTTTCCATCAGCGGCTGGATATAGGCATTGGCAACCGTGGTGCAGAGACGGTCGAATTCACGCGCCTCGGGGCTGACATCGGACGAGATCGAAACCGTCAGACCGGGGCGTTTCTCGGCTAGCGCATCGCGCAGGCGCCGCTCATGGTCGGGATTGGCATAAGCATGCATCAGACAGATCGCGACCGCCTCGGCACCGCTGGCGTCTAGATCGGCCAACAATGCATCAATCGCGTCATCCTCCAGCGGGATCAGCACACTTCCATCCGCCGCCATCCGCTCACGAACGGTCAACGCCCGTTCGCGCGGCACCAGCAGATCGGGCTTTTCCAGATTGATGTCATATTGCGAATAGCGCCGCTCGTACGCGATCTCAAGGATGTCTCGGAACCCTTCGGTCGTCACCGTCGCCACAACCGCGCCGCGCCGCTCAATCAGTGCATTGGTTGCAAGGGTGGTCCCGTGAATGAACCCTGTTATTTCATTCAGGTCGTGCCCGGACTGTGCCATTACGCGCACCGCGCCCTCCATCGCGCCATCTGCCGGGTTCTGGTGCGTGGTCAGCGTTTTTGTCGAAGCCAGTATCGTCTCTTCACCGGATACCAGAACCGTATCGGTAAATGTGCCGCCAATATCGATGGCCAGACGCAGTCTTTGAAATGTCATGAAGTTTTCCGGATATGATCGTCACAGCGCAGATGAGCCCCGGCAGATGCCCGCGCTTCAGGCTGACGCGACCAGATCGCAACCGGTCGCGCGACGGTCCAGAGGGTTCAAGATGTGACTCGCTCTCATGCGATTGATCTTGCCGTCGCGCCAATGCTTCGACAAGCCGATTTGCGACAAAAGTTCTCGTTAGCGACATGCACTTGCTCGCTCGGCCGATAGTCGTGCGACAGAATTTTGTTTTGAGGCGGAACCCGTGGCCCCAGCAAAGGACTACTGAAAACCAAATAGCCAGCAACCTACACGCCACTTGGACCGGGATTCGTGCCCATTATTCTATGGCTCAGCCTGAAGAATATCATGAACCCATTGCGCAATGCCCAACAACCGCGCGTCGGCACCGCATGGTGCGATCAACTGAAATCCCAACGGCAGGCCGCTTGGATCAGCCCCGAACGGTACGGCGCAGGACGGGACCTGCAACAGGTTCCACATTCGGGAAAACAGTGGATCGCCGGTGGCTTCCAACCCCTTAGGTGCAGGTCCCGGAGCCGATGGCACCAGCAAGGCATCAATATCCCGGAACAACTGGTTCAGAACGACAGACGCGCTGTCGCGGATTGTCAGCGCCTGCCGGTAGTCCGTATCACGCACCCCAAGGCCGTTCTCGATCAGCGAATGGAATTGCGGGCTGATCGCGGACTCGCCCGCGCTGTATTCGACAGCGCGCAACCGGGCGGCCTCATAACTCATGACGGTGTTTTGGGCGTCGGAAAGTCCGGAAAACACCTGCGGGCAGGCGACCTCTGCTGTGTCGGCTCCGGCCGCCGCAATTGCAGCCAGCGCACGAGTACATGTATCGCGCATTTCGACCGTACCATCCATCCAGTGTGGGCCACGCATCAGCCCGATACGCGGCAAGTTGTCTTGGAAGTCTGGCAGCGGCGGCACATCGGTTCCCCGCAAGACAGAATCCGCCAACAAAAGATCACGGGGGTTTCGGGCCAGCACGCCCAGGGTATCCAGGCTTTGCGACAAACCCATGACTCCGTCCAGCGGATAGCCACCGATAGTTGGCCGAAACCCATATACCCCGCAATAGGCCGCTGGCCGGATCAGGGAAGCTGCCGTTTGCGAACCAAAGGCCAGCGGCACCATGAAGTCGGCCACCGCTGCGGCTGAGCCTGACGAAGATCCGCCGGGTGTGTGCAAGGTGTTGTGGGGGTTTGCCGTCTTGCCCGGGCGAAAATAGGCGAACTCGGTTGTCACCGTCTTGCCGACTGCAATCGCGCCCGCATCTATGAATGCCTGAACGCAGGCCGCATTGCGCGTTGGCTGCCGCCCCGCATACAAGTCACTGCCCCATCCTGTTGGCATGTCTTCGGTATCAATGATGTCCTTGATCGCGAAAGGCACCCCAAACAGCGGCCCGTTGACGGGCAGAGCGTCGGCTCGGGTTGCCTGCTCCATGGCATGCTCTGCATCGAGGTATTCGAAGGCACCAATTTCAGGCTCTCTGTGTGCGATGCGATGCAAATGGGCGGCCATTACTTCGGACGGTTTGGCTTGGCCCGCGCGGATCAGCGCGGCAAGCTCAAACGCCCCAAGTTCATTCAGTTCTGTCATGAAGACAGCGCCCGCAAGGCTGTGGCAAAGGGATCGACCGGCATGTCATAAATCCCACCGCCTAAGCGCCCAGCCTGTCCCAGCCGATCCAGAATGCCAAGGCTGACCACAGGACCAGCCCCTTGCGCAACCGCCCCTCGGGCGGTCGAGCCCAGACTGATATCAAAAGCATTGAAATACGGGTGCGCGCCCACGGCCAAACCGGATGTACGGGTCCTGGCATCGTCCGGCAAAAAGGCACCCAAACCCTTTAACTGCTCAGGGCTGTGTTCGATGGCCATGGCGCCCAGCCCAAACGCGTCGACCACAGCGCTGTCACCGATGGCGCCCAGGGCACGCTCGGCCGGTAGATCGACATCGAATTTACCTGATGGCGGAGCGGCCGGAATCGTGAACCAACGCCCGGGCAGGCCAGATACCTGAATGCCGACGTCGCGCCCGTTTCCGCCGGCCGCGGTGACGAAACTGGACCCTTCGACCCCTTCGGCCAGCTTCATCATGATCTTGGTTGCGGCCATCCAAAGGTTCAGAAACAAGGACGGTGAGGTCGCCATGAATTCCAGCGCATCCGCGTCATCAATGCCCTTCGGACTGCGGTCTTTCAGTTCCTCGACAAGCGCAGCCGTGCTGACGGGGGTTCGCCCGTGACAATCATCACCACCCAACAGACCAATGACCGCCAGAGGAACAAGTGCAATGCCCTCGGCGATGCCGTTTTGCAGGATGTCCAGAAATCGCGTGTTCAGCCAGCGGATATGATCCAGCACTGCCTGCGATCGCAGACCCAGCCGCATGGACGGGCGCGCGCCGCCGTTGATCGGGGTGAATACCCGCGTCTGTCCCCGCCACGCATCGTAAATCGTGTGAAGGGGCATATTTGCCGAGACAACGGCAGCCAGTGGTGTGACCACGTCATGGTCTTGCGCTGGTTGCAACAGGATTTCCTGTGCCATGATCATCGCTTCGGCCTGATCGAAATTCCGGGCCAACCCTTCCCAGACTGCCGCGACACAGGCGGAATTCAGGATGGGTACAGTGATTTGTTCCGGCGCAGAGAACGCCGGACCAGCATGCAACAGCACGTTTTCAGCCAACCCGACTGCTTCGGAGGCCGTGTTGAAACGGTTCCAGACCGGTTGCGTCACCATCGCCCGGTCAAACGCCAGCTGGTCGGCGGGGTGCAGAGTCATGAGACCTCCGGCGGGATGATCCAGGTTTCCGAAAAATAGAGGAACGCGGTCGTGGTCTCGAACCCGGCCTGAACCCGTGTCCCCAGTTTTCCCGGCAATGCACGCCCATTTACAATGATCTGTGCGAATTGTGCCGGGATCAGAAGCGAGAACATGTTCTGTTCACCCGATGCCACCTCATGCGGGGACAACTCCAATGCGCGGGGTGGTTCAAGCTTCTCCCAGACCAGTTCAACCGTCAGGGTTCCGCCAACGATGGTTTCAGAGTAACGATGGCTCATCGGGTCACCCGAGCTGCGAACCACCTGCGCGCCGATTTCCGGAAGGGTTTCAAAAGCTGGCGCGTTGGCAAAGGCTGCTAGTTTGCTGACGAAGTTCATTTTCAGAAAAGCAGTCAGATCGGGATTGTCGCTGAGGATGACATTCGGCGCATCCGAAGTGCCTTCGACCTGAGAGGGGGTGCCGTACAGCAGCAGAACCTGCCCCTGTCCCACAGGCGACCAGGCAACACGGAAAAACAAGGCCATCGCGCTAATTTTCCCGTCGTCATCTTTCAACAGGATTCCGGGATTTTCCCCGGTCCAGTCAACCACGCCCGGTGTGATCGGTTCATTCAGTGGCATCAGGCATCCTCCTGCGGCGTAACCCAGGTTTCTGAAAAAGCCAGAAAGGCGGTGCTCATCCTGCGGCCAAAGAACTGACGTTCCGCCACCTGGCCGGTCAGGGTGGTGCCGTTGATCTTGATCTCCGCCTGGCCCGCCTCAAGAAAAACGGAATACATCTCGTGTTCCTTGGTCGCCGAGTTCTCTTTGGTCACCTCGACCGGCAGCGGCGGGCCCATATCCCGCCAGATCATCTCGAGTGTCACGCCAGACCCGCGCAGGGTCTCCGAATACCGGGTTTTCAGGTCTCCGGGACGTTTTTCAACGCTGTCACAGTCCAGCCATGTCATCGCGGACAGCCCGGCTTTGCCTACGAATGTCGGCATTTTCGTCACCCAGCCATCGACGATCCAACGTATCATACGCTGATTATCAGTCATGATTAGATTTGGCACCATGGGCCAGCCGAGTGCGTCATCCGGAGCGCCAAGCACGATGGCCGCATGACCCCGCCCGTACGGCGATACAACCACCCGGAAGAAAAGCGCCACGGTGTCATAGCTCTTCTGACCCGGATCCCGCTTCAGGTAGATGCCCGGGTTTTCCCCCGACCACTCCACCCGCCCCGGATTGTGCGGTATGCGCGTCATGTCCAATCCCCTTTTCCTGCCGCCTTGCCCTTAACCGTCAAGTCCAGCCAGATTCGTAATCCTTCAGTTCCTTCACGATAAAGTCGCGTCTCTGTTTGCCGGTCAGGTGATCGCCCGATTTCAGGATTTCGGCGACCTTGAAACTGACTTCTTTCTGCAGGGCACCGTCGTCGCGGCCTTCCTGCTGCGGGATCTTCAACACCGTGTCACCGGCGTAGGTTGGGATCACCCTGCCGGTGAAATGGTCGGTCGGCTGTGCGGGGCGCTCGCCTTTTTGCAGCGCCCGGATCGCATTGCGTACCATCCGCCGCGCCTTGGCGACCCCACGGTCGGTAAACGACAGGTTTTCGCGGGCATGGATATTGATCGGGCCCTGACTGACCCAGGCGTCGTAGTCGCCTGGATCGCGTTGGCGCGTTTCATATGGGCGGTCGGGACCCTGTCCGTAGAAATCCGTCTTGCCGAACCCGACCTCGTCACGATTGGTCAGCCCTCGCGGGTCATCATTGAACTCGGGGGCGCGAAAGTGCCGCCAGGCGATGACCATCGTATTGGTGTCGTCAATCGGTGTGATCCAGCGCGTCAGCCCGCCGCGACCGAAATAGCGCGACCGGTCCGGCACCGGAAAATGCCCGCCATTCTGGGTGAAACTGGGCAGCATGTGATCGTGCACGCGCACCCAGATATAGTCCCCGTCCCGGCGCACGTTGGTATAGAAATCACCGGTGGCGCAGTCGTGGAACTCAATCATCGGCATATGCGCGAACGCTTCGGTGAACTGCACACGGGCGGCCAGCGTGTGCAGGTACACGACATGGAATGGATCCCAGGCATTCTCCATCACCTGGAGCCAGTTGCACGGAGACTTGATCAGATATGGAACAAGCTCGTCTCCTTCATCATCGAACGTGTCCATGACTGGGAATGGCGGCATTTCGTTCTTTGGACCCAGATAAGCAAAGGCAAGTCCCTTGTATTCGATCACCGGATAAGCCCCCAGGCAGGCCTTTTTCCTGACCTGGCTGGCAGGGGGTTCGCAGGGCGTTTCCAGAACCGTGCTATCCAGACCGTATTTCCAGCCATGATAGGAACAACGGATGCCACCCTCTTCGACGATACCGAATTCCAGGCTCATGTTGCGGTGGCAGCAGTGCAGATGAGTCAGGCCCAGCTTGCCTTCCTTCTTTTCCCGGAAAAGGACAAGATCCTCGCCCAGTATACGCAGGCGATAGGGCAGATCGCCAATCTGATCCGTCATCGCGACCGGCATCCAGAACCGCCGCAGATATTCGCCGCAAGGTCTGCCGGGGCCGACTTCGGTCAGTTCCGGATCATGCTCAAGTGACCATACCTGTTGCTGGTCATGACCCCGGAAATCACCCTCGGGAACTGCGAACAAGGTGTCGTCGGCTGGATTGCTCATGTCATTGCTCCATACTTTCCGGGTCACAAAGGGTTGTTTCCGTCGGTTCCGGGAAGGGGTCGGGAACCGGGGAAGATCCGGTCCAGATCGATTTGCTTTGCAGGAAGTCCTTGACGGCATCCGGCCCCAATTCCCGGCCATATCCCGACAGTTTGAACCCGCCGATGGGACTTGCCGGATCGACGCTTCGATAATGGTTGATGTAAACCGTGCCTGCATGAATGGCGCCGGCAACGCGCGCGCCCTTGTCCTGATCAGAGGTCCAGACTCCGCCCGCTAGGCCGTAGTCGGTGTCGTTGGCCAATTCGATGGCCTCGTCTTCAGTTGCGAAGGTGGTGATCGCAAGGACCGGACCAAAAACCTCCTCACGCCAGAGATGCATGTCCGGTGTCACGTCGGCAAAAATCGTTGGTCCGATATAAAAACCGGGATACCCGGCCCCTGTCTCGGTACCATCAAGAAGGCAAATCGCGCCATCGGCCTTCGCCTGCCGGATCATGGTAACAACCTTGTTCCAATGCGGTTCGTTTGCCAGCGGCCCGATCTGCGTCTCTGTTTTCATCGGGTCACCAGGCCGAAGGATGCCGGCGCGTTCCAGAAGGCGATTGGTAAAGGCGGCGGCAACCGTTTCCTCCAGAATCAGACGGGACCCGGCGACACAGGTCTGACCATTCGACAGAAAGATTCCCGACATGACGCCGTTGACCGCATTTTCCAGGTCGACATCGGCAAACACGACCTGCGGGGACTTGCCACCCAGTTCCAGGGTCGTTGGAACAACTCCGGCCGCTGCCGCCTCGGCAACCTTGCGCCCGCCGATATCAGAGCCGGTGAAGGTCACTTTGCGGGTCAGCGGGTGGCGCACCAGCGCCTCACCAGCCTCATGCCCGTGACCTGTCACGACGTTCAATACACCAGAAGGCAAGCCGCATTCACACGCCAGTCGCGCAAATTCCAGCGTCGAGGCCGACGCCATCTCGGATGGTTTCACCACCACCGTATTCCCTGCGGCTAGTGCGGGGGCCAGTTTCCACGCCAAGATCATCAGCGGTGAATTCCACGGTGTAATCGCGGCGACCACCCCGTAAGGCATCCAATTGCCGATGCTTTCCACTCCGAACACCCCGTTCGATTGCAGCGCGGGCGAAAGCTGGCGTGCCTGATCGGCAAAATACCTGTACCAGCCGTGCAAGCCGGAAAACTGTCCGCGGACTTCGGCGATGCGTTTGCCGTTGTCACGGATTTCGGGCTCGACAAGCTCTTCCCAGCGACTCTGCAGCCCGTCCGCTAGACCATCTAGGATATCCGCGCGCTGCGAAGATGTTGTATTGGCCCAGGGCCCGGTTCGAAACGCCTTGTCCGCATCACGAACAGCCTGATCAACCTCGTCAGACCCGCAACACGCAAACCGACACCATTCCTGACCCGTCGCAGGGTCAACACTCGGCAATGTCTCACCATGCCACTTCAGGAATGAGCCCGAGATGAATGGGCCGTATGTTTTCAAGCCGCTATCGCCCATTTACCAGCTCCTGAACCGCCGCTGCAGGTTTCCGCTGACTTGAGATTGTGCACCTGTTGCCAAGACGGATCAGGCTCGCTGCACACATTCTCGGGATTTGATGGCCGGTGGTTGAAATGCATGAACTCATTGCAGGCGGATCCTATTTAACTTTCATTCATAATATTTTTGAAATCGAAAAGCAAAAACGTACTTACTTTGTGATGATGCAATCTAGAAAATGAACGGCAAGAGCATGCGACGCAGGGTAGCCCCCAGCAGGAAAAGACCCGTTCTGCGGCCAATTGAGGCGCCGTGCGGCCCGAGATTTTAGCTGGCCTCAATAGATTAGTGTTCGTTATTAGGCTCGGCGATTGGCCGCTCGCAGCCAATGAAATAAGTGCCGGACGCTAGTTTTTCGAACCTGAACACCGACAGGTTGGACACCGTCTGCGATCAGGGTCGTGGCCAACACCAGATGCTCTCGCGCGTCGCCTGATCGCACCAAACGTTCGCGGCCATACCTGGCGACTTTTGGGTGGTTTACCCAGACGTGTTCTTACGACCTCGGGCCATATGGCGCTGGCCGGGGGCAGGGGGCATTTCGGGAGGGCCCGCAAAACACTGCGCCATGCCCATCCATTCCGTGGCAACGGGGCCGGTCACTTGCAGTGTGGTGTCGGCGATATTACGGGTTTGGGTGACGACCTGACAAAACTCGGTGGCGCGACCCTCGATCCGCTCGGCCTCATTGGGTTCCCCCCATTCCCAGACTTCACCGGAAGGGGCGGTCAGGTTTAGATGGGGCATCGTACCGGGCAAATCCAAGCTGCGGTTCTTGTAGGTCCAGCCAAAAGTGTTCACACCCAGAACGACGATATTCTTGATGTAGTCGTGATCCTGCCGCACGACACCGAACAGATCGTAAAGCGCCTGCGCGTGCGACCAGGTTTCCATCAGCCGGGCAGAAATGGACGATCGCACGGACATATCCGGCCCGACCCACGGCACCCGAGCCTTGGGATCGGCCTGCGCAAAGCGGTCGCACATACCAGTGGTGTAGAACATCCATTCATCCAGCAACGCGTGCCCCGACAAACCCTCGAGGTATTTCGCCTCAAACCCGGCAAGATCACCGCTGCTGAAGTGGGCGATGGCGTCAATTTTGAATGCCGCGAAAGCCTCGGGTTTGCTCAGTGACAGGTCTGCACCGATGTTCCAGACATGCAGATGGCCCAGGATCCGGTTGGCGGTCCAGCCCTTGAACAGGGTCGCGCGGGCCAGATCTTCCTCGCCTCGGTCCTTTAGAAGATCGTAGAGCGCTTGGCTTTCGGCCTGAACGGCCTGCGGTTGATCAAACATCTTCACCCTCCTCGGCGGGTTCAATGATCAGGATCACCTCATCGGCGGCGATCTGTCCTCCGGCACTGGCCTGAACTTCGGTCACGGTTCCGTCGATTTCCGCTTCGATCGCGAGCTGCATTTTCATCGCTTCCAGAACCGCCAGGCGATCGCCCTTGGCGACGGTGTCGCCCACGACCACATTGATTTCCAGCAGAGCACCATGCATCGGTGCCGCCACACGGCCTCCGCCGCGTGCCTCCTCGGCCAAAGCCGAAAATTCGAGCTCGTTGCGCAGGGCGAAGGTACGGCCCTTATGTTCCAGATGAATACGGCCGCGTTCGGTGACAAGCATACCGACCGGGACAATGCGTCCGTTCACCCGCAAACGGGCTTCGGTGCCTTCTTGACGGTCGATGGCGATGGTGGCGCGGGTTTTACCACAGGTTACGTGATAGCGGCCTTCCGTGGCAGTCACCGTCACGCCGCGGGTCATCCCTTCGCTGACATAACGATAGTCGGATTCCAGACGCCCGGTTGAACTGAAGTTGGCCAGCTCCGGGTTGATACCCAGCGCGGCCGCCATACTCCGGTGGCGCGAGTCCTCGTATTGCAGAACGACCGCAATCATCGCTTCGGTTTCGGACAATACCGGTGGCGTCATTTCTTCTGCGCCGAACTCCTCGGCGATGAAGGCAGTAGTAGCCTCGCCCCTGGTGAAGGTTTCCTTGTCAAGAATTGCCGACAGGAAGCCCTTGTTGGTCTTGATGCCGAATAGTCGGGAGTTGTCCAGTGCCGCGTTCAGCCTCGCGGTGGCGGTTTCACGGTCCGGGCCCCAGGCGATGACCTTGGCGATCATCGGGTCATAATAGGGCGAGACGACGCTGCCGGTCTCGATACCGCTGTCGATCCTGATGCCTTCGCCGCGATGGGGTTGCCAAAGGTCCACATGACCCGTCATCGGCAGGAAGTCCTGCGCCGGGTCTTCGGCGTAAAGACGCGCCTCGATCGCATGGCCATTCAACTGCACACCATCCTGCACCAACGGCAGGCGTTCGCCTTGTGCGACGCTGATTTGAAGTGCCACCAGGTCGAGACCGGTGATCATCTCGGTCACAGGATGTTCCACCTGAAGGCGTGTATTCATTTCCAGGAAATAGAACTTGCCCGAGGCGTCCACCAGGAACTCCACCGTGCCCGCGCCCAGATAGCTGATCGACAGCGCCGCATCGACGGCGGCCTTGCCCATCGCAGCACGCAGTCCGGGAGTCATGATCGGGCAGGGGGCCTCTTCAATGATCTTCTGGTGTCGGCGCTGGACGGAACAGTCACGTTCGCCAAGATGGATGGCATTGCCATGGGCGTCGGCAAAAACCTGAACCTCGACATGACGAGGGCGGATGAGGGCCATTTCCAGAATCAACTCGTCCGAGCCAAAGGCGTTCAGCGACTCGGACCGGGCCGAGATCAGCGCAGCGGGCAGTTCCTCGGCCATCTGGACCAGACGCATCCCGCGCCCGCCGCCACCTGCGGCAGCCTTGACCATGATTGGAAAACCGAGCTCGGCTGCGGCAGTGATCAGTTGCTCGTCCGACTGACCCTTGCCCTCACGGCCAGGAACACAAGGCACACCCGCCTCAATCATTCGACGCTTGGCGGCAGCCTTGTTGCCCATAAGGTCAACCGCTTCGGCCGTGGGGCCGATAAAGACTATACCCGCGTCGACACAAGCCTTTGCGAAATCAGCGTTTTCGGACAAGAAGCCATAGCCCGGATGCACCGCGCCCGCGCCAGTCTTCCTGGCAGCCTCAAGGATTTTGTCCGCACGCAGATAGCTTTCGCCAACCGGTGCCGGACCCACACAGACCGCATCATCGGCAAATTTCACGTGCGGCGCGGTGGCATCAGCCTCGGAATAGACCGCGATGGTGCGATAGCCCAGCGAACGCGCGGTTTTCATCACCCGCAGAGCAATTTCACCACGATTGGCCACAAGGATCGAGTTGAAGCGCGGCATGGATCAGACCTTTGCGGTTTCGGAGGTGGCATCGGCCTGGTCGGACCACACCGACCGGCTGTTGCACTGATTGTCCAGTTCGAAGGTTTGATGGGTCTTTAAATCAGCCAAGTTGCGCCCTCTCAAATCCTTGCGATGCCAAAGGTGTTGGGTTTCAGGTCTCGGTTGCGTGCTTCCCAAGTGGTCTCGATCAAAAAGCCCAGAATTTTACGAGTGTCGCGCGGGTCGATGATACCGTTGTCCAACATCCGGCCGGAGGTGTAGAAGACGCTTTCCTGCGGTTCGAACACGTCCCGAATGGCCTGTTTCTGCTTGGCCATCTTCGCTTCCATCTCGGGCGTGATCTCAACCCCCTTGCGGGCGGCTCCGGCGCGGGCAACAACGTCCATGGTTATGGCGGCCTGCTCGCCACCCATTACTCCGGTGCGCGCATTGGGCCAAGAGAACAGAAAATCCGCATCAAAAGCATGACCGCACATGCCGTAATTCCCGGCACCAAAGCTGGCACCGACATAGAGCGAAAGCTTCGGAACGCGGACATTCGACACGGCCTGAATCATCTTGGAGCCAAGCTTGATCATACCAGCCTGCTCGTACTCGGTACCGACCATGTAGCCGGTGATGTTGTTGAGGAAGATGATCGGCATGTCTGCGCTGTCGCAGAGCTGGAAGAACTGCGTTGCCTTGGCCGCACCCTGAGGGTCCAGCGGGCCATTGTTGCCAATGATTCCGACCGAGTGACCAAAAATTCGGGCCTGGACGCAGACGGTCGCGGGGCCAAAACGGGGTTTGAATTCCAGCAGGTCCGAGCCATCGGTGATCCGGGCCATGATCTCGCGGCAGTCAAAGGCGGTTCTGTAATCCACAGGGACGACACCGGCGAGTTCGTCCGGAGAATAGACCGGCGGTTCGACCTGTTTGCGGGGCAGGGGGCGGGCGTTCTTGTTCCAGTCCAGACGCTCGACCAGATCGCGACAAATCAGGATGCCTTCCGCATCGTCTTCGGCCAGGTATTCCACAAGGCCCGAAACCGAGGCGTGCATCTCCGATCCGCCCAGTTCGCGCTCATCGGCCACCTCACCAGTTGCGGCCTGCGTCAGCGCGGCTCCGGCCAACGCCGCCATGCCATTGTGTTTCACGCCGATTACGTAATCCGACATGCCCGGCTGATAGGCGCCACCAGCAGTGGAAGGCCCGTGCAGAACCACAAAGGTCGGAATACCGGCTGCGGACAGTTTGGCCAGACCATAAAACAGCCCGCCGCCATTGGCCCAAAGTTCTACGGTGTACTGCATCAGATTGGCCCCGGCGCTTTCCACCAGATGCACAAAGGGCAGCTTTTGTTTCAGCGCGATCTTGAGAATGGCCAGTCCTTTGTTCACTGACATATTGGTCGACGCGCCCGCATTGATCCCGCTGTCATCGGCATAGACCAGACAGCGCGTGCCGCTGATATAGCCGATCCCGGTTATCATCGACGCGCCGGGAATGGAGGTTTCCGGGTCTGGGTCGTCGACCAGAAAATTCGCCATATTGAACAGCTCGACAAACGGCATACCCGGGTCCAGCAGACGCTTGACCCGCTCGCGCGGGGTCAACTGGCCACGCTGGTCGAAACGGGCCTTGCGGCTGTCCGAACGCGCAACGGCGCGCGCTTCGTACTCGCGCAGTTCGGTGATCAGTGCCAGCATATCCCGACGGTTCTGCCCAAACGCTTCGGATGAGGTCGATATTCTGGTCTGGAAAACGGGCATCAGAGCGCCTCCGCAACAGAGTGGGGAACAGGAATGGGGTGATCCAGCAGAATCTGCCCATAGGCCTTGCCCAGCGGATCGTCCTGCAGTGCGGCCGTGCCACCGCCACCCAGTGCATCATGCAATACAAAATTCAGCGCGTGCATGCCCGGCATATAAAACCGCTCTACCCCGCCTTTCAGTCGATGGGCAAAGCGGGCCGTCACCACATCCGAGGTTACAGCGGCAGCAATATAAGGCAAGTATTCGGACTTGCGGGCGATCAGGCCGATATTGGCCTTGTCGCCCTTGTCGCCCGAGCGTCCGATTGCCAACTTGATCAGGGGCACTTCGACTGTGCAGGCTTCTAAAACAGCGGAGATGCCGGGCAGGGTTTCGGAATCCGTAAATGGTTGCCCCGCCGCTATATCCACTGATTGTGCGCCGCTCTCCGTGACGACATGGACCGGCACATCCGCTTTCGGGATCAGGCACGAAAACAGGCGCACGATCGGCATCGGTTTTGGCTTGCCACCGCCAAAGGCGGACAGACCGGCTGGCGTTGCAAGGCCCGCGCCGATAACCTCAGCCAAGAAAAGGGCGACGCCGGTTTTATCCATGTGTTTTACAGTGATCCGGCCCGCAATCTCGCGCACGCCCAATTCTCGGGCATAATCGCCGTATTTGGCTTCGGATCCGATCGGCTCAACGCATATCCCTTCGAAATCCGGCAGGTTTCGGGCGGCCAGTTTTCCGCGAGCACGGGTCAGAGCCGCCTGCGCGTAAGTGCGGAACTTGGCCTCGGCGTCAAAGCCGGTAAACACCAGCATGATTGAGCCCTTATATCCATCCAGGAAAGTGACACTGGCCTTATAAGACTCGGTTGGCGCGCGGCCCCGGGCACCAGCAACCCGGACCAGGTCGGGGCCGATCTGCGTCACGACAACCTGCGAGAAATCGCAGACAACATCAGGCAGGATATAGGCCTGCGGGTCGCCGATTTCATAAATGATCTGTTCAGCGACGGTCCCGACGGACACCAAACCGCCGGTGCCTTTGGGCTTTTCGACGGTAAAGCTTCCGTCGGCTGCGACCGTTGCGATTGGATAACCGATGTTGGCCATATCGCCCACATCCCGCCAATCGGTGAAATTACCACCTGTGGCTTGCGGCCCGCATTCGATTACATGTCCTGCAAGGCTGCCACCCGCGAGTTGGTCCAGATCATCCGCACCCCAGCCAAATTCATGGATGCAGGCCCCCAGCGTGACGGCACTATCCACACAGCGACCAGTTACAACTATCTCTGCACCACCCGCCAGCGCCTGCGCGATGGGGAACGCGCCCAGATAGGCGTTCGCGCTTTGCAGATTTTCTGGTTTCGGCAGCGGAGTGTTCACAAACATTTCTCGCACGCCAGCGAATTCCCCGACCTTGAGGCGGGGTAGAATATCGTCGCCCAAAACCACGGCGACTTTCAGATCCAACCCCAGATCGGCAATGAGTGACCTTACGGCTTCGCCGCAGGCTTCGGGGTTCACGCCACCCGCATTTGCGATGACCTTGATCTTCTGCCGCGCGATCTCGCGCAGGTTCTGACGCAGGACCGAATTCACGAAGTCCACCGCATAACCCTTGTCTGCATCTGCTGCGCGCGCGCGCGCCAGTACGGACATCGTGATTTCAGCCAGATAGTCGAACACCATATAGTCCAGCCGCCCGTTTTCCAGAAACTGCGGCACGGCCATATCGGATTCACCCCAAAATCCGCTGGCACCGCCTATTCGGATTTGTCTCTGCATGAACTCCCCTTTGAATCCACTGGACCTGCGTCAGTTTTGATGTCATCAAACAAACAGAACGTTCTGTTTGTCAACTGCTTCGTGTCGCATAAAACCCTTTGAAATCGCAAAGGGGCAGACCGAAGCCGAAGAAGGTAGAATATGGCCAGCAGCAAACCGACCAAGCGCGAGACCAAGGCGCTACAGTCACGGCAGACGATCCTTGAGGCGACGATGCGGTGTCTCGTGAAATACGGCTACTCCGAAACCAGCACGTCGCGTGTTTGCGAAGAGGCGGGGCTTTCGCGCGGGGCTTTGACCCATCACTTTACCTCGAAGACAGCGTTGATGGTGGCCACCAGCGACTGGATCATGCAGGCCTCGATCCGCTGGCTGGCTGGCCGCGAAAACCGACCTGAGCAGACGATCGAAAGGCATCTGGAACGGCTTTGGCGGCAGGTCATGAACACCGACGCGATGCGCGCCCTGCACGAGATTCTGGTGGCGATCCGCACGGATAAAGAGCTTGCGGACCAGATCCACGACTCGCTGCTGGACTGGAACGACACCATCAATGAAAACGCATTGCTTCATCTCAAGACGACGGATGGCGACAATGCGAAATTTATTCGCCTGTGGACCATCGCCCGAATTTTCTATCGCGGTTTGCTGACACATGACTCATTTGTCCGGAGCGAAGCTGAGACCGCGGAAATCGTGCAGGAGTTCATTTACCTGCTGACCCCGCATCTGCAACGGCGAAGGGAGGTGCGGCTGGTGAGTTCCGAGAGCTAGGCAGTCATGCCCCAGATCGGGCACTGTAACCATTCTGAGGGGATTTCGATGATGTTCACGCAAAAGACACGAAGAATCCCGACGTACTTGCGAACGTTGAGCAGAGACCGAGATGAACCTTTGCAAGGGCCTTCCCCGCCCATGAGATTTTCAGATCACTGGACACCCGGGAGATCAAGCGGGTCAAAAAGATCGGTATGAATGGCTCGACACGGTCAAACTGGGTGCGACCAGTGCATTATCCGAACAGCCGGTTGAGAAAGTACTGAATGGCTAGGAGGCCGAGATGGCGCTGATTTCACCCTTTATGACACCCGAGCGCGAGAACTTCCGGGACAATTTCCAGCGATTTGTCGAAAGCGAGATTCACCCCAACATCGAAACGTGGGAGGCCGACAAAGCCGTTCCCGCCGAACTGGATGAAAAAGTGGCCGAGTTCGGTGTGTTCGGCTTTGGGGTGCCCGAAGAATACGGTGGCTTGGGAATGGACGATGCCTTTCTGCGTACCGATTTCAACGAATTGATCTTTGGCTGCGGCGCATCGGGGGTAGCGGCGGCCGTGGGCGGACGCGCGATTTCAATTGCGCCGATGGCGCGGTTTGCATCAGATGACTTCCGCACCACCGTTCTGCCCGAAATTATCGCGGGCAGGATGTCGTCGTCGCTGGCAATCACTGAGCCCAGTGGCGGATCAGATGTGGCCAACATGCGCACGACCGCCACGCGATCAGGTAACGGGTGGGTTCTGAATGGTGAGAAGTGCTTTATCACCGGCGGCATGGCCTCGAAGTGGTTTGTCGTCGGCGCACGGACAGGCGATGCGGGTCTGGGCGGTATCTCTCTGTTTCTGATCGAAGCCGACACATCAGGCTTTACCCGCACCAGAGGCGAAGAAAAGATGGGTTGGCATTGTTCAGAACAGGCCTCTTTGTTCTTCAAGGATTGCCACGTTCCCGCCGACGCGCTGATCGGTCCTGAAAACCGGGGCTTCCTTGCGATCATGGAAAACTTCAATCATGAACGGCTTGCTTTGATCGCCGGTTCGCTGGGCATGATGAAGCTGTGCTTCAACGCCTCCCTGGACTGGGCGCGCGAACGAAGGACCTTTGGCAAACGCCTGATCGATCATCAGGTCATCGCCCATAAGTTTGCCGAAATCTCGGCCCGGATAGACATGAATCAGGCCTATCTGGATCAGATTTGCTACACCATCAACGCGGGCCAAATACCGGCCGCCGAAATCGCAAAGGCAAAGGTACAGGCGACGAAATCGCTGGAATTTGTAGCGTCTGAATCGATGCAGATCTTTGGTGGCGCAGGTTACATGCTCGGCAATCCGGTCGAGCGCGTTTATCGCGAAGTCAAGATCATGGCTATCGGCGGCGGTTCGGAAGAGATCATGCGCGATCTGGCTGTACGCCAAATGGGCCTGACCACATAACCGTCAGCCGGCGCGAAAGTGTATTGCACAGGTTGGATCGGGTGGCACACAACCGGGCGGGTCGACCACTACGGCGCTAACCGACGCGATAAACTATCCGCGACCACATCGACAAAAGAAGCGCCGACCCTCAGGATACACGCGTTGGTTTTTGCGACGAAGCGAAGCAAGGGAGAGGCGGGGCAGCATGGGAAGAACGTATCAGGACCGGTATGACAATTGGGCGCTGGTCACAGGTGCCAGTTCCGGAATTGGCGCCGAATTTGCGAACCAGCTTGCGGTTGCCGGGATGAACCTCATCCTTGTGGCGCGCCGCGCCGATTTGCTGGACGCTATGGCCAGCGATCTCAGCGCTCGCCACGGGGTGGAAGTACGCTGTGTCGCCGCTGATCTCGGAACGGAGACCGGCATCGACGCGGTGTGTGCCATCCCCGAAGAAATCGGTCTGTTGGTTCATTCTGCCGGTGTAGAGGTGAACGGCGCGTTTGAAACGACCGATGCGGATCAGGGAATGGCATTGCTGCGGCTGAATGTTCTGTCGACCTTTCGCCTGACCCACCACTTTTGCCAGGGAATGCTAGAGCGCGGACGGGGCGGGATCGTTCTGGTCTCAAGCCTGTCGGGCCACATGCCGAACCCCTATTTTTCAAACTATGCAGGCAGCAAGGCTTACGTGCTGAATTTCGGCGCATCCCTGCGGGCCGAGCTTCGGCCGAAGGGCATTGACGTTCATGTCCTGTCGCCTGGACCGACCGATACGCCGATGGCTGCTGGTACCGGGTTGGATTGGAGCAAGGTTCCATCAAGCGTTATGAATGCAGACGCAGTTGTCACCGAAGCGCTCGGCAATCTGGGTGGCAAGTTCCTGACGGCTCCGGGGCTGATGAACAAAATGACCATATGGATGGCCAAACACAGCCCGACAGCCCTGTTCGGTCGCATAAATGAGAAAGTGCTGAAAAACGCCCTGCCGCCGGAAAAGCTTGGGTGAAGAACTGCGGCGATCACGGCTATGGCAACGTCAGGGAGCGTCTTATAAGGGAACCCAGGGAACGTCAGAACGGCCTGTAATGCGCGACTGAACGGTGCAATCCACCTCTGGCGATCAAGACAGGACAAAAACTTCCGGACATGATGACCGTGTCCTGAACCAAAAAAGGCACAAAAGATGAGCAGTGAAACTCCGAAAGGTGAACTGACATTGCGCACGGCAGCAATGCCGGCGGACGTCAACGTTAACGGCGATATCTTTGGCGGCTGGGTTCTCAGTCAGATGGATATAGCCGGCGGAATTGTTGCAGCTACACGCGCGCAAGGCCGCGTTGCCACAATCGCAGTTGATGCGATGAAGTTCATTCGCCCGGTGAAAGTCGGTGACGTGTTATGCATCTACGGAGAGGTGTCGCGTGTAGGCCGAACCTCAATGGCCATTTCCATCGAAGCCTGGGTTTTGCGCGGCTTGATCGGCGTCCGTGAAAAGGTGACCGAGGCGATCTTCACCTTTGTTGCGATCGATGAGAACGGAGTTCCACGTCCGGTTCCAAGCGCTGAATAGGGGCTGTCACTGTCGTTTGCGGTATCCAACATTGTCAGGAAAGTTAGAATTTGACCGTTTTGGAGCGGTACTGGAGCGCGCTTCCAAAATTCGAACTGCTGGAAACTGCACTAAGGCTTTCATGCTGGAACAATTCACATGCCAGCCGGTCAGGAGAGTTCCTGCCTGAGTTCGCTAGATCGATAACAACTACTAAAAACGCGAGGATTTCTGCCGCGCACCTCGATTGGAGCGCGATTTCCAATCAGGCAAGCCAGTGAGGTCCACATTAGTCGCCTGAACGGTAAGTCGGTGGATCAGGACACCTCGCTGCGCATGGTGTCGCTGGAACGGCATACGCGTTTTACGTGCTCCACCAGTTTGTCCTGGAACTGCTTGGCCGCCGATCCCGACTGTTGATACTTCGGAAGCAACAATCCAAATGTCATCCATTTTTCCGGCTCGATCGGGATTGATACCAAGCGATCCCCGAATGACGCCGCGACCATCTCATCGGCGATTGTGATGCCTGCACCTTCGGCCACCAAGGCACAAGCAAGTTGGGACGAGGACACTTCATGGGTCACTTCGGGCACTACACCAGCCGAGTTGAAAGCGTCGTCTAACTGCTCCCGAAGCAACAAGCCCTGCATCAGGCGGATGATCGTTTCACTGGCAAGCTGTTCTGCCGCTATTGTTGCCTCATTCGCCAACGGGTGATCCCGGGGCAGGATTGCCAGGGCTCGCACGCGGACAAGCGGCACCGTTCTGATGTCCGGATGGCTGACCGGCAGGGCTGCTATTCCGATATCGTACTCTCGCCCGGCCAGCCATTTGCTCGCGTCCCGGCGCGCGCGGACGTCCAAGGTCACACTTACTTCGGGGTTTTCACGGGTGAAGTGCGCGACGGCGGGTGCAGACAGAAATTGGGCGATCCGAGGCATCGTCACAACCCGAAGACTTTCTGTACGCCCGGCCCGGATTTCGGCTGCAATACGGGGAACCTCATCCAGGTTGTCCAGAATGCGCCCGGCTTCGCGATAAAACGCGATCCCCTCAGTGGTGGGGGACAGGCTGCGCCCGCTGCGGTCAAACAGCCTGAGCTTCAGTTCTGCTTCCAAACCGCTGATCAGTCTGCTGATGGCAGGCTGACTTAGATGCATGATGTCCGAGGCCGCCGCAATGGAGCCTTCGGAAAAAGCATGACGGAAGGCGCGGAGAGCTTTGACGTTCATCGACAGGACTCTTTCATTATTTGCATTATTTAATGCTACATTTGCAAAAATCGCAATCAATTGGCCTGCTAGAAAGGCTGCGTCACTTTTTGGGGGAGCCCACATGAAACGCAGAGCATTCCTTGCTGCCGTCACAGCGGCGACCGCGCTGGTCGCAACGGCAACCGCCGGCTTCGCGGCCGACTGGCCGAAACGCCCGATCAATATCGTGGTACCCTATCAGGCCGGGGGCGGCACCGATGCCTATGCGCGTGCCATTTCCGCCGCTGCCGAAGGCGTATTGGACGTTCCGGTGGTCGTCGTGAACAAACCCGGATCAGGTGGCCTCAATGGCGCCAACGCCGTGGTCGGGGCCAAGCCTGATGGCTATACGATGATGATGACCTCGGGCGGGTCTTTCCTGCTGTCGACCATGACACGCGACACAGACATTGATGCACTGGATAGCTTTGACTTCGTCGCTCAGGTCGGCCAGCTGCAGACCTCGCTGATGGTACCCACAGACAGCACATATCAAAGCGTAGAGGACGTGATTGAAGCGGCAAAGGCAAACCCTGGGTCATTGCGTTGGGCCCATTCCGGGCGCGGAGGGTTCCATCACGTGGGCGGTCTCGGGTTCCTGGCCAACAACGGAATCGAGGCGCAGGATGTGCCGTTCAAGGGGGGCGGGCCGACCCGCGCGGCGCTGATTGGCGGACAGGCCGACTTCGGTTTCCTCGGGGTGCAGCAATTGCGCGGTTTTGAAGAGCAGCTGCGCGCACTTGCCGTCAATAGCGCCGAGCGGGACAATATCATGTCCGATGTTCCGTCCTTTGGCGAACTGGGCGTTCCCTTTGCCGCCGTATCGTCGCCGGTGATCGTATTCGCGCCCAAGGGCACGCCGGCCGAAGTGATTTCCGCCATGGAAACGGCGCTGACCGAGATCACGGCAAAGCCGGAATTTGCAGAGCTTCTGGCAGAGCGCGGCACCGGTCCGGTCTTTGCAACAGGCGCAGACGCCAGGGCCACACTGACCACGATGAAAGCGGATGCCGCGCCGCTGGTTGCGACCCTGAATAACTGAGGTGGGCAACGGCCGGGCCAGACTCAGCTTCGGCCCGGCCGCTCCACCCGAGATGTTTCTGAAGGAGAACACTATGCGGGACGTGATCGAGGGAATTGTACTCGTACTGCTGTCATTGTTCGCGATCTGGGGGGCCTGGCAGGTTCCGGCGGCAAGCCCCGGAGACACATGGGCCGGGATCGCGCCCTTTGCCGCATCAGTTGCCTTGCTCGCCCTCTCGGGCCTGGTACTGATGAACGGGCTGCGCCTGGTGCAGTCACGACAGGTTGTCGTTGAAGAAAGCGACACGAGCACGCTGGACATCCTGATCCTGTTTGCATTGCTCTGATTTATCAGCAGTCTTTCCGCTGGTTCGGCTACGTCCTGCCCACGGCCATGACCGCGCCGGTGGTTCTGTATATCTTCGGTGTCCGCAGTCGTATCGGGTTGGCCATATCCGTGATCGTCTGTCCGCTCATCTTCCACATCATCTTTTTCGAGTTGCTCGGCGTCTTCCCGCCTTATGGCGAGGTGTTCGATCTGCTCGACTGGTTCCGAGGGTAAACACAATGGAGATCTTTCCCGCCCTTCTGTCGGTTATCACCGATCCGACACTTCTATTCGCCATTGTCCTGGCTGCTGTCGTCGGCATGATCGTCGGTGCCACCCCGGCCTGACCGCTTCGGCGGCCATCGCAATGCTGCTGCCCATTACCTTCTACATGCCGCCTCTGTTTGCGTTGGCGTTTCTCTATGTCATAGGCAAATCGGGGCGTTATGGCGGCTCTGTTGCCGCGATTCTGTTCAATACGCCCGGAACAGCGGCAAGTGCAGCGACGCAGATCGACGGCTATCCGCTGGCCCGTGCAGGCAAGGCAGGTAAGGCGATGAAGGTTGCGACGATCTCGTCGGTCATCGGCGATTTCATGGGGGATATCCTGCTTGTGGCGGGTGTCGGTTTCATCGCCGCCATCGCGCTGAAACTCGGCCCGCCCGAAACCTTCGCCATCTACTTCGCGGCCTTCGTGGTGATCGGGTCCGTGATCGGAAAGTCCATCACCAAGGGCCTGATCTCGGCCCTGCTCGGCATCCTTGTGGCCATGGTCGGTCTCGACCCGATTTCCAGCGAAGAACGGTACACGTTTGGTTCGTTCGATCTGTCGAATGGCATCGGACTGGTGCCTCTTATGATCGGTGTCTTTGTTCTGGGCGAGGTTTTTGCCCAACTGGAAGGGCGCAAAAAGGCCAAAGGCGAGGTCAGTGAAAACGAAAGCGACCCAACCGGGCACAACCTGACCTTTGAAGAATACAAGCCCTGCATCCCGCATGCCATCCGGGGCGGATTCATCGGCGCGGGGATCGGGGTTCTTCCCGGGCTCGGCTCGGCCATTGCGGCCTTCATTTCTTACGGTGAAGGCAAGCGCCGCGCCAGAAACCCCGAGCAATGGGGCAAGGGCGCGCTGGAAGGCGTCGCCGCGCCCGAGGCCGCCAACAACGCGGTGTCCGGGCCGTCGATGGCGCCGCTGCTGACGCTTGGCATCCCGGGGTCGACCATCGGGGCCATCCTGCTGGGCGTTTTCCTGATCCACGGCATTCAGGTCGGACCCACCCTGTTTCTCACGGACAAGGAACTGGTCTATCAGCTTTTTGCCTGCGGGATGCTGGGAATCTTTGCCTACGGGATCATCGGCTACTTTGGGGCCACGCAGGTTGCGCGCCTGATCCTGAAGGTTCCGGTCAATGTCCTCTACCCGCTGATCTTTCTGACTGCCTTTGTCGCCGCCTATTCCGCCCGAGGTTCGATGTTCGACGTGACTGTCATGACCGTGGCCGGATTTGTGGGCTGGCTGATGCGCAAATTCGACTTCAACGTCGCGGCCTTCGTCATCTCTTTCGTCCTGGCGAAGGGGGCCGAGGAAACGTTCCGTCAGGCGCTGCTGATGTCCGATGGCGGCGCGCTCATCTTTGTCGAACGCCCCATCGCCGCCGGATTCCTGCTGCTCGGCCTTTTGGCCATGGGGTTCCGCATTCAGTCGATCATGAATGAACGGCGCATCGCCGCCGGCGGGCTGGGCGATGCTTGATTACCGGATCTACCGCAACTGCTTTTCTTCCGCTGAAATGCGCCGGATTTGGTCCGAGCCCGCCGCCATCGCTGCGTGGTTGAAGGTCGAACAGATCCTTTCGCGCTGTCAGGCCGATCTGAACCTGATTCCGACCGAGGCGGCCGTGGCGATCGAAGCCGTGGGTATCTCTGATCTGGATACCGAAGCACTGGCTGCGGAAATGGATCTGGTCGGGCGCCCGATCGTGGGGCTGGTGAAACAGATTCGGTCATTGGTGCGCGCGCATGCAGATCACGTTCACCACAGGGCGACCACACAGGACATTATGGACACCGCCATGGTCATGCAGATGAAGCTTGGCCTTGCGGAAATCGAGTTTGGCATCAACCGGCTGCTCGAACTGCTGGACGGACATATCCGCGACCACCCCTCGACCTGGCTGATGGGGCGCACCAACGGTCAGCATGCAGTTCCCATGATGCTGGCCACAAAACTGGAGGTGTGGCGGTCAGAACTGGCGCGCCGCAACAAGGCGTTGGAACAGGCTTCGGGTCGTGGCCTCAACGTGCAAATCGGCGGCCCGGTTGGTGATCTGCGGGGCTACAAGAACGGAGAGGGAGAGAGGGTCAAGACAGCGGTCGCGGAAAGCCTGGGGCTGGGCAGTGTCGCGCCCCACTGGCAAAACGCCCGCGACGGGATCGCGGATTTGGTGACTGCACTGGGATCACTCTGCGCCACGCTCTGCAAGATCGCCCACAATATCAACCTTCTGTCCTCATCCGACATTGCCGAGATCTCTGAAGTACATGCCAACGGCAAAGGCGCGTCCTCGTCCATGCACCACAAGCGCAACCAGCGGGCAACTGAATTCATGGAGGCGGTGTCGCGCCTCGGCCGGCAGAAAGCGGAACAGATCGGGGAGTTCACCCTTCACCAACACGAAAGGTCCGGCGGCGCTTGGATTGGAGAGTGGGTGATCGTGCCCGAAGTGTTCCTGCTGACATCAGGGGCACTACACTGGGCGCAGGCCTTGTTTGAAAATCTGACCTATCATCCCGACCGAATGGCAGAGCACTGCAGGGCGTCGGCCGAGGCCGCCCGGATGCGTTGAAGTTTGGCGTTTCAAAATAATAAACTGTCACTATTGACAATAATAGGAAGCCACCCTAAATATTGTCAATCTTGACAACTTATGGTGACCCGATGCAACCTTTCAAACTTGTCTCAGTGGCGGCCCTTGCTACTGCCACCGCAGTCGCAGCCATTGCGCAATCGTCCGAAACCGCACCGCTTTCGGTGACTGTCGACGGGCTGCGGAATGGCAATGGCGCAGTGATCGTGGCGGCCTTCGATCAGGCCGCGGGCTTTGAGACGATGGACGTGGCCACGGCGATCGCGATGGCCCAGGTCCCTGCTGCCGGTGCAACGGTCTCGGTCACGTTTCACAACCTTCCGGCTGGCACCTATGCCTTCGCCGCGATGCACGACGAGGACCTGGACAGCTATCTGGACATGAAAGGCGAAGTGCCGACCGAAGGATATGCGTTTTCCGGCATGGGGCGCCGGGGTTTGCCGCCGAAATTCGAGGATGCGGCTGTCGCAACTGGCGCGACGGCCAAATCGACATTGCAGCTGAAGTACTGGAACTGACGTGGCCGGGCGCCCATCAAACCGAGACGAACGCTATGCACAGGTGATGAACGCACTGGTGCGTTGCGTGGCACGTTTCGGGCTTGAAGGCGCCTCGCTTGCGCAAATCGCGGACGATGCGGGGCTGACCCGGCCGCTCATCCGACACCATCTGGGCAATCGGGACGAAATGATCGTGGCGTTGCAGGACTATGTCCTGCGCAGCTTTGCCGAACAGACCGAAGCGCTGTTGGCCGCGCTTCCGGAAGATGGCGCGGGGCCGGCTCTGGTCGAGCTTCTGCTTTCCGAAACGATGGAATCGACCCCGGACATGGTGTTGGCGTTTGCGGCACTGACAGCGCGTGCCGCAGAAGATGCGGACCTGCGCGCCGCCTGCCGAGACTCCCTTCTGGCGTTCGAGGCCGCGATTGCAGGTATTTTGAGCAAGGACTATCCACAAGCCGCACAATCCCTCGCGGGCAACCTGCTGGAAGGATTGGAAAGCCGCTCATGATCCAGATGCGTCCACTCAACTACATCGCTTTCGCCGTGCTGATGATTGCAACAGTGCTTGGCTATCAATCGCTCTGGGGGCTGCTGTTCCTGTTTTGGACAGTCCAGAGTTATCGCACGGGCTATGCGTTTTTGTTGTCTGAAGTAACGCGGGACGAAGACCCCGTTCTGTACTGGTTGATCCAGGTTGCCTGGGTCGTCTTCGGTATCTTGCTGATAACCAACGATTTTCTGCCCGGCTAGGGCTCACACCAATCTTGGGAACACCCGAATGACCCGAATGCTTCACCTGCTGCCTGTCGAGGCCTACACTTCGCAAGAGTGGTTCGATCGCGAAATGCGCGAGATCTTCTCGAAAACCTGGCGTTATGCCGGGTTCATGGAGGATGTCAGCGAACCCGGCCAATACATCACCGTTCAGGCCGGGCTGAACAACATATTCGTGGTAATGGGCCGCGACAGGCGGCTGCGCGCGTTTCATAACATTTGCCGTCACCGCGGCACGCAACTGATCCGGGCCGTCGGCAAGACGCAAAAGGCGCTGACATGCCCGTATCACGACTGGACCTATGACCTTGAAGGTAACCTGATCTCGGTGCCCGAAGAACAAGAGGAATTCGGAAAGGTAGATAAATCCTGCCTGGGTCTGAAACCCGCCAGGGTCGACATCTGGAAATCGATGATATTTGTGCATCCTGACCCGGACGCGCCCTCTATCGCTGAATGGTTCGGGCCGGTGGAACAGCATATTGGCCCGCACGTACCCGAGGAACTGGTCGAATATGAAGACCTGAACAACAGCTACGAGATCAAGGCAAACTGGAAGGTGGTTGTCGAAAACTACATCGACGTCTACCACCTGAGCCACCTGCATTCGAACACGCTGCAAATGTACGACCACAAGGCCGCGAAGTACCACTGGGAAGGCCCCCATTACATGTTCTGGGAACCCCCGGTCGAAGACTTTCTGAAGGATCAGGAAAGCAAGCTGATTGCCCCGCGTGTGATCCCCGAGGACATGACTGGCGCATGGGTGCCGATGCTGTTCCCGGGGATTGGGTTGGCTGGCTCCGAGGACGGTTGGAACATCTTCATCATCGAGCCGCTCGGCCCCGAACTGACGCGAGTGTCCAACCGGGGGCGGGTGTCCAACAGTTCCGGCTGGGAGTTTGCCAAGCAGTCGATGAAATCCTCGAATTTCTGGACCAAGTTTGGCCTGAGCGGCAAGTACGAAGCCCATGACGCCATGAGCGAGGATGACCCGATGGTCGCGGGCGACTTCACGGGGGAAGACATCTACGCATGTGAGCAACAGCAGAAATCGCTGAAATCGCCCTATTTCGAAACCGGTCCCGCAGCGGTTGGTGAAGGCCCGGTCGTGCAGCATCAGAAAGTCGTTCTCGAATGGTTGGGGGACGCCAAATGAGACAGCGAAACTTCCACCCACTGACCGTTCTCGATACCCGCGAGGAAATCGGCGGCCAGGCCAAAACAGTCATGTTCGACGTGCCCGACGCCCTGCGCGAAACTTTCGCCTGGCGGGCCGGTCAGCACCTGTCGTTCCGCTTCATGGTGAACGGAGAGGAGCAAAGGCGCAGCTATTCAATCTCCTCGTCTCCGTTCACGGGTGATCCCCTGCGGATCACCGTCAAGCGAGTCCGGAACGGCCTCGTCAGCAACCACGTCAATGACACTGTGAACAAGGGCGATGTGATCGATGTGATGCCACCTTTCGGCGGGTTTTGCCTGGATCCCGGAGCGACAGCGCGCCGTACCCATTACTTTTTTGGCGCCGGTTCGGGCATCACCCCGCTTTACGCTATGCTCAGTTCAGTCATGGCGGCCGAGCCCAATTCCTTCGCGCATCTGGCTTACGGCAACAACAACGAGCACTCTGTTCTGTTGTTGGACGAGCTGAACGCCCTTGGGGAAGCCAATCCGGATCGGATGACCATTCACCATGTCTTTTCCAAACCCGGTTTCTGGTCCTCGGCCGAGTATTGGCGCAGAGGTATCATCGACGAACCCGCGATCGAGGCGCTGATTGCCGAAAACCCGCCCTATGCACAGGACACGCAGTATTACGTCTGCGGACCCGGCGGCATGAACAAGGCCGTGAAAGCATCGCTGATGTCGCTCGATGTTCCTGCCAATCGCATCCACATGGAAAGCTATGGCGGCGCGGCAGAGATTGACACCACTGTCGAAGGTCTGGCTGCCAAGGCAGAGATCACGTTGGGCGGCGTCAGGCATTCGGTCGACGTGGCCAGCGGCCAAACGGTTCTCGAAGCGGCAAAATCCGCAGGTCTGAAACCGCCCTTTTCCTGCCAGTCCGGGGTTTGTGGTGCCTGCCGTGCCAAACTGACAAAAGGCGATGTCCAAATGCGGGCGCGAATGGCGCTGGAAGACGCAGACATTGCAAAAGGGGCGATCCTGACGTGCCAGTCGCTGCCGCAGACGGACACCCTGTCGCTCAGCTATGACTGATCGAATTAAGAGCAAAAGGTGAGTCGTTCTGCGCGGCCCGTTGCACCATCTACCAGACTTCACCTGCGGCACAAATGGCCTGTGCCGGGGCGGGCAGGGCCGTCGATGGAGCGGCCTGCCCATTATGGCGGTGTGTCTTCCTTTGTGCCAAAAGCCCTCCCTTGTCAGGCCAAGTGGCCAAGGCCAAACGATAAGATAACACTGGCCACGTGGATGCCCTGGCGGCTTGCTTTTTCAAGCCCGGATCTGTGTGAATCGCACTTGGAATGCCTTGCCCCAAGACCGTCAAACAGAACTGTCCCCGCAGGTTGCCGGGTCGATTATTTCTGAGACAAGAAAAAAAGAATTCTCTACACTAGCGCATCAATTTGGGGGAACCAGTAATGAAGGGACGGCAACTCGTTTCGAACGGCAACCCGATGGAAGAGATCGTTGGGTTCAGCCGTGCTGTTCGGGTCGGATCGTTCATCGCCGTCGGGGGAACTGCGCCGGTCGATGCAAACGGTAAAACGGTCGGCATCGGCGATGTCTATGCCCAGACCAGACAGTGTTTCGAAATCATCAAGGCGGCCCTCGAAGACGCCGGATCCGGCTTGCAGGACATTGTCCGCACCCGCGTGATCCTGACGGATATCGACAACTGGAAGGAGGCGATCGAGGCGCGGAAACACTATTGCAGGGACTCCCGGCCGGTGGACACGATCATGGCGATTGAACGCTTCGTGAACCCGGAATGGCTGGTCGAAATCGAAGTGGATGCCGTGATCCCCGAAGACACAGGCGGAGCATCGTCATGACCACATCTGCGAAATTCGACAGCTGGGCCGCCGGTGACGCTTACGAACATTACATGGGCCGGTGGAGCCGACAGATCGCCCGCGATTTCCTGGATTGGCTGGCACCTTCGCCTGACGCCGACTGGATAGATGTCGGATGCGGAACCGGCGCGCTTTCCGCAACCATTCTGGACCACTGTCGCCCGAAATCCGTGCTCGGCGTTGATCCGTCGGACGGCTTCGTCGCCTTCGCCCGCGAAAACTCGGCAGATGACCGCGCACGGTTTGCCGTCGGCGGTGCGGAAGATCTGCCTGCCGAGACCGGGATGTTCGACATCGCGACGTCTGGTCTGGCCGTCAATTTTTTTCCCGATGCAACTGCGGGTCTGCAGGAAATGATGCGCGTTGTCAGGCCGGGAGGCACTGTTTGCTTCTATGTCTGGGACTATCCCGGCGGCGGCATGGGTTTAATCAGTACTTTCTGGAAAGCTGCGGCATCAATTGATGAAAACGCGGCCAGTTTGGACGAGGCGGCCCGGTTTCCTCAATGCACGCCCGACGGGCTGACCGAGCTTTGCAAGGCTGCGGGCCTGCAATGCGATGTGGCACCCATCCAGCGCGACACCCGCTTTTCCGACTTCGAAGCGTTCTGGGACCCGTTCACACGAGGGGCTGGACCGGCACCGGGCTACCTCGCAAAGCTCGCTCCGAAACAACAGGCCGAACTGAAAGGCAGATTAAAGACCGATCTGGGCGAGAACGAGATCGTGCTGCCGGCCCGCGCCTGGGCCGTCAAGGCAACCAATACCCGCGCCTAGTAAACTTCGGACGGCAATCCAATGTCGCAAGACAACACCTTTCATCTTTCGACCTCTGCAGCGGAAACATACGAAAAACAACGCGTGCCGGCCATTTTCGGCCCGATGGCAGAAGCCACGCTGAATGCCATTTCGTTGCCCCCCGCAAAAACCGTGCTCGACGTGGCCTGCGGAACGGGGGTCATGGCCCGCGCCGTGGCCAAGCGGCTGACCACACCCGCTCGTATTGTCGGATGCGATCTGAACCCGGCCATGATCCAGGTTGCCTACGCAAACACGCCGGACGGCCCGCACCGATTTGAATGGACCGAGGCACCGGCCCAGTCGATGCCTCTGAAAGACGGGGAAGTCGATCTGGCGTTTTGCCAACATGGTTTGCAGTTTTTTCCTGACAAACCCGCAGCCCTGGCCGAGATCAGAAGGATCGTAAAGCCAGACGCGCTGGTTGTCGTGACATGCTGGAAAGCTATCCCGCCCTTTTTTGCGGTCGTTGCCGATGTGCTGAAAGTCCACATTGGTGACACGGCCGCCACAACGGCTGTTCAACCCTTCACATGGAACGACGCCGATGAGGTTCGCGAATTGATTGGAGCCGCTGGTTTCAACGTCGCCGCACCGCAGACCATTTCCGTCGACCGAAAACTGCGCTGCGACGCGCAAGCCATGCGAGACGAACTGTTATCAACTCCGAACGAAAAGGCGCTTCGCGCGGCGGGAGAGGAAGCCACCAACGTTGTTGCTTCAGAGATACTAAAGGCGGTCACTCACTTTCGCGACGGCGAGTTCCTGGTCATGCCGCAAAAGGCGCTTTTGTTCGAAGCGGTCGCCAGATAGCAGACGGCCGAAGTTCGGATCGGTTCCCTCGCACCTGATGATTGTTCGACTCAACTGACAAAGCCATCTGCATCCGGGCCGAATTCCAGAAAGAATTCATCAGGGACTGCAGGATACTTCGTCTGAAGCTCCGCCAGAGAGGCCATGCCGTCACCGTCCATATCCAGATCGGCGGGCATGGGGAACACAAGCCGGGCAAACAGCGACGAGAGCAGTGACACAACAGAATCTCGACCCATTTTAGTCTCCGTCAGATATGGGCAACTACCCATTGCAAGGTTGGTGTAGCGCTCCGGTGCCGGTGAAATTTCTTCGGGTATCAGACTTCATTGGTTCCTCAGCTTGGGTGCTGCAATACGAAATTAGAAGTGTTGATTGGTGATCCGATATGGCAGGGGCACTTTCGCGCTACACATAAAATATGGCACGGCCTCATTTTATTGAAAAACGAATTTTTATCACGGATAGTATCGATCAATCAAATAGGTGGCTCATGGATATTGAACTTGCCCGCACGTTCCTGGCGGTCGTTGAGACGGGCACCTTTTTCGATGCCGCAAACAAGGTGCATGTCACACAATCGACCGTGAGCATGAGGATTCGGACGCTCGAGCAGCAGCTAGGCCAATCCGTTTTTGAACGTGGCAAATCCGGCGCGACCCTGACGCCAGCGGGGCGGCATTTCCTCAAACACGCTCAGGTTCTGGTACGCACCTGGACACAGGCAAAGCTGGATGCAAGCCTTCCGGCGGCGATGACAGCCGCGCTGGCGATCGGTGCGGCGCCGAGCTTATGGGACGGCTATTTGACCGACGCCCTGCCCAAGTTGATGACATTGATGCCCGATGTTGCCATCAAAGCGTCAGCCGCGTCTTCCGCAACCCTGACCCGCGAAATTGAAGAGGGCGGCCTGGACCTTGCAATTATGTACGAGCCGCGAAGCGTGTCAGGGCTATCTGCGGTGCAACTTTTCGAAGATGAGTTTGTACTGGTCACCAGCGGCCCGGATGCCCTGCCAGCCAATCTCGGCAACGCCTACATCCTGATAGATTGGGGCCCGGAATTCCGGGCCGACCATTTGCTGAACTTTCCCGAGCTTGATACGCCACGTCTTCAGTTGGGGATCGGAACCCTCGGCCTTCAATACCTACGCTCAATTCCCGCCGCTGGTTATTTTCCGAAACGCGTGATCGAACCGGAACTTGAAGGCGGGTGGCTTAAGCTGGTCAAGGCGGCCCCCCGGTTCGCATATGCCGCCTACGCGGTTTTCGACGAAAGCGAGGGGGATGGGCTGCCAGCCCAGGCCGCATCAGAGCTTCGTGCTGCCGCGAGTTCGTTGGGTCTTGCATCCCACAACGGATAAGATCGCCCTGCGGGCTTGATCGGCCACTTGCGGCTACCGCCACGGACATCGCCCCGATGGTTTCGTATGTGATCAGGCCGGATTTGCGCCGGGGAAGGCTTTGCGTTTCCTGAGCGTCGGTATTGCCAGCAATTCACCACCTATGTTGGCACTTGGATCAGTAGTCGGCGGATCCGGGTTTGGCTCGATCCAAAAAAACACACACAAAACTGTTGCCGAAACCGGTTTCGGCACTGAACCTGAGCATATGAACGCGAATCCGTCCACTTCCAAGGCAAGAAACAACGGGGCGACGCCCGCGGCGGCGGGTCGCGTCAAAATCGACGAACTGGCCGAACATCTGGGGCTGTCAAAAAGCACCGTTTCCCGCGCACTGAACGGCTATTCCGATATCGCCGAAACAACGCGAAAAAGGGTGGAAAACGCCGCGCGAAAGCTCGGTTACCGTCCATTGAGCCATGCACAGGCAATCCGAACCGGACGTGTTCGCGCCATCGCCATGGTTCTCAACAGTGAAGAGCCGGACGGGCACAATCCGTTCCTTCAGGAATTTCTTGCCGGTGCGTGCGAGGCCGCCAGCGGTTTTGACTGGACCATGACAATCTCGACCGCTAAATCCGAGCAGGACACGTTGAAAGTCCTGAGCCGTTTGGTCGAGGAGCGCAAGGCCGACGGCTTCATCCTGCCTCGGACCGCCGTGAATGATTCTCGTGTTCGTCTTCTGCGCCATCTTGGCGTGCCGCATATTCTATATGGACGAACCGGTTACGGACGCTCGAACCCGCCCGAAGGTACATCCTGGTTCGACATTTCCGGCGAAAGCGCAATGCGTAACGCAGTCCTGAGGCTGGCCGGGCACGGCCATACGCGGATCGGCTATGTCGGCAGCGATCTCAAATTCAACTACAGTCACCTGCGTCGGGACGGGTTTGTCGAGGGGCTGGGCATCGCAGGTCTGCCCTATGATCCTGAACTCGTGCGCGACGGTGCCCGAACCCGAGAGGAAGGGGCCGTGCAGGGCCGCGCGCTGATGCGGCTGAACCGCCCGCCCACAGCGATCGTTTTTGCCACTGATCTTGCTGCATTGGGCTTTTATACCGTGACCGCTGATTTAAACCTGCAGGTTGGTCGGGATGTCTCGGTCATTGCATATGACGGTATTCCCGAAAGCCAGCATGCCCACCCGGCATTGACCACCTTCAACGTGGATTCCGGCCAGGCCGGGCACAGGCTTGTGACACTGCTGATCCGTCAGATCAGGGGCGAAATCGCAGATACGCTGCGCGAGTTGGGTGAGGCCACGTTGGTTGAGCGCGCTTCAGACGGGCCGCCCACCTGTTCTCCAGAAGAACTGGCGCAAAAGATTTCCATACATGTCGAATAATCCGGGGAGGAACCAAATGACTATTCGCATCGCAACCCGTACGGCCAGGCTATTGCTTGGCACATCCCTTGCACTGACCTTGTCAGCGCTGTCGGCGCAAGCCGATACCATTCGCTTCTGGACCACGGAAGAACAGCCCGAACGCCTGGCAAAACAGCAGGAAATGGCTGATCAGTTCAAAGCCGATACAGGCACGACCGTCGAGGTGATCCCGGTGACGGAAAGCGATCTGGGCACGCGCGCAACCGCGGCTTTTGCAGCAGGCGACCTGCCGGACGTAATTTATCACACCCTGCAATATGCCCTGCCATGGGCAGAAGCTGGCATTCTTGACACCGAAGCCGCATCCGAAGTGATCGAAGAACTGGGCGCGGATACATTCGCACCCGGAGCCATCGCCATGGCCGCGTTCAACGATGAAACCGCATCGGTGCCTGTAGACGGCTGGACCCAGATGGTCGTCTATCGCAAGGACCTGTTCGAGGAGAACGGTCTCGAAGCCCCGGATTCCTTTGCCGATATTCAGGCGGCATTGGAAAAACTGCACAATCCGCCCGAGATGTACGGGTTCGTGTCCGCCACCAAAGTTGATGAGAACTTCATGAGCCAGGTTCTGGAGCATGTTTTCCTCGCCAATGGCGTCAGCCCGGTTGGTCCGGATGGCTTCCAACCACTGGACGAAGCCAAAACCACCGAAGTTCTGGATTTCTACAAGGCGATTTCCAAAGCCTCACCTCCGGGAGAGTTGTACTGGAAGCAATCGCGCGAGCTGTATTTTGACGGCAAAGCGGCAATGATCATCTGGTCGCCTTTCATTCTGGACGAGCTGGCCGGTCTGCGCGATAGCGCTCCGCCGACCATCAACGACGACCCGACCTCGCGTGATCTGGCGGGCAAGACAGGTATCGTGACCAAATTGTCCGGCCCTTCCAATCCTGACGGCGCGGCCTGGGGTGACGTTCGGTATCTCGGCATCACCAGCGACGCGGACACCGATGCAGCCATGGAATTCGTGAAATACGCCATGGATGACGGCTATACTCAGACGCTGGCAATCGCGCCTGAGGGCAAGTTCCCGGTCCGCCGCGGCAATGCCGAAAATCCGACGGCCTTTGCAGAAGCCTGGGCCGAATTGCCGGTCGGGGTGGATCGCAAGGCACCCTTGGGTGAGCTTTATGATCAGGCGATGATCGACGAAATCGTCGGTGGTCTTGACGTTGCACAGCGTTGGGGCGTGACCGAGGGGCAATTGTCCCTGGCGTCGAAAATGATCAACTCGCAGGCCATCAACCGTGTCGTTCGTCAGTATATCGACGATGAAATCGACGCCGCCGAGGCCGTAGCGGCCATGAACGACGAACTGGCCAAAGTTCGGTAGAACCACCGTCTCTCAATCAGAAACCGCAGCGGCGTGCGCGCCGCTGCACCCAACCCTCTCCGAGGTTTTCCATGTCTTCTTCGGTTACCCCACCGACCGGAACCGGGGCACTTGCCAAACGCGAGGCGCGTATGGCCTGGGCTCTGCTGGCTCCGACCGTGATCAGTGTGTCGCTTGTCGTGATCCTGCCGTTGCTGGCAATCATCTGGATCAGCTTCAAGCCATTTTCCCTGTCCGACCTGCGCCCACCCGCGCCGGTTGTCCGTGAAAATCTGCGCGGATCGGGCGACGATCTGCGGATCGAATACCGCTTGCGCAACTCCAGCCAGGAGATCGCGATCGAAGGCGTGACCCTGGCCGATGTTCTTCCTGACGGGGTGACCGCCGGAGAAGTCGTTGCGCCATGTGCTCTGGACGGGCAGGATTTGTATTGCGATTTCGGCACTTTGCAGGGTGGACAGCGTGAGCGTATCCGCATCCCGGTCACATTCGACGGCGACCCGGATGCGGTCGAGGATGCGGTCGAGGGATCAGAGCCGAAAGTCACCGGCAGCGGGCCGAATGTACTGACCAGTCTCGAATTCAGCCTCGAAAACTTTGCCCGCGTCTTTGACGGGAAAGAATTCTGGGGCGTTCTTTGGGTCACTCTGTTCTATACTGTATTCGGCACAATCGGTGCGCTGGTCATGGGCCTCTTTGCGGCCCTGCTGCTGAACAAAAGCTTCAGGGGGCAGGGCATCATCCGAGGCCTCTACCTGTTCCCTTACGTTGCCCCAGTGATTGCGGTCGCCTTCACATGGGTCACGCTGTTCGACCCATTCTCAGGTTCCGCCAACGCGTTGCTGGTGCAGATGGGACTGACCAGCGATCCCATCAACTTCTTCGGGGAACGTCCTCTGGCCCTGATCATGGTCACAGTGTTTGAGATCTGGCGCTATTTCCCTCTGTCCTTCCTGTTCATCCTCGCCAGGATGCAATCTATCGACTCCAGCATGTACGAAGCGGCGGATATGGACGGGGCTTCGCCATTCCAGAAATTCTGGTTGCTGAGCATCCCGCAATTGCTGGGTATCCTGTCAGTGCTGTTCCTGCTGCGCTTCATTTGGACGTTCAACAAATTCGATGACATCTTCCTGCTGACCGGCGGCAATGCAGGCACTCGCACGCTGACCGTGAATGTCTATGAACAGGCTTTTGCAATATCGAACATCGGCGCCGGTGCGGCGGTGGCGGTGGTGATCCTGGTGTGCCTGATTGCCTTCAGCTTTGTCTTCTTCCGCTTCATTAGCCGTGAGGAGGGTCTGTGATGCGCAAAGGGTATATAACCGGCCCAATTCTGGGCGCGCTTTGGCTGGTTGTCATCGCGACAACCGTCGCCGTCACCATGTCGTTTTCCACCGGGGCGGCATTTCGTCCCCAGTTACTGCTCTGCCTGATCTGGGGTGCGCTGGCAGGATGGATCTACATCCGGTTCCCGGCGCACCATGCACCGGCCCGCCTGGGTATATCGGCCATGCTGGGCCTGTCCGGCCTGACCGGGTTTGGCCCCGTTCTGATCGGTCCGGACACGTCAGTGCAGGCAGTCCTGGTTACTGTTCTGGCAATGGCCGCCGTAATTCACGTCTCGTTGGCTGCAATTCTCAGGGAAACCCCGTTCGGAAAGCTGACCCGGCACGAGTTCGAGGATGCGGTAATCCGGTTCTGCACCGGCTTCGGGTATATATTCTTCACGGCCATCGTGGTCATCCCGTTTTACGTCATGGTGATGACCAGCCTGAAATCCCAGCAGGCGTTGCTGCAAAATCCGCTGGATTTCTCGGTCGACCTGAGCCAGGGCACCGCACTATTCCGAAGTTATACCGAGCTGTTCCGTGACTTCAATTTCGGCACCTATTTGTGGACGTCCTTCTACGTCTCGGTCCTCACGGTATTCATTACGCTGGCCTTCAGCGTCCCCGGGGCCTACGCTGTTGCGCGGTTCCGGTTCAAGGGCCAAAAGGCGTTCTCGCGTTCGATATTGTTGATCTACATGGTGCCTATGATCGTTTTGGCGCTTCCGATCTATATCGCCTTCTCACTGACCGGGCTGCGCAACTCGATCCTCGGCATCGTCATGATCTATCCGGTGACAACGATCCCTGTCGCGCTCTACATGCTGCAAGGCTATTTTCGCGGCTTGCCGACCGAGGTTGAGGAAGCCGGTTTGATGGATGGGTTGTCACGCCTGTCGGTGATCTGGAAGATCACCCTTCCGCTCAGCCTGCCGGCTCTGGCGTCGGTCTCGCTTTACGTCTTCATGATCGCCTGGAACGAGTTCCTGCTGGCCTTCATGCTGCTGGACGATCCGTCAAAATTCACCCTGACCCGTGGGGTCACGATGCTGAATTCCTCAGAAATTCCCCGTCAGCACCTGATGGCCGGTGCGGTAATCGCCACTGTGCCGATCATGGCGCTGTTCCTGGGGCTTGAACGTTTCATGACCAAGGGCCTGACTGCGGGGTCCGTCAAAGGATGACCGAGATGAACCAACATACAAACCCTGACCGCGAGGCGCGCAATATCCTGATCGCCAATGACCGGGGAGGCTACACCATCCCGACCGAAGGGCTGTATCCTTATCAATGGAACTGGGACAGCGCGATCGCCGCGCTTGGGTTTGCCGAATTTGACATAGATCGAGCCTGGATTGAGCTTGAGACGCTGTTCTCGGGACAATGGGCTGACGGGATGGTCCCGCATATCCTGTTTCACAAACCCGATCCTGGGTATTTCCCCGGTCCGGATGTCTGGGGGTGCAACGGCCCGATCCCGTCGTCGGGCATCATCCAGCCACCCATTGCGGCCACCATGGCGCGCCTTATCTGGGACAAGGACCGGACACTGGGCGAAGTTCGTATTCGCGCGCTGTTCCCTGCCATGCTGGCCTGGCACCGTTGGATCATGAAATGGCGGCTGGACGATCTGGGGGCTGTCTGCACCACCCACCCCTGGGAGGCGGGCCGCGACAACGCCCCGGACTGGGACAAGGCGATGGCACGTATGGATGCCTCGGACGTGGGCGAATATGTCCGCCGGGACACAAGCCACGTCAACAGCGACGACCGGCCCACCAAGTTCGACTATGACCGGTACATCAAGCTGGTTCAGATCGGACGCCAAGCCGGATGGGATCAAAAGACTTTACTCAGCAAGAACCCGTTCCGCGTGGCGGACCCGACAATGACCTTCACCACCTTACGCGCGGCCCGCGATCTGTTGGCCGTAGGCACCGAACTCGGTCTGGAAACCGACGGCTTGAGCAACGACATCGCCCGGTTGGAGGAGGGCGCGCGGTCGCTGTGGAATGCCGATCTGGGGTCTTTTGACTCGCGCGATGCCCATAGCTGCGACTGGGCGGGCAGTATCTCGAACGCTTCCTTCATGTGCTGGTTTGCTGGCATCGAGTCACCCGAAATGCTGGAAAGGCTCAGAAAAGTTCAGAAAGCGGTCCCGCACCCCATTCCCAGCCACGACACGGAAAGCCCGAAATTCGATCCCCGCCGATACTGGCGCGGACCAACCTGGGCGATCATGAACATGATGATCGGCATTGGCCTTGCCGAAATGGGCCATGAGGCCGAGGCGGAAGACCTGCGCGCCAAAACCGCCGCGTTGATTTCCAATTTCGGGTTTGCTGAATACTTCGATCCCAATACCGGCAGTCCCGCGGGCGGGAATTCGTTTACATGGACAGCCGCCGTTTGGCTGATCTGGGCAGGGAGGAACTGATGGGCAGCATCAAGCTCAACGCGGTCGAAAAGTGGTTTGGTAACGTTCAGGTCATCAAGGGCATTGACCTTGACATAGACGAAGGTGAGTTCATCGTGTTCGTCGGCCCATCGGGCTGCGGTAAATCCACCCTGTTGCGGATGATCGGCGGCCTTGAAGACACTTCGCGCGGCGCAATTCTGATCAACGACAACGACGTCACCGATCACCCGCCTTCGAAACGCGGTCTAACCATGGTGTTTCAATCCTACGCCCTTTACCCCCATCTGACCGTGGCCGAGAATATGGGGTTTTCGCTGAAGGTTGCCGGGGCACCAAAAACAGACATCGACGCCCAGGTCAGCAAGGCTGCCGAGGTTCTGAAGCTGACGCCATTTCTGGAACGCAGGCCTAAGGACCTTTCAGGTGGTCAGCGCCAGCGTGTCGCTATCGGCCGCTCAATCGTGCGTGACCCCACCGCATTCCTGTTTGACGAACCTCTTTCGAACCTCGACGCCGCGTTGCGCGTCGAAATGCGCTACGAGATCGCCAAACTGCACCAGAACCTGAAACGTACCATGATCTACGTCACGCACGATCAGGTCGAGGCGATGACGCTGGCAGACCGGATCGTCGTGCTGGAATACGGTCATATCGCCCAGGTCGGCACTCCGCGCGAATTATATGAGCATCCAGCGAACCTGTTCGTAGCCCAATTCATCGGCAGCCCGAAAATGAACATCCTGCCGTGCACGACCGACAATGGTTCTTACCGCCTTTCGGGGGGTGGCAGTGGAACCTATGATCGGGCTGTAGCCGCGACACGGTTGGGCATCCGCCCCGAACATATTAAGGTCGTAGCACAAGGTGCAGGTCAGTGTGATGGCGTTATCGAGGTTATTGAGTATCTTGGCGCAGACACATTCCTGATCCTCGATTGTGGTGGCGAAGACAAAGTTACAGTCCGCATCACCGGTGATACCGAATTGCAGCCTGGCGCAACGGTTGGGTTGCACCTTGCACCAGAATTCCTGCATTTCTTCGATGTCGAGGATCAACGCGTTGATGTGTAAATGGGATTCTAAAGGCTAAGGTCGACACAATTGCACCCGTGACATGGCCCGAAGTAGGCATGCGCCGCCCGTTTGCACGTCGCACGGCCTGGATGTTTTTCCGGGCGCCCCTTCGGGATGAATTTACCTCAATCCCGGCGTGAAGAATTCAGTTTCGATCTTTGCTTCCGACTGAAAAACATGGACTCTGAAACAGGAGGCAATGTGATGCGGACAGGCGGACAGGTTTTGATCGACATGCTGCGGGTCAACGGTGTTGAGGCCATTTTCGGTGTCCCCGGTGAAAGTTACCTAGCGGCCCTGGATGCGCTGCATGATTGCTCGAACACACTAAAGTACTACACGACACGGCAAGAGGGCGGCGCGGCCTTCATGGCGGCGGCGTATTCGGACGCCACAGGCAAGCCCGGGGTCTGTTTCGTGACACGGGGCCCCGGGGTGACCAATGCCTCCATCGGGGTGCATACTGCGCAACAGGGCTCGACTCCGCTGATCCTGCTGATCGGTCAGATCCCGCGCACTCATCGCGACAAGGAGGCGTTTCAGGAGGTCGATTACCGTCGGTTTCTGGGCCATATGGTGAAATGGGTGGCCGAAATCGACGATCCCGCCCGCATCCCGGAATATGTGAACCGCGCCTTTCGCACCGCCCTTTCGGGACGGCCCGGCCCGGTGGCGCTGGCCCTGCCCGAGGATATGCTGGCCGAACTGACCGACGCCGCAGATCTGCCAAAGGTCAAACTGACCCCTCCCGCACCCACACCGGCCGATCTGGAACAGGTGTCCGCGCTTCTGGCCGAAGCCGAGCGCCCGCTGCTGCTGTTAGGCGGCACCTGCTGGACCGAAGAGGGGCATGCAGCCGCGATCCGCTTTGTCGAAGACCACGGGCTTCCGGTTGCCGTAGGGTTCCGCCGCCAGGGTCTGTTTCCGCATGACCACCCCAATTTTATCGGGAATCTGGGTTTTGGCGGCAATCCGATGCCAAATGAATACGCGACATCTGCTGATCTGGTGATCGCACTGAGCGCGCGCCTGAATGACGGGACCACACTGAAATTCAGCCTCATCCAATCGCCCCAACCGGATTGCAAGCTTGTGCACATCCTGCCGGGCCCCGAGGATCTGGGACGGCTCTATCAGGCCGACCTGCCCATTCTGGCCGACCCGAACGAAGCTGCAAAATCCCTGGCCTTGCTGCCGGTCGCAAAACGCCACTCGCCTGCCCGCGCGCGTGCCGATTACCAGGCGATGCGGGCCCTGCCTGTCCAACGCGGCCCGGTCGACATGGCCGAAGTGATGTGCGTGCTGAACTCCACTTTGCCTCGGGAAACTACGATGACCACCGGTGCGGGCAACGCGGCCGACTGGCCCAACATCCATTTCGACTACCGTCAGTTTCTGGGCGCTCTGGCCCCGATTTCCGGCGCGATGGGAATGGGCGTTCCGGCGGCGGTCGCCGCCAAGGTGGCGCGCCCCTATGCACCGGCCGTCTACGTCGCCGGGGATGGTGATTTTCTGATGAACGGGCAAGAGTTGGCGACGGCAATTCAATATGGGCTCGATCCTATATTCATCATCGTTGACAACGGCATGTACGGCACCATTCGCACCAATCAGGAGCGAAAGCATCCCGGGCGTATTTCGGGCACTTCACTGACAAACCCCGATTTCGCGGTCGTCGCGCAAGGCTATGGCGCACATGGCGAGCGGGTTGAGACGACCGCCGATTTCGCACCCGCGCTGGAACGCGCAATGGCATCCGGAAAAGCCGCCGTCATCCATATTCTTGTTGGCCCCGACAGTCTTGGCCCCAATCTGACCCTGACCGATCTGGCGGAGGCATCATGATGCTGTCCCGACTGGTCGACGCGCTGCCCGCATCACCGATCATCGGTGTCTTCAACAAAGCCTTCGAAATGCGGCAGGCCGGGGCCGATCTGATCGACTTTTCCGTGGGCGAACCGGATTTCGACACACCCGCCCATATTTGCGAGGCCGGGATTGCCGCCATTCGGGCGGGCGACACACGGTACACTCCGACCGACGGAAACGGAGCCGTCAAGGCGGCCGTGATCGAAAAGTTCCGCCGGGACAACAACCTGACCTTCTCGGCACAAGAAATCATCGTCTGTTCAGGCGCGAAGCCATTGCTGGCAACCGCCATTCAGGCAGTCCTGAACCCAGGGGACGAGATGGTCCTGCCTGTACCACTCTGGGCCTCGCACTTGGGTATGGTGCAGGCCGTGGGCGGAACGCCGGTTTTGGTCGACACTGCAGACAGCAACTTTAAACTGACGCCCGAAATCCTTGAAGCGGCAATCACGCCCCGGACGCGGCTGATGATGATCTGCTCACCCTCCAATCCGACCGGAGCAGTGTATTCAGCCACCGAGCTGGAGGCGCTGGCAGTGGTCTTCAGACGCCATCCGCAGGTCAATGTAATCTCGGACGATCTGTACGAACACATCATATTCGATGGCGCGGAGTTCGCGACACTGGCTGCTGTCGCGCCGGACCTGCAGCAGCGGATACTGACTGTGAACGGCGTGTCGAAATCCTACGCCATGACGGGCTGGCGAATCGGGTTTGCCGGTGGGCCCGAATGGTGGACCTACGGCATTCGCAGCCTGTTCAGCCAGACCAATGGCGGTCCGTGCTCGATCAGTCAGGCGGCGACGGTGGCGGCTCTGACCGGGCCGCAGGAATTCCTGAAAGACTGGTGCGCCATCTACCAGAAACGCCGCGATCAGGCTTTGACCGGGCTGGCCGAAATCGAAGGGCTGCAAACACTGAGCCCCGGCGGCGCGTTCTATTTGATGCCCGATTGCGGCGGACTGCTTGGACGCCGGACGCCCGGGGGTAAGATACTTACCAGCTCGACCGAACTGGCGGCCTATTTTCTGGAACACGGGGTCGTCGTGGTCCCCGGGCCCGGATTTTCATGTGATCCGTTCTTTCGCATGTCAATCGCAACGTCTGAAAACAACATATCGGAAGGTTTGAAGCGCATGAAATCCGCCGTGGACTTGCTGAGCTGATGGGACACAGATTCGACCAGTTCGCCGCCAATCTGCGTTATGATGATCTGCCCGAAACCGTCCTGTGGACGCTGCGCCGGTCCTTTGTCGACACGATCGGCGTGGCGGCCGTCGGCGTGACCACCGAAATGTCGGGCATCGCACGCCGCGTTGCACCGATGATATTCGGGGCGGGCACATCTGGTTCGGCGAGGATTCTGATGGATGGCCGCTCGGTCAGCCCTGTCGGGGCCGCCATGGCCGGCGCATTCACAGTGGACAGCATCGACGCCCATGACGGTACCACCCCGTGCAAAGGTCATGCGGGTTCAGCCGTGTTCCCGGCGATGATCGCAATGGCACAGGCCAGCGGCAATCAGATCGACGGCAGGCGCTTTGCCGCAATCCTCGCCACCGCATACGAAGTCTCCTACCGTGCCGGGTTGGTGCAACACGCAACCTGCGCTGATTATCACACCTCGGGCGCGTGGACCGCCGTTGGGGTCGCCGCCGCCGGAGCCAAACTGCTGGGTGGTAACGCGGAACAGATCCGGCAGGCCGCGGGGATCGGGGAATACCATGGCCCTCGCAGCCAGATGATGCGCTGCATCGACCATCCCACCATGGTTCGCGATGGCGTCGGTTGGGGCGCGCCCTCGGGGGTGACGGCGGCTTATCTTGCAATGGAAGGGTTCACCGGTGCCCCGGCGCTGACCTGCGAGGGCGAAGACGGCGCGGAATTCTGGGCCGATCTGGGCACCGGCTGGCGGCTGGTCGACCACACGCATTACAAGGCCTATCCCTGCTGCCGCTGGGCCCATCCCTCGCTCGATTCCGTACACGACATGATGCAGAAACACGGCTTCACCCACGAAAAGGTGAACAGCGTCGAAATCCGCACCTTCCACTATGCAACACGGCTGGCCGGTCACGAACCGCAAACTCAGGATGAGTTCGCCTATGCAATCGCCTTTCCCGTCGCCGCGATGCTCGTACGCGGTCAGGTGGGCGTCGACGAACTGAGCGCCGAGGCCCTACGCGACCCCGACATCCTGCGCGTAAGCCGCACCATCAAGCTGATAGATGATCCGGAAATGACCCGCATCAGTACCGACAAACGCTGGGCGCAGGTGACAATCATCCTCAGGAACGGTCAGCGGATCGTGGATGAGCCCCGCACACCGTGCGGTGACGCGGACATGGCACTCAGCGACGACCAGATCACCCAAAAGTTCCGCATGCTCGCCGCTCCGGTTCTTGAGGAATCCCGAGCCGAAGAAATCCGCGACCTGTCCGCGCAGTTCGATCAACTGTCGGCACAAGACTTGCGGCATCTGTTTGATCTGTGCACGGCTCCCGTATAAGGGGACAGGACTGGGAGCAGCGTATCATTTGTTCTAGGGTCCGCACGTTGGCCCGTAACCGGATGTTCAGATGTCACGCAAGATACCGCCATTTGCCGCCATTCGCGCGTTCGAAGCCGTCGTACGGCTGGGGCGCAACGTCGAGGCCGCGCGCGAGCTCAATATCACTGCCTCGGGCGTGAGCCATCAGATCCGGTCACTCGAAACCTTTGTCGGCGCGACCCTATTGAAGCGCGGAGCACATCAGAGCGTCGAACTGACAGACGAAGGGAAAGCGCTGTTCGGCCCCGTGCGCCAAGCCCTGGACACGCTTGATGCCGCCTTCGCCGAATATACCGGCGACAAGAGCGGGCAAACCGTGTCGGTCCATATGTACCAGTCACTGGCCAACATGTGGCTGATCCCGAACCTGCCCAATCTGCGCGAGGCAGCGCCGAACGTGACCGTCAAAATCATCACCATGCCAGAGGAAATCACACTTGCAGGCAGTGACGTCGACATGGCGATCGTCTTTGCCGACAAACCCCCGCAGGAGGCACGCTGCGTCAAGCTGTTCGATGAGATCATCCAGCCGGTTTGCGCCCCCGATTATCTGGAGGCCAGAGGCAGCATTCCACTGCCCGAAGAGATGCAGTCCGAGCCGCTGATCAGCAGCCACCACCACGCGAATGAATGGAGCCGTTGGTTTTCAGCAGCTGGTCTGAGCGAGATTTCATGGAAACCGGTCGCCGAGATGGATAATCGCTCGAACGCCCTGCAGGCCGCCAAAAGCGGGCTGGGCTGGGCCATGGACCGCCGCCCCTTTGGTGAGGAAAGCCGGCGCAAGGGCCAGTTGGTCGCTCCCCTTGATCTGAGCCTTCCGACCGGCAATGCCTACTACCTGCTGACCTCGTACCGCGCCGACGGGTCGCGTGCGGTCACTCAGTTCCGCAACTGGCTGCTGCGCATTTGCGCCAGAGAATTCCTGCTCAGGTAGGTTGTTCTGTTTCGCGCTTGAAATAATTCAGCGACGGGAAATGCACCTGTGTGCGCTGTTGCGGAAACCTGAGGCGTCGGCATTAAAAGGCTGGTCTCTCGCAGAACCTTTTTCAACGGGGATATACCGGTATTCTTCGACTGCCGGACAATGCCTGAGGGCGACCGCAGTCAATAGGTTGTGCGCATCTGATAGCCTTGGTGGAATGTCATGCGCACGAACGTGACGGGTTTGTTCTGAAACCATGTCGTGCGTTCCAGCTGAAACAGCGGTGTTCCGGACGGGACGGACAAAAAGTCCTGCAACGGGCCTGTGGCGGGGACGGCCGAGAAAGCGATTTCCGCATTTGAAAATGGCACTTCAGCCAGCAGCCATTCGTTGGGGCCAACGGTCAGGAAATCTTCGTTTGCAACATGGGGCACGGCGTCGATATTGATCCAACGCTCTTCGAATTGGAAAGGGCGGTTGTCGGCGTGGTGCATACAGGACAGATGCAGGACCTGCGCCGCCTCGGGCAAGCCCAGCTTGGCCTGCAGCCAGGCCGGGCAGGCAATGACAGTTCGGCTGACAAGCGCATAACGGTATTCGGCATTCATCTCTTCGATGGTCTGACGAACCACGGTGATGGGCAGTTTTGCCTGTTTGACCGGCATGGTGACCACGCGGGTGCCGCCCTTGCGTTTACGGGTGACGATCCCCTGATCTGCCAGTTCGCGCAGGGCCCGGTTGACCGTTGCACGGGCGCAGCCGAACTCAGCCGCCAGTTCCAGCTCGGTCGGCAGCAGGCTGCCCTGCGGCCAGACACGCGTCTGGATGCGGTTCAGCACTTCATCGCGGATCGCCTGAAAGCCTATGTTTTTCTGCTCGGTCAAGTTCTGCTCACTATATCATTTTGCTCATATTCATATTATGTCCAGATTAATGACAACATGCAAAGAAATTGACCCGCATGCGTATCAGGCTTGATGAGACGGCAGCCGCCCCCTGGGCCAATGGCGGCGGCGTAACCCGTGAACTGGCCGTCCAGCGGACTGAACACCAGCTCGCCTGGCGCATAAGCGTTGCCGAGATCGGCCGTGACGGGCCATTCTCGCGCTTTCCGGGGCTGGCGCGGGTGCACACGATCATCGACGGGGCCGGGCTGAATTTGCAAGGCTCGACCGACATTTATAAGGCCCGGCCGTTCAAGCCGCTATACTTCGATGGGGCGTTGCCGCTGAATGCGCGGCTGCTGGGCGGGCCGTGCCGGGCATTCAATGTGATTTACGATCCGCGGGTCACCACGGCCAGCGTGGATGTTCATATAGGTGCACAACCTTTCGATGTGTCACCGTTTGGATTCGTCTTTGTTGCCAAGGGTATGGCTGCCACGTCAGTTGGCGCTCAGTTGATCGCGGGAGAGGCGGAATGGCCGGATGACGCCTTAACCGTCACTCCGGCCCCTGATGCCATAGTCCTGTCTGTCCGATTTGCACAGGTTAGCGCCTAGAGACCAGACAGAAGCCCGGCCATGGCGGCCCGGTAACCGGAGATGATCTGGTCCCGTGCCACGTGGCGGCCATTTTGCACACGATGGCGACCAGCAGACCACAGGTCGGTCACCACATGGTCCTTTGCGGCAAAGACTAGCCCGTCCAGTAGCTGGTCCGGGCGCAAGGCACACAAGGCTGGATTTTGCCCGTCCACAGCCACGAGGTCGGCGAGCTTGCCCTCGGCAATCTGCCCCGCATCGCGGTCAAGCGCCTGCGCGCCACCCTCTGCCGCGCCGCAATAAAGCGTCCGCCCGACCGAGCCCTCGCCCACGACCAGCACATTGCGCGACAGATCGCGCAGACGCTGGGAATACTCCAGTGTGCGCAACTCTTCAGTCAGGGATATCAACACGTTGGAATCCGAACCCACGCCAAAGGCGCCGTTTGCATTCAGGTAAGTCGCGCCGTTGAAGGGACCATCGCCCAGATTGGCCTCGGTCACCGGACAGAGGCCCGCAACGGCACCGCTGGCGGCCATGGCGCAGGTCTCGGCCTCGGTCATATGCGTGGCGTGAATCAGGCACCAGTTCGCATCGACCGGCGCATTGTCCAGCAGCCATTCAACCGGGCGCGCACCCAGACCCGCCTGCACTTCAGCCACCTCCTTGGGTTGTTCGGCGATGTGAATGTGGATCGGGCCAGCGCCCTGCGCGGCAACAACTTGCGCCAGATCGGCTGGCGAAGTGGCACGCAGGGAATGCGGGGCGATGCCGACCCGGCAGTCATCTGGCAGATCACCAAGCGCGCCACGGGCTTGCTCCACCAATTTGCAGAAACGGTCCACATCGTTGCCAAAGCGGCGCTGGCCACTCTCCAGCGGTTTTTCCCCGACGCCCGCATAGGAATAGAGCACCGGCAGATGCGTCAGTCCAATCCCGGTCTCGGCGGCAGCGGCCATGATCCGATCCGACAGCTCGGCAAGGCGGTCATAAGGCGTCCCGTTCGACTGGTGATGCAGATAGTGGAATTCGCCGACCGCGGCATATCCGGCCTCCTGCATCTCAAGATAGACCAACGCCGCGATGGCCTGAACCTGTTCGGGGCTTAGATGGCCGGTAAAGCGATACATCAGATCGCGCCAGGTCCAGAAACTGTCGCGACCGGCCAGACGATACTCGGTCATCCCGGCCATGGCGCGCTGGAAGGCGTGACTGTGCAGGTTCGACAATGCAGGCAGCAGAATGTCGACGCGGGTATCTTCATCACGCGCCGCGGAATCCGGCGTCAGGCGCGCAATCCGCCCGCTTTCGACCTCAAGCCGCAGGTTCTCTGCCCAGCCAGTGGGCAGCAGGGCGCGATTTGCGAATATGGCTGTCATGTGTGTCTCCGCTTTATGGATAGACATATGACATAAAGACCTGTACCAGAAAAGAGAGAATTGCAGGGGAGGGGGATTCGAATGCAGGCCCGCGATCATCTGTTCACCGATCTGCACGCAGCGACGATGTTGGAAGCTGCCAATGCCTATGGTCTGATTAAGGATGCCGCGATTGCGGCTGTGGATGGCCGTATCGCCTGGGTCGGTCCGCAGACCGAACTGCCCGCTGAATTTGCAGCGCTGCCCCGGACCTCGTTCGAGGGTCGACTGGTGACACCTGCATTTATTGACTGTCATACGCATGTGGTCTTTGGCGGCCACCGCGCGGTCGAGTTCGAGATGCGGCTGAACGGCGCCAGCTATGAAGAAGTGGCGCGTGCAGGCGGTGGCATCATCTCGACCGTAAAGGCGACGCGCTCTGCCAGTTTGGAGGATCTGGTCACGCAGGCGCTGCCACGAGTGGATGCGATGCTGGCCGAAAGTGTTTCGGTGATCGAGGTCAAATCCGGCTACGGGCTGGATAAAGAAACCGAATTGAACATGCTGCGCGCGGCAAGGGCGCTGCCACGACATCGCCCTGTCCGGGTCGTGACCAGCTTTCTGGGCGCCCATGCAGTTCCGGTTGAATATCAGGACCGCCCCGAAGCGTATATCACCGAAGTCTGCATTCCGACCCTGCGTGCCGCCCATGCGGAAGGGTTGGTGGACGCGGTGGATGCCTTCTGCGAAGGGATTGCGTTCCTGCCCGAGCAACTGGTGCCATTGTTCGATGTGGCCACAGAATTAGGACTGCCGATCAAATGCCATACCGAACAGTTGTCCAATCTGGGCGGCACGAAACTTGCCGCATCCTACGGGGCGATCTCAGCCGATCACATTGAATATCTGGACGAGGACGGCGTTCAGGCCATGGCGGCCGCCGGCACGGTCGGAGTCATCTTACCCGGTGCCTTCTACACCCTGCGCGAAACACAAGCCCCGCCAATCGACCTGCTGCGCAAGCACAAGGTACCGATGGCGCTGGCCACAGACTGCAATCCGGGTTCTGCGCCAATGACCTCGCTTTTGCTGGCGATGAACATGGGTTGCACCCTGTTCCGGATGACGCCCGAAGAGGCGCTGCAAGGTGTCACCACCCATGCGGCACGCGCGCTGCGCCTAGACGATTGCGGCCGTATCGCCCCCGGTTTGCGCGCCGATCTTGCCGTCTGGAATGCAACGCACCCGGCTGAACTGGCCTATCGCATCGGCTTCAACCCGCTTCATTCCCGCATACTCGGAGAACTCAATTGACCACCCTGACACTCACCCCCGGCTCTGTGTCTCTGGCGCAACTGGAACAGGTATACCGGGAAGAATGCGCGGTTCGGCTAGACCCGGCCTGCCGCCCCGGCATTGAAGCTGCCCATGCGCACATTGCCGATGCGGCAGCAGGTGATGCGGCGGTTTATGGGGTCAATACCGGGTTTGGAAAACTGGCAAGCGTCAAGATCGCGGCCGAAGATACGGCGACCCTGCAGCGCAACCTGATCCTGTCCCATTGCTGTGGGGTGGGGCCGGCCATTACGCGCGCCCATGCGCGGCTGATGATGGCGCTGAAACTGCTCAGCCTCGGGCGCGGTGCATCCGGTGTGCGGCTGGAACTGATCGACCTGCTTGAGGCGATGCTGGACAAGGGCGTGACCCCGGTGATCCCAGCGCAGGGGTCCGTGGGCGCGTCAGGTGATCTTGCGCCCTTGTCGCATATGGCAGCGGTGATGATGGGCGCAGGCGAGGCCGAGTTTGGCGGCACCGTGATGCCGGGCGACCAAGCACTGGCCGCAGCCGGTCTGACCCCGGTCGAACTTGGCCCCAAAGAAGGTCTGGCCCTGATCAACGGAACCCAGTTTTCGACCGCGTTTGCTTTGGCCGGTCTTTTTGGTGCGTGGCAGGCCGCTCAAAGCGCGCTGGTGACATCGGCGCTGACCACCGACGCGATCATGGGGTCAACCGCGCCATTGCAGCCCGAGATTCACACATTGCGTGGCCATCGCGGCCAGATAGAGGCCGGGGCCACGATGCGCGCATTGCTGGCCGGATCGGTGATCCGCGAAAGTCATCGCGAGGGCGACACGCGGGTGCAGGACCCTTATTGCATCCGCTGCCAGCCGCAGGTCGTGGGTGCCGCGATGGACGTCCTGCGACAGGCCGCCACGACGCTCGAGATCGAGGCCAATGCCGCGACCGACAACCCGCTGGTGCTGGCCGACGCAGGGCTCATCGTCTCGGGTGGCAATTTCCATGCTGAACCCGTGGGGTTTGCCGCCGATATGATCGCGCTGGCGATTGCGGAAATCGGGGCCATTGCGCAGCGCCGTATCGCCCTGATCGTCGATCCGGTGCTCAGCTTTGACCTGCCACCCTTCCTGACCCCCAATCCGGGGCTGAACTCGGGGCTTATGATTGCCGAGGTCACCACCGCCGCCCTGATGAGCGAGAACAAGCATCTGGCCAACCCCTGCGTGACCGACTCGACCCCGACCTCGGCCAATCAGGAGGATCACGTGTCCATGGCCGCCCATGGTGCACGACGCCTGGGGCAGATGGTGACCAATCTGGAACGCATTCTGGGGGTCGAACTGCTTTGCGCCACGCAAGGGATCGAGTTCCGCGCGCCGCTGCCCACCAGCGAGACCCTGCAGGGCGTGATGGCGCGTCTGCGCGCGGTGGTTCCTCCCCTTGGCGATGACCGCTATACCGCCCCGGATATCGAGGCAGCCTCGGCTCTGATTGCCAATGGTGAGATTGCCAAAGGCACAGAGATAGAAATGCCCGGGCTTGGCGCATGACCCATCCGGTGGAAATCATTCGGGGCGACAGCCCCCTTGTGCTTGGGCTGCCCCATACGGGCACCTACGTTCCGCCTGACATCAAGGCCAGGCTGAACGACCGCGGCCGGGAACTGGCCGATACGGACTGGCATATTGACCGGCTTTACGAAGGGCTTCTTCCGGGGGCCACCACGGTGCGTGCCACATTCCACCGCTATGTGATTGATGCCAACCGTGATCCTTCGGGCGTGTCTCTCTATCCCGGGCAGAACACCACGACGTTGGTGCCGCTGACGGATTTCGACGGGCATGACATCTGGAACCAGCCACCTTCAGAGTTAGAGATCACCGATCGCCGGGAAACGTTCCATGCGCCGTATCACGCAGCGCTCGAGGCCGAACTGGCGCGGGTGAAGGCAATTCATGGAACTGTGGTTCTGTATGACTGTCATTCGATCCGCAGCCACATCCCGTTCCTGTTTGACGGTGTCCTGCCGGACATGAATCTGGGTACCAATGGCGGGACAACCTGCGCGCCCCAAATTGAGGCCATTGCCCATGAATTTGCCGCCTCGTCCCCCTACAGCACCGTATTGAACGGGCGGTTCAAGGGCGGGTGGACAACCCGGCACTATGGCCGCCCGGCTGAGGGTCTGCACGCCATTCAGATGGAACTGGCCCAATCCACCTACCTGACCACAGAAAGCCCGCCCTGGTCCTATGAAGACCGCAAGGCCACCCGCCTGCGCCGCTGGCTTTCCGACATTCTGGACGCCATCCAAGACACTGCACTGGAGCTTGCCCCATGACCGACCCCCGCAAGAACACCCGCGACATCTTTCCGCCAACCGGCTCTGAGCTGAACGCCAAAAGCTGGATGACCGAAGCCCCCCTGCGGATGATGATGAACAACCTGCACCCGGACGTTGCCGAAAACCCGCATGAACTGGTGGTCTATGGCGGCATCGGGCGCGCAGCGCGAACGTGGAAGGACTTTGACACCATCGTCGCCAGCCTCAAGGATCTTGAAGAAGACGAAACGCTGGTGGTGCAGTCCGGCAAGCCGGTGGCCATTGTGCGCACCCATTCGGATGCACCGCGGGTGCTGATCGCCAACTCGAACCTTGTGCCGCACTGGGCCAACTGGGATCACTTCAACGAGCTCGATAAGAAGGGCCTGATGATGTACGGCCAGATGACCGCCGGCTCGTGGATCTATATCGGAACGCAGGGCATTGTTCAGGGCACTTACGAAACCTTCGCCGAGGCCGGACGTCAGCATTATGGCGGCGATCTGAAAGGCAAGTGGATCCTGACCGGCGGTTTGGGCGGCATGGGTGGCGCACAGCCTCTGGCCGCCGTCTTTGCCAAGGCCTGCTGTCTCGCGGTCGAGTGCAATCCCGACAGCATCGATTTCCGCCTACGCACCAAATACCTGGACGAAAAGGCCGAGACGCTGGACGAGGCGCTTGAGATGATCGACCGCTGGACCAAAGCGGGAGAGGCGAAATCCGTCGGCCTCCTCGGCAATGCCGCCGAAATATTCCCCGAAATCTATGCCCGGATGCAGGCCGGCGGCATGCGTCCCGATATCGTCACCGACCAGACTTCGGCACATGACCCGGTCAACGGTTATCTGCCCCTGGGCTGGACCATGGCACAGTGGAAAGACAAGCGCGAAACCGATACCAAGGCGGTCGAAAAAGCGGCACGGGCCTCGATGAAACAACATGTGGCCGCCATGGTCGATTTCTGGAACGCAGGCGTTCCGACATTGGATTATGGCAACAACATTCGGCAGGTGGCACAGGATGAGGGTTTGGAAAACGCCTTTGCCTTCCCAGGATTTGTCCCGGCCTATATCCGTCCGCTGTTCTGCCGTGGTATTGGCCCGTTCCGCTGGTGTGCGCTGTCGGGCGACCCCGAGGATATCTACAAGACCGACGCCAAGATGAAGGAACTGTTCCCCGAGAACACCCATCTGCACAATTGGCTCGACATGGCGCAGGAGCGTATCGCCTTCCAGGGCCTGCCCGCGCGCATCTGTTGGATCGGGCTGGGCGACCGTCACCGCGCCGGGCTGGCGTTCAACGAAATGGTCAGGAACGGCGAGTTGAAAGCACCTGTCGTCATTGGTCGCGACCATCTGGACAGCGGTTCGGTCGCATCACCCAACCGCGAGACAGAAGCAATGCTGGATGGCTCGGACGCCGTCAGTGACTGGCCGCTGCTGAACGCGCTGGTCAATACTGCCTCGGGCGCCACATGGGTGTCGCTGCACCACGGTGGCGGGGTCGGAATGGGGTTCAGCCAGCACGCAGGCGTCGTGATTTGCGCCGACGGCACGGATGCGGCCGCCAAACGGCTTGAGCGCGTCCTGTGGAACGACCCGGCCTCGGGAGTCTGGCGGCACGCGGACGCCGGCTATGACATCGCAAAAGACTGCGCCCGCGAACATGGCCTGCGCTTGCCCGGCATCCTGGGGTAAATGTAAGTGGCGGAGGGGTTGCCCCTCCGCATCTGTACTGAAGATTGCGATTGCCACGGAAGCCCGCAAGGCCTAGGCCTTGCGGCACCTGAATTCAGGTTCGAACGCAGTGGTGATCGCGTGCTCCCTTATCTTGGGCGACCCGATACTAACGGACATTCCCGGCCGCCTCAGCCCTCCATCTTGGCATCGACCATCGCCTCTTCGGCGATCATTGCTTCCAGTTGGCGGCGGAACCGCAGCTGGCCTCCGTCGATGCTCAGGTCGATATGGGGGCTTTCCTTTTCGTCCATGCCGATCTGAACCTCTTCGAGAACGGCCAGGTCTTCTTCGAATGCGTGGCGGACATCCTCACTCATCATCCTGGAAAGCTCGGCGTCGTCCGGGCGGATGTTGCGCAGCTGAAACCAGTAATACCGGGTCTCGGTTTCCGAGGTCGGCGTCATGAAGTTGTAGCTGTCCATGATGAAGGTCCGCGCATGCAGCGGTCCGTCCGGCCCCCCAGTACCAGCAGGGGTGAAGACGGCCTTAATCAGCGCATGGCTGGGATAGTGCACTTCATAGTGCTGAAGCCGGTCGCAATTGCCTTCGAACTCGACCACCTTCTTGTAAAACGGGGCAGGTTCCACATCCATCATCCACCGATGCACGACGATGCCGTTGTCCTTTTTTGTAACCGACAGCGGCGTGTCCTTCGTGGCATCCTGCGCGAAAGAGCTTTGGTGCACCCACGCGACATGGGTTGGATCCAGCAGGTTGTCGGTCATGTACAGATAGTTGCACCTGATCTCCATCGCCGCACCACGGTTTATGCCCCAGTCGGGGTCGTCGTAATGCTCGATCTCGAAGATCTCGGAAGGCTCGGCCATGGCCGGATTGCCCATCCAGATCCAGACCAGTTCGTATTTTTCGTGCACGGGATAGGAATGCACCTTAGCCGAGGATGGGATGCGCCCTTTGCCGGGGGCCGAGACACACTGACCGACGCAGTCGAACGTCAGCCCGTGATAGCCGCATTCCACATCGTCGCCTTTCATGCGGCCTTTTGACAGCGGCAGTTTTCGGTGCGGGCAGGCGTCCTCCAGCGCGACAACTTCACCGGCCCGGGTCCGATAGACACAGATTTTCTTGCCCAGAACCCGGATTTGCCGCAGCTCATGAGTGATCTCGGAACTCCAGGCCGCAACGTACCAGGCATTTTTCAGAAACACGGTTCACCTCCCGCAGAATAGTTTGTTCGAGCTTTAGGAACTTATGTGCGGTGAATGCGGGCTTGTATAGTTTTGCTGCCTGTCTTGTTGTTCAGGAAAACTGAATCATTTTACCGATCTCTTGAGAAGTTTCCGAGCGATCTTGAGACGTCGCGTCCTGCCTGCAGAATCCAGACCAGAAAGCTGCGTGCCGTTCGTTCATCCAGCGCGCCTTCACCCCAGCAGACCAGATAGGGTCTGGGCAATGGTATTTCCTGTTCGGACAGGCGACACAGATAGCCCATCTGCAAGTCCCGTTGAACAAAAGATGTTTGTGCCAACGCCACGCCACGTCCCTGAATGGCGGCATCCAAAGCCAGGCTGGACAGCGAAAAGACGGCATCCTTCCGTCGTGGTGAGGCGTCGATATTGTTCGCTGCAAACCAGTCTTCCCAGTCCGGGACGTCTTCGAAGCCGGGCCCCCAGTCTGTGCACAGCAGGCGCGCGCGCGACAGTCCTTCCGGCGTCACAAGCTCGGGGTTGTTGCGCGCGAACTCCGGCGAGCATACGGGAAACAGGGTGTCCGTGAACAGTTCCTTTTGGAACGGGAAATCCCGCCCCTGATCACCATATGTAAGTCTGAACGAGACGCTCTGCAAATGGCGGTCCGGTTCCTGATGGGTGGAATCCAGCCGGATTGAAACGCCGGGATGCTGTTGCTGAAAATCGCCGAGAATCGGGTAGAGCCACTTGGACAGCAAAGATGGCAAGGCGCTTATGGACAGGCTCGTCTCACGCTCCATCCGCGCAAGGTAATGCTGCGCCCGATGCAGTGCTTCGAACCCTTCGGACAGGAACTGGTGGTAAACCTGTGCATCCTGGCGCAGAAAAACGCTGCGCCCCCGCCGGGCAATCAGCGCGCGACCGGTTTGTTCTTCCAGCACTTTGAGCTGCTGACTGACCGCACCGGGTGTGACGTTCAGCTCCCGCGCGGTATCGGCGACGGAATTGGTACGCCCAAACACCTCGAATGTTTGCAAGGCCCGGAGGGAGGGGAGGGGGGGGTCGACGCATATATACCGCTTGGCGAAGTTTAGAAAAACTGATTTGTGATTCAGGCTACCCAACTTGGTGCCAGAAGAAAACAGATCCAATTCAGGTATGAACACAAGAAGCGGCGCCATGACCGACGGCTTTCACCTATAGGCCTTAAGCAACATAGGTGGACACCAACCCGGCCGTTCGAGCTGGCCACAGATCGGATTTGGCGAAGAGCGGTGCCCCGGGGAGCTTCTGTTCAGGGCGCGCGCCCCGAATTGTTGATTGGCCAAAAAAAGCGACCCGATGATCACTGATGGACCAATGCAAGATCGAAACAACGAAGGCTTTGATCTTAACCATAAAGATGAGAGCATGCGCGCAGTGGTCGAATTCCGAGCCGCTGACAAACGTGACATTTTAAGAAGGTGCCTCGATGGTTCAGAATTGCCCGGTCCGATGCTCGCTTGATCTTGTAAGTCCGGGCAAACGGACCGGTTTCATCGACGTGACCCTGTCCAACGATGCGCTTGCTTTCAGCACCATTCGCGTTCCCATTGGCGTGTTGTGCGGTGCGGCCGGGCCCACGGTGTTGCTGACGGCTGGCAACCATGGGGACGAGTACGAAGGGCAGCTTATCCTTCACCGAATGCTGAGAGAGCTCGAGCCGGAGCAGCTGAACGGGCGCATCATTGCGCTGCCGGCATTGAATGCGCCTGCCGTGCGTGCGCGTACCCGTGTGTCGCCACTGGATCAGGGAAATATGAACCGGGCGTTCCCCGGGACACATGCTCCCGGACCGACGGCTGCTATTGCCCGGTTCGTGTCACATGAGTTGATCCCGCAATCCGACATCATTCTGGATTTTCACTCAGGGGGAACTGCGACGCGCTACATTGACTGCGCGTTCGTTTGCCTGGGGAATGATGCGGCGCTGAATGCAGACAATATTGATCTTGCGCGCCAATTTGGTGCCGATTTCACAATGGTAAGTCGAACGTCCGACGAGGGTGCAGATTTCGACTCGGAAGCCTATCGTCAGGGCAAAAAATTCCTGTCCTGCGAGCTTGGGGGGATGGGCACGATGACCACCCGCTCTTTCCAGATTGGCTGGTCGGGCTGCTGCCGTGTTCTGTCTAACCTAGGGCTTTTCGCAGTCGATGAGGTCATGACGGAACCCGCGGATGCTGCCATGACCCGTTTTGTTGATGTGGGTGCAGATTGCTCGCATGTCACCAGCAATTTTGAGGGGTTGATTGACCTTCACGTGCAGCTTGGTGACGAGGTCGGCAAAGGACAGGTCGTTGCGACCTTGTATGACATACACAACATCGGGCACCCACCTGCGTCATTGACGACTCAGCAGAACGGAGTCGTTTGCGTCACGCGTCGAAACCCCTTGGTCTCACCCGGTGATCACCTGCTGATGATTTGCGGGGACTACGCAATTTAGCCAATAGGCTGCGTGGGCCGACCGAGATTCTGCCGCAGACCGACAATCACAGCATGGGCATGGGGGACGTGTTCAAGCAAGTGGCGACGAACTGTGACCTATGTCAAGGACAGCGCTCGGGTCTCGGTGTCCATTGGGCGCGGTTTGTTGGCCAGGTTGCGACCCGTCCGATCATGAACAGTGTTGACGCTGATTTGCCGGGGTTGTCCTTGCATTCGGCTGAACCCGGAGAAACACAGATGGCTGATGGATGCGCCTGCGACCGGCACGCCCACATGTACGTGTCCGTGGCTGACGCCCTGACACGGGGGCTGGCCGCCGCCAATCCGATTGTCGAAACAAAGCCCGTACCGCTGACTGAGGCGATTGGCCGGGTTCTGGCCGAGGATTGCATCAGCAAAACTGACATGCCCGCCTTCGACAACTCTGCCATGGATGGCTACGCGATCCGCACTCGCGATCTGGGCGCGGGGCCGGTCTTTGATCTGCCCGTCGCCGGGCGCGTGGCCGCCGGGGACAGCGGCGCGCATCAGGCACCCGCAGGAAGCGCCTTGCGTATCTTTACCGGTGCGCCGGTGCCAAATGACTTCGATGCCATTCTGATGCAGGAGGATTGCGAGCTAACAAAAGGCGGTATCCGCTTCTCAAGTCGCCCGACCGCCGAACAGCATATCCGCCGCGCGGGTGAGGACCTGAAAGCGGGGGCACTGATCCTGCGTCACGGCTGCGAGATCGGCGCGCGCGAGGTCGCGGCGCTGGCCTCAGCCGGGTTTGGCCAGGTCAAGGTATACCGCAAGCTCAAGATCACCATCTTCTCGACCGGCAGCGAATTACGCCAGCCCGGAGAAGACCTTGGCCCCGGCCAGATTTACAACTCGAACCGTTATATGCTGCGGGCGCTGCTGGACAAGCGCTGGATCGACCTGACGGACATCGGCCCGGTCGAGGATGACCCGGTTTTGCTGGAACAGGTCTTGCGGCAGGCATGCGACACATCCGATCTGATCGTCACAACCGGCGGCGTGTCTGTTGGCGACGAGGATCACATGCCGCGCCTGTTTTCCAAAATCGGGGGTCAGACGGATGTGATGAAAGTGGCCATGAAACCGGGCAAGCCGATCATGTTCGGACGTCACGGCGATGCGCTTTATATCGGGCTGCCGGGCAATCCGGTTTCCGCCTACGTTACCTGGCAAATCATCGGGTCGCCAATGATGGCACGGCGCGCCGGTTTGCATCCAAGCCCGCTAGTGGCCGAACAGGCGGTGCTGGCGGAACCGCTGCAGCGTCATCCCGGGCGGCAGGAATTTCGCCCGGTGCAGATCCGGGGCACAGCTCCGGACGGCAGGCCGCGCCTGCACCTGATGGCGCCGTCCTACAGCGGGCGCGTGGCGTTGCTGGCGCAGGCGGACGGGTTGGCCATTATCCCTGCGGATGTCGAAACCCTACCAGAGGGGTACGCGCTGGAACTGTTGCGGTTCTGAACGCTCGGTGCCCGAGCTGAAGGTTGTGTCCCTATTGTGTGTCAAAAAGCGGTGGCTTGATCCTCTGGTGGGGAAAAAATCAAGCATTCTCTGTACTTTCCACTAGTGCTGCGAGCTTCATCAACCAAGACCTTGGGCAAGCTTCTTCAGCTCACATTGTGGGGCCACCAATCGTTCTGCCAGCGCGACATTGTCCTCCATCAGCGCGCGGCAAATCTCTTCCTCCAATTGGTTTGCAAGTCGCAGCAACAAAGGCGCGACTTCGTTGGCTCCGTTGTTGTTGCCAGAGGCTCCGGTTTGACCCAGTTTGTTCGTTGATACTTGTGGCATAGCGCGAATTCCCGATTGGCTCTCCGGAACAGGGTATCCGCATGAACTTGGTGATGCCGTTGACTTATCGTTGATGTATCGTTGAATCTTGCAGGCAGTGTGGGAGGAGCACATGCGGCGATGGGTATTGAATCTCAAGGATGGCAAATTGTCATCGGGAAAGGATCAATCGACACTATCGCCAAAAGCTACCGAAGTACTGGAGTACATGATTTCCAGGGCCGGTATGGTTTTGTCTCGGGAAGAAATACTTCAGGCCGTATGGCATGGCTTGTTTGTGAACCCGGATCTTGTGCGCGAGTACATTTTTGAGATCCGAAAATCGCTCGGGGATGACGCAAAAAATCCAAGTTACATTGAGACTGTAGGCCGGCGTGGATTTCGGCTGATCGGACCAGTTTCCGTCCAACACGGTGAAGATCAGGCTTCGTACTCTGCTCTTTCCCCGGCGCAACCCAACCCATTGCCTTTGGTGAAATATTGTCGTTCCAACGACGGGACCTCCATCGCGCATACTGTTTCCGGCGAAGGGTATCCGATGTTGATTTCCGGAAGCTGGATGACCCACTTGGAACAAGACTGGCAAAACCCTGCTTACGGCGATTACATTCGACACCTTTCGGATAAGTTTACGGTCATTCGCTATGACCAACGGGGGAATGGTCTGTCCCAGTGGGCGGATGTCGACATCAGTTTTGAGCGCATGGTCGACGACATGGAAGTCGTGATCGATGCCTACGATTTTGAACAAGTAGCGATCCTGGGTTTGTCGCAAGGTGCATCTGTTTCCTTGGCATATGCGCTGAGGCATCCGGAACGAATTTCGCATCTTGTACTAAGTGGAGGGTATTCAAGGGGGCGCAAACATCGCGGCAACGAAGCCGAGATTGAAGAAAGCGAAGCTCTTGTCAATTTAATCCGCAACAGCTGGGGAAACGAAAACCCCGCAATCCGGCAAATCCTGACCACGATGTTCATGCCGGACGCTACAAAAGCAGAAATGCAGTGGTTCAACGATTTCCAAAAGCTCTGCGGACCAGCCGAGAATATTGCTCAGTTTCGCGCTTTGTTTGACGACATTGACGTGAGCAACCTGTTAACAGAAATCTCATTGCCGACCTTGGTTCTTCACAGCGACAGGGATGCAGTGGCACCGCTTTCGGAAGGGAAAATACTGGCTTCCCAGATTCCGGATGCTTCATTCGTGCAACTGGATAGCCCCAACCACTTACTTTTTTCGTCAGAACCAGATTTCGAAAGAATGATTGCCAGCATCGAGAGCTTTGTTCGGTCCTGATGCTTAAACTTGATGAGTTGTCGTTCCTTTTCCGACAGTTGCACAACAGGCCTGCCAAGAAACACCGCTTCAGCCCGGCGCTCTGAGAAATTCAGACGCCGGGCCGCTTGGCTCGGATCAGGCGGTTGCGCCCTTTATGCGGATGGCACTGCCCACCGCGCCCGCGCAAACGCCGACCGCGATGGCAATCATCAGTTCCAACACTTCGACATGGGCAAACTGCCATTTGGCAAAAACCAGTGTCTCCAGCACGCCGACCACACCGCCCATGACCGCGCCCAGCCACAGCTTGCGGGTCATCATGCCAAGCGCCAAACCCAGAATGCCGGGCAGGCTGAGGATGTTGCCACCGATGGTTCCAAGTAATTCAAGCATATGTCGAGCTCCTCTCAGTCTGCCCGTTTGGCCAGAAACGACCGGATTTCGTCACTGCCTGCCGAGGCGTGCTGCTGCAGGTTCTGCGGCGCCTCGTCCAGTTCGGCAGTGATGTCCTGATAGGTTTCCAGATAGTTGGGCGGCAGACTGTGGGCGATGCCTTGGTGGCAGTCGATGCATGTCATGCCGGAATCGATGGCGCGCTGATGCTCGGACGCGGCGCGGGTTTCCTGAAGGGTGAAGTCCATATACTCGAAATTGTGACAGTTGCGGCATTCACGGCTGTCGGATTCCTTCATTTTCTTCCACACCGCCGAAGCCATGCTCAGACGATGGTCTTCATATTTTTCCGGGGTGCTGATGGTGCCGGCCAGCTCGTGATAGACGTCCTTGACAGCCATGATCTTGGCTTTGATCTTGTGGTTCCATTCGTGCGGCACGTGGCAGTCGGAACAGATCGCGCGCACGCCCGAGTGGTTGTTGTAGTGGATCGTCTCGCGGTATTCACCCAGATTGGTTTCCATCGTGTGGCACGAGGTGCAGAATTCCTCGGTATTGGTCAGTTCCAGCGTCCAGTGGAAACCGCCCCAGAACAAGATACCGGCCAGAAAACCTGCCAAAATCAGAAAGCCCGAGCTGAACATCACAGCCGGGGTCCAGATCGCGTTCCAGAGGCGGCCAATCCAGCCGCGATTTTCGGGGGAGTCTGCCATATCGGTGCTCCTTTCAAAGATGCGTTGGATCAGTTGCCGGAAGAAGGTTCGAATTCATTGTCGACCAGCGCCGGAGTGTCGGCCTGCGGCACGTGGCACTGATTGCAGAAATACCGTGTGCCCGCGATCCGGTCCAGTTCACGGCCTTCGCGGTCCAGGTAGTGGGTCATCGAAAGGGTCGGTGCGTTGCGTTCGCCCGCTTTGGTCCAGTCGTGACAGGACAGGCACTGATTGGTGCGCAAGTCGATCTGGTATTGTTCAATCGAATGCGGGATCAGCGGTGGTTGCTGGCGATAATTCCGCTGCATGCGTCCTTCGACATTGCGATGGACCTGATCGAGGACCACTGGTTCATCCACTTCGGCTCCGCGTAGCGAATTCACCTGAGCGGACTGCGCCAGAGCAAACCCACTCAGGAGCAAAACGGGGATCAGGGCAATTCCGCCTGTCAGGATTGGTCTATTCATCATGGCACTCCCTTAGATAGGTCTGGCGGCGCGCGGCTTGGGCGCGGCGGCTGGATCGGCAGGCGCGACGAGGGCCTCGTCGAACCGGTGAGTAAATTTGAAGACATCGACCGCGCACACATCAATGCAACGGCCACAATTGGTGCAGTCAGGCGACAAGATCAGTGGGCTGGATCCCGGCTTGCCCTTCAGCGCGGGCGAGATCACCTGGTTTTCCGGGCAGACCGCATAGCAGTCTATGCAATCATCACAGGCAGCGCGGTTGCTGGCGCTGACGCGCAGCAGGCTTTTTGTGCCGATCAGGCCGTAGAAAGCCCCGACCGGGCAGAAATGACCGCACCAGCCATGGCGTGCGACCAGCAGGTCAAACACAAAGATCGCGGCGATCATGGCCCAGACAAATCCCATGCCGAAGATCAGGCCCCGGTGCAGCATGGTGATCGGATTCACGATCTCCCACGCAATCACGCCGGTCAGGCCCGAGACGATCAGGACTGTCGCCAGAACCCACAGACGGGTGCTGCGCTTTGGCTGCCAGCCCTTCGGCAAGTCCAAACGCCGATGCAGCCAACTGGCGGCATCAGTCACCGGGTTGATCGGACAAACCCAGGAACAATAGACCCGGCCACCGATCAGCGCGTAAGTGACAAGCACGATCAACCCGCCAATCAGTGCGGTCAGTTCGGGCCAGTGGCCTGCGACCATGCTTTGCAGCAGGATCAGCGGGTCGGTCAGCGGTAGAACGCCCAACGTCAATGATCCGGCCAGGTTGCCCTGAACGATCCAGATGCCAAACCACGGCCCCAGCAGGAACAGCACCAGAAAGAACACCTGGCTTGCCCGGCGCAACAGCAAAAAGCGATGCGCGCCGATCCAGCCCTTGGCCTCTATCGCCTCTTGGCCCACAGGTATCTGGATGCTGGCGCTCATTGTCCCACTCCCGGCAGGTTGTATTCGGGCGCAAACCCTCCGGGTGTGACCAGATTGTCGGTGCCGGGCCCCGGCAGGCGGTCGGGCAGGTCAATGATGCCTTCGACCAGCGGAGCGCCCTTGGCAGCCTTTTCTTCCCAGCCCTTGCGGTAGTGATCCGCCGCGCTGCCACGCGCCAGACGGGCTGGAAGCACCTTTATCGCGGCTTCCGGCAAAACGCAGCTTTTCTCGCATACGCCGCAGCCGGTGCAGCGGTCCGCATGAACCGTCGGCGCAAAGATCGCGTGGCTGCCCGAGCGGGTATTGTGTGACGGCTCAAGCGTGATGGCCTCATCAATGACGGGGCAGACGCGATAGCAGACATCACAGCGCAGGCCGAGGTAGTTCAGACAATTCTCCTGATCCACCAGCACCGCCACGCCCATCTTGGCATCGTCGATATTGTCAAGCGACGGGTCCAGTGCGCCGGTCGGGCAGGCGGCGACGCAAGGAATGTCGTCGCACATCTCGCACGGCACATCGCGGGCGGTGAAATACGGCGTCCCGGTGGCGCCGGAATCCGAGCCCAGTTCCGCCAGTTTCAGCGTATCGTAAGGGCAGTCCCGAACGCATAACCCGCAACGGATGCAGGCCGACAGGAAAATCTCTTCGGGCAGCGCACCGGGCGGGCGCAGGGCCTCGGCCGGCAGGCTGCGCGCATCGCGCGCCAGCCAGGCCAGCAACGATCCTGCAACCACGCAGCCGCCCGCCGCGCGCGCCGTTCCCTGCAGGAAACGACGCCGTTGCGGCGAAATAGGTGTGCCGGCAAGGGACATGGGGACTACCTTCGCGATCCGTGCCGGTTACGCGCGCTCGACCTTGCAGGCGCATTTCTTGAAGTCGGTCTCCTTCGAAAGCGGGCAGGTCGCGTCCAGCGTCAGCTTGTTGGTCAGCTGGCCCTCGTCGAACCACGGCATGAAGACCAGACCACGTGGAACCTTGTTGCGCCCGCGGGTCTCGACCCGGCTTGTGACTTCGCCGCGACGGGTGGACAGAACGATCTCCTGACCACGGCGCAGACCCCGATCCTTGGCATCCTGCGGATGCATGTAGACCACGGCCGCCGGATAGGCGCGGTGCAGTTCGGGCACCCGGCGGGTCATCGAGCCGGAATGCCAGTGCTCCAGCACGCGACCGGTGCACAGCCACAGGTCGTATTCCGCATCCGGCTCCTCAGGGGCGGGTTCATACGGCGCAAAGATGATACTCGCCTTGCCGTCAGGCTTACCATAGAACTTCACGCCTGCGCCTTCGGGCACATACGGGTCATAGCCTTCGCGGAAACGATAGAGCGTTTCCTTGCCGTCCACGACCGGCCAGCGCATGCCGCGCGCCTGATGGTACATTTCGAATGGTGCCAGATCGTGGGCATGGCCACGTCCGAAATCGGCATATTCCTCGAACAGACCCTTCTGGACGTAGTATCCGAAATGCTCGGCATCATCGTTGTCGAAACCTTCGGCAGTTTCCGACAGCGGGTACTGGTCGATCTTCCCGTTGGCATACAGCACGTCATACATGGTCTTGCCGCGATGTTCCGGCATGGCAGCCAGCAGTTCCTCGCCCCAGACCTCCTCGACGGTGAAGCGTTTCGCGAATTCCATCAGCTGCCACAGGTCGGACTTGGCCTCACCCGGGGCCTTGACCTGCTGCCGCCAGAACTGGGTGCGGCGCTCGGCGTTGCCATAGGCGCCTTCCTTCTCGACCCACATGGCGGTTGGCAAGATCAGGTCGGCGGACAGGGCGGTAACGGTGGGGTAGGGGTCCGACACGGTAATGAAGTTTTCCGGGTTGCGATAGCCGGGGTACCCTTCTTCGTTGATATTCGGCGCGGCCTGCATGTTGTTGTTGCACTGCACCCAATAGGCGTTCAGATCGCCATCCTTCAGTTTGCGATTCTGAAGGACAGCGTGGAAGCCCGGTTTGGGCGGGATGGTGCCCGCAGGCACGTTCCATGCGGTCTCGCAGATCTCGCGGTGCTTGTCGTTTGTCACCACCATGTCGGCGGGCAGACGGTGGGCAAAGGTGCCGACCTCGCGCGCCGTACCACAGGCCGAGGGCTGACCGGTCAGCGAGAAGGGCGAGTTGCCGGGTTCGGAAATCTTACCAACCAGCAGGTGCACGTTGTACATCAGCGAGTTCACCCACGACCCGCGGGTATGCTGGTTGAACCCCATGGTCCACAGGCTCATGACCTTGCGGTTCGGATCGGCATATTGCTGGGCCAGCTTCTCAAGCTTTTCGGCGGGCACACCGGACAGTTCCTCGGTGTATTCCAGCGTGTATTCCGACACCGCTTCGGCATATTCCTCGAAGCTGATCGGTTCCATCTTGCCGACGTTGGGGTTCGCTGCCTCTTGCTGCAGCGGGTGGTTGTCGCGCAGACCATAGCCGATATCGGTGGCAGTCTTGGTGATGTTGACGTGGTTCTTGACGAATTCCTCGTTCACCGCGCCGTTCTGGATGATGTAGTTGGCGATATAGTTCAGGATCGCCAGGTCGGTCTGCGGGTTGAACACCATGCCGTTGTCGGCCAGCTCGAACGAGCGGTGTTCGAATGTCGACAGAACATGTACCTCGCACCCCGGCTTGGTCAGGCGCGTATCGGTCAGGCGCGACCACAGGATCGGGTGCATCTCGGCCATGTTCGACCCCCACAGCACGAAGGTATCCGCGTGCTCCAGATCGTCATAGCAGCCCATCGGTTCGTCGATACCGAAGGTGCGCATGAAACCCACAACGGCCGAGGCCATGCAGTGCCGCGCATTCGGGTCGATGTTGTTCGACCGGAACCCGGCCTTCATCAGCTTGGCGGCGGCATAGCCTTCCCAGACCGTCCACTGACCGGAACCGAACATGCCGACACTGGTCGGACCTTTCTTGGCCAGCGCTTCTTTCCACTTGGCGGCCATCACGTCGAAGGCTTCGTCCCAGCTGACCGGCTCGAATTCGCCGTTCTTGTCATATTCGCCGTTTGACTTGCGCAGCAGCGGAGTTGTCAGGCGGTCATTGCCGTACATGATCTTGGACAGGAAATATCCCTTGATGCAGTTCAGGCCCCGGTTGACCGGCGCGTCCGGGTCACCTTGCGTGGCCACGACGCGGCCATCCTTGGTGCCGATCAGAACCGAACAGCCTGTGCCGCAAAACCGGCAGGCCGCCTTGTCCCAGCGAATATCAGGCGTTGCCACCTGGGCATCGGCCTGTCCGGCGGCCATTGGAATACCTGCGGCCGAAGCAGTGGCTGCCGCGGCTGAAGCTTTTAGAAAAGTCCGGCGAGATTCAGAGATGGTCATTGCATGGGCCTCCTGCTGGTCGGTTGGCTTGGGGCATCAGGACGCGGATAGCTTTCCGCGAGATCCTCGAAATGGTGATAGGTCAGCGTCAAAGAGATCACTCCGGGGATCTGGTGCAGATCCATGATGATCTCGGACGCCATACGTGCGGGCGTATCTTCTACGACAACGACAAAGCGGCCGTCGTCGGTTGCGGCGTGAACCTCGACCCCCGGCGTGTCTTCCATGACCTGGCGCGCTGTGCCGGTGCTGTCCGGGGCAACGTGAACAAGGCAACCGCAGATATTCATTGCAGTGTCTCCGGGTGTAAGGTTGCAGGGCGTTCAAATCTGACCGCATCGGCGGGGCAGGACGTGGCGCAGCCGCCGCATCCGGTGCAGGTCTCGGTATTCAGAACCGGTTCCGCCTTGCCGCCAGGCATCAGCTTGAACCGGATCGAGCCTTCATCGCAACTGTCCTGGCAAATGCGGCAACTGATCCCGTTCAGTGACAGGCAAGCGCTGGCGACGATAGATGCGCGCCAGGGCCAGTCGGCCATGCGATCAGCGATCAGGGCGCCCGTCTGGCAGGCTTCCACGCAATCGCCGCAGAACGTGCACGCCCCGTCCGTCATCCGTAGCGTCGGGTATCCACCCGCGCTGAGCGAAATGACATCTTCGGGGCAGGCGTCCAGACAATCACCGCAGGCGGTGCACAGGTCCAGAAACCTGCTTTCCACCGCGCCCGGAGGCCTGATGGCACCGGGGTCTTCGCGGAGCATGCGCCCACTTAGAAAAGCGCGTCTGCTGGTTGGCTGACTCATGCGTTGCTGACCTGCGTTTCTGGGGGCAGGTGATCCTGCCCGGATTCGCTTGCTAGCGCATTTTCACAAGACCGGAGTTGATCCAGATCATGTTTTTTGGGAACCGTTTCTCCGGCTTGCAAAAACAAGGCAGACACGCCCAAGAGCGGTTGCCGAAGTATCTGCTTGTTTGCCAGCGAAACATCCACTCTCACAGTGGTACAACACCTTCGGCCCTTTGCCAAAACTTTTGTGCCACAATCAAAAGTTGTGATCAGATCATCATCTCGATCCGACTTCCGGGAAAGCGGTCCAGCACGGTATCAACCCGCGTCTTTGGGATCAGGCAAAGGGCTGTGGAAAGACCATCTGCAATCGCCGCTCGGGGGGCAGAGACCGAGACGGCCCGGTGCAAGGGCTTGCTGCCGTCCGGGCTCAGGATGTGGCCCTGACCGTCCTTCAGAATCGTGCCTCCGGGTGCAGAAGTGGCAACCGCCCGGTCGCTGATCCCGATCCGTTTCAGAACCGCACCGTCTGGTCCGGCCAACCCGACACGCCAGTGGCGGCCATCCGCGTTGGCGCCTAGGGCTGCGATCTCGCCCATGTCCACCAAAACGTTCCCAAGGCCCATGGACCGCAACAGATCCGCAATACGATCTGTTACCGCCCCCTGCGCTATTCCGTTCAGGGTCAGAGCCGACACACCGGGTTGTGGCAGAAGAATATGATCTGCCGTGACTGTGACTTGGTGCCAGCCGACCAATTGCCGGGCCGAGCTGATCACGCTTTCATCGGCACCAGAGGCCAAGGCAAGCCACAGAGGTTGAACACTCGGATCAAACGCCCCACCCGATGCGTCATGCAGTGCCGCACACAGGCTGAGCACGTTCAGCAACTCCGGCGCAGGGGCGGTCAGCATCCCGTCGCGGTTCAACCTGCTCAACTCGGAATCCGGGCGATAGAGGCTGAAAATGTTCTCAAGCCTGTGCAGTTCCGCCTCGATGGCAGAGATCACAGGACGGGCCTCGTCATCGGTCAGACCGGACAATTGCAGGCTGGCACGCGCGCCCAGTGCGGTGCCGCGCCAATGGGCGACTGGGGCAGCCTTTGCTCCGGCGGGCAAGGCCATGCAAGCCGCGGAAATCGACAGGAAACGGCGACGGGACAAAACGGTCATACGGGGGTCTCCAGATTCAGGTCCAGATCGACGGGCCCCAGAACCTCGTCAGCCGGGATGTCGGACAGGGGCAGGGCGGTGCCGCCATACCGATTGATAAAGTCATCGGCGTCGGCGGGATCACCAAAAGGAACAACCTCGCGTGCGCCCATGCCGCCGGCGACGTTGGCCCCGACCACAAATGTCGCGCCGCCGGCGGCGATCCAGTTGGAGATACCGGGTTCCCGCCAGTTTACCGCGATGCCCATGTCACTGACATAGACGGCGGTGATCTTGGCATCGCGTTCAGGGCTTTTCAGATAGGCCACCATGTCGCGCACCTGCGCAAAAAAAAGCGGCGCGGGGTAGCCATCCAGATGGATCTGCCCCTTGGGCCCACCATGCTCGGCGATGTTCATCTGGCAAAAGAAACTCAGCGCATCCGGGGTCAGATCGACCGGATCGGGGACGACAGCGACCTCTTCCTTGCAGGCGGCCAGAGCAATCAGCGCAATCAGGCACAGGCGTTTCACGGCTCGACCCTCCGGAATGCCGCACGGGCAAGGGCAAAACCGATCAACGGCCAGAGCAGCAGCGACGCGGGTGCGGCCCAGACGGGCAGGGCCTGCGCTGCACCGGTCATGCCGGACGCCATAGCGACGCCTTCGGTCGCGGCGATGTTCCACAGACGGAATGCGTCGGCCGGGTTGGCCACCATCACCCATGGAAAGACGGATTGGGTGAAGGTGCCGCCCTTGTCCATGACGACGGCCCCCAACAGGCCCAGATCATAAAGGACGACAAATACCAGCCATAGCCCGGCCGACAGACCTGCCGCCGCCGTGGACCCCTTTGCCAGGGCGGACAGCAGGTATCCCAGCGCCAGAAAGACAGCGCCCAGAAGCATGGATGTAAGGATGAGGCGCGCCAGCGCCATCAGGCTTTCCGGGCCTGCGCCACCAAAGAAGGCGGCGACGGCGCCAGCGGTTCCGAAACCGACGGTCATGGCAAAGGCCAGGGCGGCCAGATGGGCGGTGAACTTGCCTAACAGGATTTCTCCGCGCCCCGCCGGGTAGGACAGCAGCAGCGACAGGCTGCCGCGGTCCACATCGCCTGCGATAGCGTCGAACGAGATCATCAGCGCCAGCAGCGGCGCCAGGTAGACTGAAAGCGTTGTCATCGAGGCGACCGAGACGGTCAGCATGTCAACGCCCAACGTGCCGGTCGGGGCGCTGCCTGCAAAGGTCAGGGCTAGCGCGAACAACACCATTATCAACGTTGCCACCAGCAGCCAGCGGTTGCGGCGCAGGATCAGCATCTCGGTGCGGGTGATGGCGAGGAAGCGGGTCATAGCCTCTCCTCCTGTGCATAATGGCGATAGAGGTCTTCCAGCTTGGGCGGGGTCATTTCCACATCCGCCACCGCGTCGCCCAACCCGGCGATTCGGCGCAGGGCCTCCATCTTGTCGTCAGATGTACAGAGCAACTCAACGGATGCGCCGTTGATCCGGTTGCCGCCCAGTTCGGCGGCAAGCGCTTCAGGGTTGGCGCTGGCGCGGACCCGCAGGCGTATCGGAAGTCCCGCCAGGGCGGACAGGTTGGTCAGCGTATCGTCGGCCACCATCCGGCCCTTGCGCATGATGGCAATGCGGTCGGTACGCGCCTCGACCTCGGTCAAAGCATGCGAGGCGATCAGGACCGCCGTGCCTTGCGCCGCCAGTTCGTCGATGATGGCGTAGAGATCCTGCCGAGAAATCGGATCCAACCCCGATGTCGGCTCGTCCAAGAGGGCCACTTTCGGCCTGCCCAGAAGAACCTGAGCCAGACCCAGACGCTGCCGCATCCCCTTGGAATAAGCGCCAATCCGGCGGTCGAGTGCATCGCTCAGGCCGACGCGTTCCAGCAGACCGGGCACATCGGCTTTGGCTCCGGACAGCTTGGCAAACAGCGTCAGTTGCTCGCGTCCGGTCAGGGCCGGGTGGAAGGAGACCGCTTCGGGCAGATAGGCCGTCTCGCGCCGAGCTTGTGCGCTGCCGGGGGCGGCATCCCCGATCCGAATGGCACCACCATGGATAGGTGTCAGTCCGAGAATGGATTTGATCAGGGTTGACTTGCCCGCACCGTTATGGCCCAGCAACGCGACGCGCTGGCCGGGGGCAAGTGACAGGGTGATATCGTCAAGAACGCGGGTTTTCCCTCGGTCCTTGAGTACATGGTCGATTGACAGGGCCTTATCCGTCATGAGGCACCTTTTTCATAGCTGGGGGTTCAGGGGCTTGCATTAGCGGGTTGCTGTCCATCACACCGCCCGGCAGCAGGGCCGGGAATGCAGATTGGGACCAGCGCACCAACTGCACGGCAGGCGAGCCGAGCAGCAATTTGGCTGAGGGTTGGGTCCACAGCACATGGTCCATCGAGTCATTGGGGCGATAGGGGGCATCGGCGATACCGTTGCCATCCACATCATACGCGGCGAAATCGGACCAGTAATTGCCGCGCCCTTCTTCTGACCACTCGACCCATTTGGTCGAAACGTATTTCACCTGTGTCCGGTTACCGACAAAGGCGTTGCCGACGATCCGATTGCGCTCGGACCCAGCGGTAAAGTGGATGCCGATGCCGCAACCTTGGAACCAGTTGTCGGTAAATTCGTTTTTGTTCGAGTTATAGAGGAAGGTGCATTTTTCCTTGGCACCTTTCACCACGTTTCCGGTGATAACGCTCTTGTTAGCGTAGTTCAGCATCACGCCATGTTCCCGGTCACTGATCGAGACATTGTTGGCGACGGTCACATTGGTCGTGAACATCACCGCATAGCCCAGATCGTTCCCGATTGAGACGTTGTCGCTGACCACCGAATTGTCGGCATACATGTAGTGCACGGCAAATCGAAGATCGCGGAACAAATTGCCCGTGAAGGTGTTCTTCTTGGACGAGTTCACAAAGATCCCATCGCGGCCGTAGCGAATGTCGTTGTCTTCCACCCGCGCGCCCGGCGCGTTCCAGACGTAGACTCCATTGCCACGGTCGTTCATCCGCTGGTCCAAACGCCCTTCGATCCGGTTACCACGCACGATGCTGTGCTTGGCCCCGTGAATGTCGACGCCATAAAGGTTGCCCAGCAATACGTTATCCTCGACCACTGGCGCATTGGCCGTTTTGGTCAGCTGGATGCCACTGTCGATTCCGTCATGGTCAGAACCCGAGCCGACCACCGTCAGCCCGCGTACCGTTACGCCCGGCCCGGTCACGGTAATGACGCTGCCGTCGCCTTGCCCGTCGATGGTGGCCTGGCCCTGCCCGTCGAGGGTAACGGGCCGGTCCAGAACCAGTGTTTCAAAGTATACGCCTGGGCTCAGGCGGAGGGTGTCTCCATCCGCCGCCTGCGCCAGTGTTTCGTTGATGGCCCCCGCCCGGTTGGGCACATCCCAGTCCGCCGCCCAAAGGGGCGAGCCGAGCAGGAGCGGTATGAGCAGGGACCAACGCATCGTTATGCGCTCCGCGGCTCAACAAACATCCGGCCGCGCATTTCCATGTGCAGCGCGTGGCAGAACCACTGGCAGTAATACCAGTGCACGCCCGGACGGTCGGCAATGAAGGTGACCGAGGCGGTGGCCTGAGGTGCGATCTCCATCGCGACGCCGAAGTTCGAAAGGCACAGACCGTGGGTCACATCATCCACGTCATCCAGGTTGGTGACATAGATGGTGACTTCATCGCCCTGCTTGACCGTGAACTTCTCCATGCTGAAAACGGGCGCGGTCGAGGTCATGTAAACGCGGACCTTGTTGCCGTCACGGATGGGTTCTTCGGCCCCTTCCTCCAGATCGACACCGTCTGCCGCGGCCTGCTGGCGCGCTTCTTCCCACATCGGGTCGTTGCGGTCCCAGACATTGACCGGGTTCACCTTCGACCGGTGCACGATGATCGAGTCGTGCGGTTCCGCAAAGGTCGGGCCGTCGTGGACCACTTTCATCTTGTCGCCCGAGATGTCGATCAGCTGCTCGTTCTCGGGCTTCAGCGGACCCACGTTCAGGAAGCGGTCTTTCGAGAACTTATTCATCGAAATCAGCCACTTGCCGTCCGCCTCGGCCGTTTCGCCCATCGAGGTCGAGTTATGGCCGGGCTGATAATGCACATCCACCTTGTCGACAATGGGATCGACGTCCGCACCTGCATAGGCTTCGATGGCCTTGGCGATGTCCCATTTCACCACCTGGCTGTCCAGGAACAAGGTGGTATAAGCGTTGCCCTTGCCGTCGAACGCGGTGTGAAGCGGGCCAAGGCCCAACTGCGGTTCAGCAACGATGGCGGAACGCGGATCGGCATTGTCAGCAAACAGCGCGTCGACTTTCTCCACATCGATCACGGACACTGTCGGCGACAGCTTACCGTTGATCATGATGTGTTTCTTGTCGGGCGCGGCGTTCACACCGTGCGGCGAGTTCGGGATCGGGATATAGCGGGTCAGGTTACCGCCAGCCTCTTTGCGGCCGTCCACGACCTTGACGCCGTTCAGTTCCTGATAGTTCCCGGCGGCCACGGCCTCTTCGATGCCCTTGAGGTTGAACACGACCACGTGGTCCAGCTCGTTCTCGGTCATCTCGGCCAGGTTCATACCCATTTCCGAGTTGTACGAGGTCGAGAAGGCGTATTTGCCCTGATAGTCGCAGTCAGTGTTGTCGAGGTTGCCCGACACCATCACCTGCCACGCGATCTCCATCGTGTCACCGTCGATGGCGGTGAAGATGTTCACGTATTGCGACGGATCGTCGAGGATCTGACCATCGTTCACCAGCGGCGCTTCATGCTCACCATTGGCAAAGACGTAGCCGGTGCGCGGGTATTTCTGCGGACGCAGGCCGTGGATGTCGTGCGCGTTCGGGATCTCGATGATCTTGTCGCATTTCATCACGTCACAGCGCACGCGGGCCACGCGGGTGTTAGCCTTGTCATTCATGAACAGATAGCGGCCGTCATAGGTGCCATCGGTGAAGGACATGTGCGGGTGGTGCAGGTCGCCGTTGTCGTAGGTCACCTTGCCGTTTGCGGCCAGGAATTCCTTGGTTTCGGGCAGCAGGCCCTCGGTCAGGATTTTCAGCGACTCGTTGGTCTGACCCCAGCCCGTGGCCGAGCAGCGGTTGAACACCGGAACCCGCATCAGTTCGCGCATGGACGGCACGCCCATAATGCGCAGTTCACCGGTCTGGCCCGAAGACCAGAAGCCGTAATACTCGTCCAGTTCACCCGGCTCCAGCGCGGCATTGGCGGCAGCACTGGCTTGCTTGGCCGTCATCAGGGTCGAGCCCAGGCCGGTCCCGGCAATCACCGCGCCGGTGGCGGTTGCCCCCAGCATCCCGCGGCGTGTGATGTTCAGTTTGTTTTCATTGTCCGACATGATCGTTCCTCCTTTTTTAGGAAACGGATTGCGGTTTGGCGTTCGGATGGTTCGCCGGTGGTTGTCCGAGAGGGGTCTTGAGGTTGACCGACCCTGTCTTGGCCCGCCGTTTTAGCTGGCGGATAACGACGGGACATTTCGTCTCGGACTGATAGAGCACCTGGCAATGCAGACAGGTGACGCACTCGTTCGGGTTGATCTCACCTGTGGGGTGGATCGCCTGAACGGGGCATTCGTTGGCGCAGGTCTGACAGGGGCTGCCGCAATCGGGGTAACGGCGCAGCCAATCGAACATGCGGATACGGGCAGGGATCGCCAGCGCTCCGCCCAGCGGGCAGAGGTAGCGGCAGTAGAACCGTTCGATGAACAGCCCGATCCCCAACAGGGTCAGCGCAAAGACCACAAAGGGCCAGTCACGCATGAATTTCAGAATGATCGCGGTCTTGAACGGCTCGACCTCGGCGTATTTCTCGGCCAGCGGGATCGAGACAAAGCTGATGCCGAAGAGAACGAGGAAGATCATGTACTTCGCAGGCCAAAGCCGTTCGTTCAGGCCCCAAGGCAGGGTCCATTGCGGAACCTTCAACGCGCGCGCGATCTTGTTGGTCAGCTCCTGTAGTGCACCAAACGGGCACAGCCAGCCGCAATAGGCCCCGCGCCCCCAGAACAGCAGCGCAGCGGCGACAGCGAACCACTGAATGAAGACCAGCGGGTCCAGCAGGAACGCGTCCCAGGAAAACCCGGTCCGCAGGCTTCCGGCCAGTGCCATCAGATTCACCACGCTCAACTGCGCATTGGCGTACCAGCCGATGAAGAACAGCGTCATGGTCAGGTATCCGATGCGGAACCAGTAAAAGACGCGCGCGTTCATGGTGGCGTGGAACTGGAAGAAGAAAGTCGCGGTCAGCACCAGCAGCATGACGATCAGAACGCCGATCTCGACGGTGCGGTCCTTCCAGATACGCTGCCACAGGGCGGCCTTGGCAGCGGCCTCGCCGGTGGCATCATCGACGACAACAGGAGCCGCGACAGGCAGCAGGTACTGTTCCGGCAACTTGTAGCCCAGGTCGAAGGTCAGAAAGGTTTTTTCGACCGCACCCACGGCGCGCTGCACCAGCAGTTGCAGTCGGAAGGGTGCGGCGGGGTCAAACTCGGCGTCGGCCGGTATCTTGAAGATGTCCAGCTCAGTGAAACTGGGCGCGTCAGGGGCTGCAACTTCCCCCAATCGCCGTTGTTGACGGTCGAAAAAGCGGACCGATCTGTCACCCTGGATCAATTGAATACGGTCAAAGATGCCGCCACGCACATAGCCCGAGCCTTTGAAACTATAGGCGCCGCGCCCCAGTACCAGAATGGCCTGCTCGCCTTCGTCCAGCCAGTTGATCAGGTTCTGGTATTCAGCCTCACCCAGCAGCGACTTACCGATGGACGGCACCGAAACCAGTGCCACGTGCATGTCGATGAAGGTATCATCGGGCTCGCCGGGTTCGGGGCGTTTGATGGCGCGCTGATCTCCGGTGGCCTCGAAGGCGGCATTCACCTGGCCGATATCCAGCGTCATCCGCCGGACCGAACCGTCGCCCGAAAGTGTCGTCCAGTCGAAAACAGCATCCTGCGCCATGTCGACTTCGCGTTTCGGTCCATCGGCCTTTACCGGAGACAGTCCACCCAGCCCCAGCGCGCGCGCCACTTTGATACCACCACGCACAAGGCTGTCGTCGATCACCATGATCGTCACGGTCGCGCCCGAGATGATGTCCAGGTCATGCCCTTCACCGCCGGTTTCGGCCTCACGCTTGAGGTCCAGGCCGGCATAGCCTTCGGTCAGCTCGACCATGCGCGAATTGGGGATGCCGATCAGAACGATCGGTTCCGAGTGTTTGACCAGTTTCACACCGGTCAGAACCGCGTCACTGTCGATGGCCGCCACCACGTGAATGGGTTTGCCGGAATAACCGGTGGTGCCGACGAAGTCAGATGTCAGGAAAGCCCAGGCAACCGTTTCCCCCCCCTTCAAAACCGGGGCAACGGGTATGTCATCGCGGACCGGACCAAAGGTATCGGCTTCTGGAACCAGATCGGCAGGAGCAATTTCGGGCAGAAAGCTGGCGAGGCTGTCGGCATGCGCGCTGATCGCCATCAGGCAGGACAGGGTGAAGGCCAGCAGGAAATGGATTGCGCGACTTACGACCATGGCGCACCTCCGATTACTTGGGTGGATGCCATGGACGCGCGCAGGGCGCGTTCAGATTCTTCTTTGGTCAAATACGGGGGACCCCGGGTTTCGGGCCATAGCCATTTCGGGCTGTGCAAATCGCACAGGCTCTGGTTCGCAACGTGTACAAGCCGCACATCTCCGGCCTGCGCGACAAGCGGCAGGTCTGGCAGCGGCGCTGCCGTCGTCACTGCGCAAAGCGCACAATCGGCGCATTTCGGACAGGGCGCGGTCGGGTCGTCGGTATCTTCTTCCAGATCAACCTCAACCCAGACCGCCCCTGCCTCCGAGCAGATCTCGATCCACATGCTGTCGCCGGAACTCGCCAGTGCCGGGCCAAGCATTTGTAACAGCAACAGGAATATGCCCACCAAACCGCACACCGCGCGGGACACGCGATCAAACAGGCTATGCGGAGGGCGGAAGGTGGGCATTGAGAATCCAACTCGGCGTTCTTTCCCGAACCCTATGGGATTCTCTCAAGCAGAAACTTGACTTAGGTCAGGTCCGAGAAAATTTGCACCTATTCATCGGCCTCATCCATCAATCCGCGCAGCCAGCGCCCGGCCAGCCATGTCGCTGGAATCCCTAAAGGAATCGACCAAAGGATCGCCGGAACTGGTTCAATCGCGCCGAACCCGGCGCTGTGCAGGATCAGGCCAAGCAAAAACAGGTTGATGGCCACGGTCAGTGCCGTGGCCGGGTACAGCAGTATGGCCAGTTTCCAAACCGGCCATCTGCCCTCAGTGGCTGGTGCCTTCCGAGAAGGTGATCTTGTTCCAGACATTGTATTTCCCCGAAGGTTTGCGCATCGGCAGACGGCGAACTTCCTCCAGCGTCTGCGCATCATATACGATCACCGCGCCGTCATCCTCCCAGATCGAAACCAACGCATGGCTGCCGTCCTTGGTAAATTCCACGTGGGCCACGGTTTCGCCCGGAGCAGGTCGCAGAGTCTTTATGATTTCAAGGCTTTGCTTGTCGATGACATGCATCGCGTCCTTGTTGGGTCCAAAGAACACGTCGGCCCAGACGTAGGGTGAGTTCTCATGGCTGCGCATGAAGAACCCGGGCCCTTCGGTCTTTATCCGCTTGACGGTTTCCCATGTCTGCATATCGATCACCGACACGGTGCCATCGGTCAAATGTGGAGTGGCCATCACGGTTGTATCACCGTGCTGCCAAGTGATGCCCGACCCCAGATGCGGCATCCCCGGCAGGTCCAGATCGGCCACTTTCTGACCGATGACCAGGTCGATCACCTGCCCGCCTTTACCATCGCGGGACGCACCCATGACGTATTCGTAGCTCTGATCGAAAAAGAAGTCGTCCAGGTAGTCCGGCGTCGTGATCTTGCGCACCGGGAAGGGGTCAGGGTTCTTGAACTGCCCTTCGATGCGGAAGTCATGACCCAGCCCGGATTGCGGCGGGTTGGCGCCATAAAAGACCTCCCATATCTCGGGCACATCTTTCAGCGCCAGAACAAAACTCTCGCGCGGCGGAGCCTGATACACTGCCGAAACACGACTGCCCTTGCCCTTCTTGCCTTTGATCTCGATGACCTTGGCAACCGACAGATCCTCTGTCGACAACAAGGTCAGGGTGTTGGGCAGGTAATTTGCCACGGCCACCCATTTGCCATCGCCTGACATAGCGATGTTACGGCTGTTCAGGCCGGCGCGCACACGACCCACCTGTTTCAACGCCCAGATGTCATACTTCTGCACCCAGCCATCGCGCGACATGATGAAGACATATCGCCCGTCGGGGCTGAACTTTGGCCCGCCATGCACGGCAAAGGGTGTCTCGAACCGGTCGAGAACCTCGAAAGTGTCACCATCCAGAACGCTGACATGGTGATCGCCAGTTTCAACGACCAGCGTGATGTTCATGGGGTCACTGTCCCAGACAGGGGCATCAACCGATGTGTAATCCTCGTCCAGAGCACGGCTGGCCATAATCTCGGCCTCACCCCATTCCGGGTCGGTCTCCAGCGGCGATTTCAGCCAACCTGCCAATTCCTCGATCTGCAAGGCGTCAAGATCATGCGAAAACCCCGGCATCTGTGTCGCCGCCCGCCCTTCGGCAATTACTGCGGCAACACGGGGGCCGCGCATGCGTTTCAAGGTCTCGGGGATCAGCGCCGGACCCACACCGCCCAGACGGCTCTCACCGTGGCACGATGCGCAATGCTCGGCATAGTCCGAAGGCGCATCCGCCCAGGCCACCCCGACACTGAGGATCGAACACAAGACCCCGATCTTCATCTTTTTACAAATACTCCCGCCGGAGGCTCCAGAACTCACCACCCGCACAGGTGCTGGGTGAACAGAACGCCCATTATCAAAAGAACTGATGCGCCGGATCATGACGTTTCCCCCGGAACGGCGTGACCTGCAGACGTTCGCCCGCGTCGTCCACGCCGATTTCTTGATTTGACAGATAGCAGGCCGGATCTTCGGCCCAGGGATCGCCGGTCAGTTGCAAGGCCCGAATGCGGGTGTTGCCGCCGCACACATCCTTCAGCTGACAGGCGCCACAGCGCCCTTTCAGCGGGCGGGGGCGGGTGCGCAGCATAGCCAGCATCGGGTCATCGCTGGTCCAAAGCTCTGAGAACGATTTTGTCTTCACATTGCCGACCGTGTAGTCCGACCAATAAGTGTCGGGATGCACGCGACCGAGATTGTCGATATTGGCAACACCCAGACCGCTGGAGTTGCCACCCCATGCGGCAAGATGTTCGCGCACATGCGCCTCTTTCTCTGCATCGAAACGCGAACGTACCCAGTTCAGAAAATACCCGGCATCCGCGTCGTTGTTGCCGGTGACGATATCCAGCGGTCGCCCTCCAGAGGCCGCCTCCCATGCGCGCTCCAACAACAGGTCCAATCCCTTGCGGGTGCGCAGATGCTCGGCATCCTCGCCCCGGTTCTTGTCGCCACGTCCGGCATAGACCAGGTGGGACAGATAAAACTTGTCCACTCCCTCGTCGTCACACAGTTTCAGCAGGTCGGGCAGGTGATGCTGGGTCCCTTCGGTCAGGCAAAAACGCAGACCAACCTTGATGCCGCGTTTCTTGCATTCACGTACGCCGCGCAGGGCGTCGGCAAAAGCACCCTTGACCCCACGGAACCAATCGTTCGTGGCCCCGATCCCGTCCAGCGAGATGCCGACATAGCTGAACCCCACATCGGCGATCATGTCGGCAGTTTCATCGTAGATCCGCGTGCCATTGGTCGACAGCGCCAGCATCGGCACCAGATCGCGGGCGCGTTTGGCGATGTCGAAGAAATCGAACCGGTCCAGCGGCTCCCCACCCGAGAGGATCAGGGCCGGGACGCGAAACTGGCCCAGATCCTCAAGGGTAACCATGGCTTGCTCGTGGCTGAGCTCACCCGGGAAGGCCACATCCGCGGAAACGGTGTAGCAATGGCGGCACTTCAGGTTGCAGCGCCGTGTCAGGTTCCAGATCACCACCGGCATTACCGGACCCGGACGCCGTTTGCGCACCGGCGTCGGATTGACCAGTTGATGCATGTATTCGGTCAGGCGGAACATGTTTCAGCCTTTCAATTGCTCTTTGGACTTCAGACGCAGCCCGGTTTTTTTCAGGATGCGCGTGGAATAAAGGATGTCTTTGGCGCGGCAGGCGTCGCCCAGAATGGCGGTGATTTCTGCCCGCTTTTCTTCGACCTCGGTCCGGTCCGAACCATGGACCATGGCAAAAAGGTTATAGGGCCAGTCGGGCAGGGCGCGCGGGCGTTCATAACAGTGCGTGACAAAAGGCAGCGCGCCGATTTCTGCGCCCAGTTCGGCAACACGGCCGTCGTCCACATCCCATACGGTCATCCCGTTCGACGTCATGCCCAGCTTGTAGTGGTTGGGCGCTGCGGCGATGCGGCGGATCACCCCGCGCGATTTCAGACCCGCAAGCCGAGAAAGCAAGGCGTCTTCGTCCATGCCCAGGGTTTCGGCCACACTGGCATAGGGGGCAGGGACCAGCGGCAGGCCGCCTTGCAATGCCTCAATGATCTCTCTGTCTTGTGCGTCGATCATGCCGCCACCCGGAAGCCGATAAAAAATTCCTGTAGTTTGGGGAACTGCAGGACGGCGATCCCGGTTTCCCGTTCGATTGCCTCGGCTGCTGTTGCGATCCCTTCAGGGGTTTCGGTCGCCAGAACGAACCACATGTTCAGCCGGTGCGTACGTTCATAATTATGAGCCACCTCGGGGTGTGCATTGACTTTGGTCAGGACGGTTTCGAAATTCTCGGGCTCGACGGCCATGGCACAGAGGCAAAAAGCCCCACCCATGGCGGCTGCGTCGAAGAACGGGCCAAACCGCGTGATCACGCGGTCTTTCTTCATCCGGGACAGGCGATTCAGCAAGTCGCTTTCAGATATGTTCAACGCGCCTGCCACGGCGGCGTAGGGGTTCGGCACCAATGGCAGGTCCTCCTGCATCCGGTTCAGGATTCTGCGATCAATTGCGTCGAGTGTCATGCGGCGGACTCCTTCGGTTGGATCAGCGCGCCGGTCTGTTTGAAGCAGCGGGTCGAAAACAGAACCTTGTGCCGCGCACCGGTCAGCTCTTGAAGCTCGGTCGCGCCAGCCAGCACCTCATACGCTTCACTCCGCGAGCGAGCGTGAATCATGGAATAGAGCCGATAGGGCCACACCCCCTCGACCGGGTTGCGTTCGTAACACAGGGTGATCCCGGGATGGGCTGCCAAGGCCGGACCAGCGGTGTCAATCTGATCGGCGGGAAGGTCCCAGACAACCATCGCGTTGGCAGACCATCCCAGCGCACGGTGACGAACGATGACGCCCAAACGCGAGATGATGCCCGCCTCGTGCAGGCAGCGAATGCGCGTCATTACATCTTCGGGCTCCCGACCCAGCGACCGGGCCATCGCCGCGTAAGGGTCACCGACAAGTGACAGGCCCGAGCTCAGTGACTGGAGCAAATCACGGTCACCGTCCTGCATGGCCGACCGGTCGATCCGACGCGCGCTGGGAACGCGTCGCGCGCCACCGGACATGCGGAACCCCAGATCCACATTGAAGGGGCGCACCAACCGCAGGTCGAGAACGCGAAGCCCGGTTTTTTTTCTGATCCGGGCCAGCGTGTTGTCGACATGTGCGCGATCCGGCCCGGTGGCGACGAACCAGAGGTTCCAATCATCTTCCCGCTGATAGTTATGGTTCACGCCCGGTTCCGCGTCGATCAGGGCAGCAATCTTTTCAATGCGGTGCTCAGGTGCCGCAACCGCAGCCAGCGTGCTTGCGGAAACCGCGCCGGGCGCGATGGTCGCCCCGACACGCGTGATCCGGCCTGCCGCCCGCATGCGGGCCAGCCGGTCGATCACATCGGCCTCGCTGAGCTTCAGTGTGTCGGCCACAACTTGGAAAGGGCGTTCGGTGACTGGAAAGTTGCGCTGGAAATCATCCAGAAGGTGGCGATCGATCGGGTCGGTGATATGGCACATGGGTTACAGGCCTGTTCTGTGCGCGCGGGCGGTGAAGAAGATGCCCGATGGGCTGTCCGCTTCGATTTCACGCATTTTTTCAAATGTTTGCGTGTCGTAGATCATGACCTTGTTGGCATCCCGGACGCTGATCCAGACCTCATGACCGCGCGGCGTGAACTCCATATGCAGTACGGCGGGGCCGGGTTTGAATTCGTGGATGATGTCCTTGCTGACACTGTCGATGACCTGGATCGTGTCGTTCAGCGGGTGGGCGAAGTTGACCCAGACTTGCCGCCCGTCGGGCCGCGCCATTGCAAAGACCGGCTGGCCATGGGTTTGGGTACGCCCGGTCTCGGTCAGGGTATCGGCGTTGATCCACAAGACCTCGTGGTGGCCGACAGCGGGCAGAACGAATTCACGACCGGTCAGCGCCCAACCTTCAAGATGGGGCATCTTGTAGACGGGCATCTCTTCTTGCCCGCGCCCGTAGTCGGGCAGCACGCGGATGGGTTCCGGGGTGTCAGCCCAGAGGTCCAACGCCGTTAAGCCATCCTCGCCAAACAGGCCTGTGATATAGGTCCGGCCATTTGCGGTTATCAAAGCGTCGTAGGGGTTTTCACCCATGTCGGGGATTTTGGTGAGTGCCGGCGTACCTGAGGAAAAATTGGCAATCCAAGTCTCACCCGTGTCCCACATGGTGAACACGAACCGCCGACCGGGCGCGTCAACCAGGCCGATGGTTTTGCTGCCGGTCGGAATGTCCGCGACCATTTCAAGCGTATCGGCATCGAATACGCGCACGCCGCCGGGTTCATAGTTGGACACTGCAACCAGCGAACCATCGTCTGAGATTGCGCCGCCGATGGCGTTGCCCGCCTGTACAACACGATTGGCAATCTGGCGGGTGACGATGTCGACCTTGGTCAGACCTCCATCGCGGCCGAACACGTAGGCGAAACGTTCGTCGGGCGAATAGACCAGCGACGCATGAGACAGATCGCCCAGGCCTTCGATCCGGGCCAGCGCCGTGCGCTCGGATTGATCGACCAGCAGAACTGAACCCTGTGCCCGTTCGATCACCAGCCCGAGGTCGCCGGTGGCGGTGGGTTCCGCCTGCGCAGTGGACATCATAAGGGTTGCGGCAAGGCCGAGTATGAGCTGTTTCATTGTGCCTCCGGTTCCAGCAGGTAACGGGCGATCCACTCGGCCTCTTCTTCCGTGATCAAGGGGCGCCAGGGCGGCATCGCGGTGTCCGGGATTCCGTCAAGGATGACGCCGGTCAAAACTTCGGCGTCGTAATGTGCAAGAGTTCCCGCACGCAAATCGGGGCCCAGACCCCCCTTCAAAGACAACCCGTGGCACGATCCGCAATCCTGATGGACAAGCCGCTTCAGAGCGTTGGGGTCCAGCGTATCGGCGGCAATTGCCGAGGTTGCCACCAGCACGGCCATGGTCAGGACGGTGCGCCCGGCCCATCCTGACTGCGGATTGTTGCAGGCCGGCGCGGTATTTTGGCGACCTAGCCTAGCCATGAGCCTGTTCCAATAACTCAGCCACGGGTCGCTCGGAATATAGCGAAACGACCTGACCGATGATGAACAGGGTAGGGGCCGCAAGTTCCGCCTGACGCACATCCGCAGCCAACCGATCCAGCCGGGAAACAAGGCGGCGTTCTGCGCGGGTGGTGGCCTTGGCGACGGCCAGAACAGGGGTCGATCCGGGCAGGTTCTCGGTCATCAGACCCATGGCGATCTGACCGATATTGGCAACGCCCATATAAACCACCAGCGTCGAATCCGGGTCGGCCAGACGTTTCCAATCCAGATCCAGAACCTTGTCTGCCTGCCGGTGCCCGGTGACATATTGGACTGAGGTCGCAAGCCCGCGATGTGTCAGTGGTACGCCGGTGGAACAAGACGCACCTTGTGCCGCTGTAATTCCGGGCGCGTATTCGACCTCGACGCCGTGGTCCATCAGATAGGCGGCCTCTTCCGAACCGCGGCCAAAAATCATCGGGTCGCCGCCTTTCAGGCGCGCCACGGCATGGCCGGCGCGGGCCTCTTCCAACAGGATTTCGTTGATGCGGTCTTGCGGGACAGTGTGGCATTTCGGGGCTTTGCCGACAGGGATCAGTCGCGCCCCTTCGGCGTGCATGGCAAGGATTTCGTCAGAGACCAATCGGTCATAGACCACCACATCCGCCTGTTGCAGCATCCGTAGGGCGCGCAGGGTCATCAGCTCCGGATCACCCGGTCCGGCACCAATCAGAAAAACCTTACCGCTCATGTGCAAACTCACTTGTCCTGAATGTCGTCGGAACCCGGTGTTTCCTGTGCGAATCCAGTGTGATTACGGGACGTTGCTGGGTGAACCGGGCGTGTCATGACGGCAGGTTGGCGCATTCACGGTTCAACCTCCTTGACATAAGTTAAGGAGCGCGGGATTTGCATCCGCGCTCCTTACTTCTGCCCGTATGTCTGCTTCTGCTCAGGGATCTACTGTGATCATTCCGATCATGTTCTGTGTCTCCCAATGTGGACCGCACAGATAGTCCTGCGGCCCCGGGGTGAGGAAGGTCAGATCAACCGTTTCCTCGGGAAACAGCCGGTCGCTTTCAGGTTCGCTGCCGTCTTTCAGCAAAACGCTGTGGCTGGTGCGTTTGTCCACGTTCACCCAGCGGACCGTGGTTCCTGCTTTGACCGTCAGTTCGGCAGGGCAGAAATTGTATTTGTACATCAACACAACTTCGGCGTCCTCAACGGCTGACGATGGTTGGTCGAACAATTCGACATAACGTTCTTCGGCCTCGGCGCAGATTGCGGCTGTCTCTTCGTCGGCCGCAAGAACCGGTGATGCCAGAAACAAAAGTGCAGGAAGAAGTCGTTGGGTTTTCATGATCCAATCTCCTTTCTGAAAGGATTGGGGCCGGATCTTCCGGCCCCAATCCGTTACTGTTTCACCACGTTGATATTTGCGCTGTCGTCGTCCAGCGCGAGGCTGGTGTTCAGCGTCACATGGTGGAACCTCGCACTGGCATAGTCATCGTGGATTGCAAAGCCGACCGTATAGGTCTGCCCGGGTTCCAGCGGGACATCACCCGGCGCACCGGAGTTCAACGACCGCGTGAACACGACAGTCCACGTTCCGCCGGAAAGCTCGGCCGAGGCGGCGATTTCACCGTCATTGACCACGCGCTGATCCAGCAGATAGCCGTTGGTGGCACTGCCATCGGCATAGACCCGCATCAGGTCAAGATAGGTGCCGTCGGCCAGGTATTGCTCAATCTGCTCGGCAGACTGCAGCTTGTCCCAACCACCCAGGGGCTTGCCACCGCGGCCTTTGACCTCAACCTCGGTGCGGCTTTCGCTGATGTATTTGGTCACTGTGTCCTGCGCGGTCAGCCGTCCCGTAACATCACCATTGGCGGCAATGGCATCCGCACCCGGGTCAAAGGGCATGTAGCTGTTGTCGGCGTGACAGGAAGCCCAGCAACCCACTTGATCACCCAGTTCAATATCTGTTCCGGTGATCATCATGGCGACCTTGATCTGGTTGTCGGGGTCCATTTTGCCGCCATCAACGAACGGGGCAGGGCTATGGCCCGCATCCGGCCATTGCAGGCGGATATAGAGGTTTTCATCGTCATGCGCCGCCTGAACGGTTGCGTCGATCACCCCACGTTTGCCCGGGATCGGGGTCGGTTCCAGTTCGCCACCGGCAACGATCTTGTTTCCGATGGTGTCCAGTTCCTTGGCGTGACAGGTCGAACACTGATCGCCCCCCTTGGTCAGCGGACGGGCACCGCCGTGGGTCTTGCCGTTTTGCACCCATTCGAAGGACGCCTGACCGGGGTAGAACAGTTTCAGGTCCGCACTGGCCACGGCATTCCAGTCGATGTTCGAAGCGACGTCGCTGCCACCGCCGCCCGCAGGCGCGGCCGAGGCCTCTCCCGCAGCGTTGGCGCGTTCTTCCGCCACAGCAGCGTCAACAGCGGCCGCAATCTGGGCCTGAACAGCCTCTTGCTGGGCTTGTTTGGCGGCTTTTTCCGCGTCGGCCTCGGCGGCCTCCAAGGCTTCGATCTTCTCGAGGCTGGCCAGATATTCTGGCGGGATCGGCCGGACAAACGCAGGGTTCGGGGCTTCCAACTCTTCCAGATACTCGTCGGTTGCACGGTCCCGGATGTTCGAGTGCGCAATCCCCTTGTGGCAATCGATACAGGTCTGACCGGTTTCCATCGCGTTCAGGTGTTGCTGACGGGCGCGGGGTTTCTGGAATTCGGGCATCATCGATTCGAAATCGTGGCAGTTACGGCACTCGCGCGAGTCGGTAGCCTTCATCCGCTCCCATTCGTTCATCGCCAGATGGATGCGTTTGGCTTCGAATTTCTCTGGGGTGCTGATGGTCCCGACCATTTTGCCATAAAGCTCTTTGGAGGCCTGGATTTTGCGGATGATCTTGTGGGTCCAGTCCTTGGGCACGTGGCAGTCTGAACAGACCGCGCCCACGCCGGAACGGTTCACATCGTGGATCGTGCCGGTGTATTCGGTGTATATATAATCGCGCATCTCGTGACACGAGACACAGAACTTCTCGGTGTTGGTCGCTTCCATGGCAGTGTTGAAGCCGCCCCAGAAGATGATGCCTGCAGCAAAAGCGGCAGCGAGACCGGCCACGGGCATTCCCCACAGGAAATACCGGCGCCAGATCGGTGGTTTTTTATCCGGTTCGGAGGTCATATCCGTGCTCCGTTATGGCTGTCTTGTCAGGCCTTGTGTGGCAGGCCGGTGAGTTTGGCTGATAGGTCAAACGAGGAAAGGGCGGGCGAGGGGCCCGCCCTTTCCGGTTCTGGATGCGATCCCGTCAGGTGACGTGGTTCGAACGGTTGTAGACGTTGAACTTGCCGGTCGGGGCATAAAGCCCTTCGATGCGGCCAATTTCTTCCAGCGTCTTGGCGTCGAAGATCACGATCTGACCGTTGGGTTCTTTCGAATCCGACAGGTTCCATTTGGAAACCCAGACCTCGGTACCATCCGCGTTGAACTCGAAGTGAACAGCGGCGCTGCCTTCATCTTCGGTGATCTGGATGGTTTTTACGATCTCGCCGGTCTCTTTCGAGATGACCTGAACGGACTGCTGAATTTCCGGTTCCGGATGTTTGGTCTGGTCAGCCCAGATGTAATCCGAATTCGGGTGCGTGCGGATAAACAGGCCGGGGCCGTCGGTTTCCACTTCGTAGCAAACCTTCCAGGCATCGTCCGGACGGTTCTCTGGGTCGTTGCCCCAGACGGTCACGGCACCAACACCAAGGTGGGTTGTACCGGCAACCGGACCACAATTCGGGTCAACCCAGTTGGCGCCCGGGCCGGGGTGCGGCAACGCAGCCGTGTCGATCATTGCCTCAAGCTTGTGAGTTTCGGTGTCGACGACAACCATCTTGTTCGACGCGTTCGCGGCGATCTGGAAGTAACGGCCTGTCGGGTCGAAGAACCCGTCATGCAGGAACTTGGCACTGTCGATCTTGTCGATCCGCAGGTTCTCAAGGTCGGTATAGTCGACCTGCCACAGCTGACCCAATTCCTTGATCGCGACAATCCAGGTTGGCTCGTTCGGTGTGGTGTAGATTGCGGCCACGCGGGCCTCTTCCACATAGTCCCCGTCCACGTTCACGCCGCGTGTCGATACAACCTTGACCGGTTCCATGGTCTGGGCATCAACGATTGCGAAATGCGGCGGCCAGTAACCACCACCGATGACGTATTTACCGTCGCCGGAAACGGCCACATCGCGGGCGTCATAGGCAATCTTGACCTCGGAAACCAACATATTCTCAGGCTTCTGCCAGAGGTCGATCTTGGTCATCTTGCCGTCACGGCCCATGGTGTACCAGAAGCGGCCCGGATGTTCCGGTTCGGTAGTGCTGTGGTGTTCGGATGCTTTCAGAACGTGGACAGCGTAACCGGTCGGGATGTGTGTCAGCACTTCTTTGGTGTCGCCGTCGATCACGGCCACTTTACCTACGTCACGTTCGATGACGACAAAGAAGTTCTCCCAGTTGCGGCCATGCAGCGGTTCGGTCGGATAGTCGGCTTCTTCGACATAGACCTTGCGTGTCGCTTTCATCTGTTCCAGCGACATCTCAGGCGGCTTGGGGGCCTCCATCATAATGTATGTCGCCATGTCCTTTATTTCCTGCTCGGTCATGATGTCCGAGAAGTTGTTCATGCCGCCTTCGGTCCCCCAGGCGATGATCTTTTCAAGACGTTCCTGCCCAAGCGCGAGGGTGCCGCCTTCGGTCACGGTGCCATCGGCTGCGGTTTTCTTCCAGTGGGGTTCAAGGTTTTTGCCTGTGGCGCCTTTACGCAGAACGCCGTGGCAACCTGCGCATTGCTCGAAATAGAGCTGTTTGGACGATTCAAACGCTTCGTCGCTCAATGTTGGCTCTTCGGCGAAGACTGGTGCAGCGACGCTGCCCAGCAGCATCGCCAAACCGACCCCAAAGGCGCGGCCAGTTTTGTTGTAGCTGATTCCAAGTGACATGATCACTCTCCATTTGCTGGTGAGGCAGGCTGGAGACTGAAACATCACGGAGATGTTATCCTTGACCAAAGTCAACGGAAGGGACGGAAACGGGTTTGTACACAGACTGAAATGCAAAAATAATTCTTAATAAAACAGGTGTTTCCGGGTCATGTTTTGCGACGGTTTTGATTTTGGTTAAGTCATCCGGGCCGCCGGGCTGCTACGTGTGGCAAAACGGTCTAGGAGAGCAGAAATGCCCACGATCATCACCCGTATTTTTGGTGAAGGATTCCGAGTTTTTTTCCTGTCTGCAGGTCTCTACGGCCTGTTTGTCGGCCTTGTCTGGGGGCTGTGGCTGGCGGTGCCGTATTTGGCACCGGATTACGGCATGACACCGCCTATGTGGCACGCGCATGAGATGATTTTCGGCTATGCCACAGCAGCTTTGGGAGGGTTCTTCCTGACAGCGGTGCCGAACTGGACCGGTGCGCCCGACGCGCGGGCTCGCTTCATCGCACTGGCGGCAGGGGTCTGGCTGGCCGGCCGGATGGCAATGTGGTTTTCCGGGATACTGCCGCCGCTTGTGGTCGCGGTTTTGGATCTGGCCTTTGTGCCAATTCTGGCAGCCAAGATCGCCACACTGCTCATCCGCCGTCCCAAGCCGCAGAACATGGTGTTTCTCCTGCTGCTAAGCCTCATCTGGGTCGCGAACCTGCTGACCCATCTGGAATGGGCTGGTATTACAAGCGACACACTGCAAACAGGTCTGCGAGCAGGCTTGCTGACACTCTGTGCGATGATCGCCATTCTGGGGGGTCGGATCACTCCCGCCTTTACACGCAATGCAATGAAACGCGCCGGAGAACCCGAGGCGAACTGGCCGGTCTCGGTGGCTGGCCTGGACAAGGCGGGCATGATTCTGGCCTTGGTTCTGCCCTGTGGCGTTCTGGTATTGGGCGCGACGGGCACGGCCGGAGTGCTGGGGCTGGCCCTTGGCGGTGTGCAAATCCTGCGCATGTCGCGCTGGCGCATGATCTGGTCCGCGCGGCAGCCAATCCTGCTCGCGCTGCACCTGGGACTTGGAATGCTGGCGCTGGGGCTGATTCTTTGGGGGCTTGCAGCATTGGGTTTCGGCAATGAGGTTGCTGCGCTGCACGTTCTGGGCATCGGTTGCGTGGGCGGCATGACCCTTGCGGTCATGAGCCGAGCTGCGCTGGGGCACAGCGGACGGGATCTGATCGCACCCGGCCCGATGGTCGTGGCCTATGGACTGATGGCCGCGGCAGCGATCTCGCGCTGGATCGCGGCGGATATGGAATCTGGCTATCTAGTTGCGATGCTGCTGTCCGATGGACTCTGGGTCAGCGCCTTTGTGCTGTATCTGATCGCCATGTGGCCTGCGCTGACGGGTCCACGGCTGGGGCACTCAAACTGAATCTGATTTCCTGTCGCAAGTCTTGACTTTCGTTAAGGCGATACCATGACCCACCCGCCATTCTGAGCAAACTAGCTAATCTGCGCAAAGGAGAGCGCGATGCGAGAAGTCATGACAAAGAGCATGGCTCGCAATATATTCTATGGCGGGTCACTGTTCTTCATTCTAATCTTTCTGGCCCTGTCGGCCCATTCCCACCTGTATATCGTCAATTCCGAAAACGCGGCAAAGCTTGACGAAAGTGTGGTTCGCGGCAAGCACGTCTGGGAAAAACACGCCTGCATCAACTGTCACTCGATTCTCGGCGAAGGGGCCTACTTCGCCCCGGAAGTCGGTAACGTGATGACCCGTTGGGGGGTGCTGGACGACCCGGAATCAGCCTTTGAATCCCTCAAGGGCTGGATGGAGGCGCAGCCGACCGGCATTCCCGGTCGCCGACAGATGCCCAATTTCAACCTCAGCGACGAAGAACTCCGCGACCTGACCAACTTCCTGATCTGGACGGACAATATCGACGCTCAGGGCTGGCCGCCCAACGAGGCAGGCTGAGAAAGGGACAAGGACAATGAAATACGAATCCCAAAAAATCGCCTACGCCTACTTCGCAGTGGCAATGGGCCTGTTCGCGATCCAGGTGATCGGCGGCCTGCTGGCCGGACTGATCTATGTATCGCCAAACTTCCTGAGTGAGCTTCTGCCGTTCAATATCGTGCGGATGCTTCACACCAACTCGCTGATCGTCTGGCTGATCCTGGGCTTCTTCGGCGCTGCTTACTTCCTGATCCCGGAAGAGGCCGAGCGCGAGATCCACTCGCCCAAGCTGGCCTATCTGCAGCTGATCATTCTGGTCGTCGGCACGCTGGGCGTGGTCGTGACCTATGTCTTCAACCTGTTCGAAGGCAACTGGCTGCTGGGCAAAGAAGGGCGCGAGTTCCTGGAACAGCCCAAATGGGTCAAGGCGGGTATCGTCGTGGCTGCGCTGATCTTCCTATACAACGTGTCGATGACCGTTCTGAAGGGCAAAAAGACCGCTATCACCAACATCCTTTTGTTGGGTCTGTGGGGTCTGGCGCTTTTGTTCCTGTTCGCTTTCTACAACCCCGGCAACCTGTCCCTGGACAAGCAATACTGGTGGTACGTTGTCCACCTGTGGGTCGAAGGTGTGTGGGAACTGATCATGGCCTCGATCCTGGCCTATCTGATGCTGAAGTTGACCGGTGTTGACCGTGAGGTGGTTGAAAAGTGGCTCTACGTCATCGTCGCTGCCGCCCTGTTCTCGGGCATCCTCGGCACCGGCCACCACTATTACTGGATCGGTACACCCGCCTACTGGCAGTGGATCGGTTCGATCTTCTCGAGCCTCGAGGTGATCCCGTTCTTTGCAATGATGGCCTTTGCCTTCGTCATGGTCTGGAAAGGCCGCCGTGACCACCCCAACAAGGCCGCCCTGTTGTGGTCGCTGGGCTGCGCCACATTGGCCTTCTTCGGGGCCGGCGTCTGGGGCTTCCTGCATACGCTGCACGGTGTGAACTATTACACCCACGGCACGCAGATCACGGCCGCACACGGTCACCTGGCCTTCTACGGCGCCTATGTCTGCCTCAACCTGGCGATCTTCAGCTACGCAATGCCGATCCTCAAGAACCGCGATCCTTATAATCAGGTTCTGAACATGGCTTCCTTCTGGCTGATGACAGGTGGTATGGTCTTCATGACCTTCGTGCTGACCTTCGCCGGGACTGTTCAGACACACATGCAACGTGTGGTCGGTGACTACTTCATGGATGTGCAGGATCAGATCGCGATCTTCTACTGGATGCGCCTTGGCTCTGGCCTGGTCGTGGTGCTTGGTGCGCTGCTGTTCATCTACTCGATCTGGGTCCCCCGGAAAGAGGTCATTGAACCCGGCGCAGCTGAAACACCCGCGGAGTAATGGATATGGACGGCTCCATGCAACTGGGAACGGGGGCGGCTGACGCCCCCTTCTACCTGCCCCAAGGCGACGAATGCGACGTGTTCGCCGCCGCCTATACCAACAACCTGCCGGTCTTGCTGAAAGGACCGACGGGCTGCGGCAAGACCCGCTTTGTGGCCCATATGGCCGCCAGCCTTGGCCGCCCGCTTTACACCGTGGCCTGCCATGATGACCTCGCTGCCGCCGACCTGATCGGCCGCTACCTGCTGAAAGGCGGCGAGACCGTCTGGGTCGATGGCCCCCTGACCCGCGCAGTACGTGAAGGTGCAATCTGCTACCTTGATGAGGTAGTCGAGGCTCGCAAGGACGTCACCGTCGTTCTGCACCCGCTGACCGACGACCGGCGCATCCTGCCGATCGACCGCACCGGCGAAGAGCTTGAAGCCGCACCCGGCTTCATGTTGGTGGCCTCATACAACCCCGGCTACCAGAACATTCTGAAAACTCTGAAACCCTCGACCCGTCAGCGCTTTATCTCGCTGGAGTTCGACTTCCCGTCGCCCGAGATGGAGGCCGAAGTCGTTGCACAGGAAAGCGGCCTGCCGCTGGAACGCTGCAAACCGCTGGTGCGCCTGGCAGGCAAACTGCGCGGGCTCAAGGGTCAGGATCTTGAGGAAGGCGTTTCCACCCGTCTGGTCGTTTATGCCGCAACGCTGATCGCTCAGGGCATGTCCACCGACCGCGCCATCCTTGCCGCCATGATCGAACCTCTGACTGATGACGAGGATATCAAACGCGGGCTCCTCGATCTTGTCACGGCTGTCTTTGGGTGAGGCCGGCCGATGGTCAAGATCGATTTCGAGCCATGGGAACCCGAAGAAACGATCGGGAAACTGTGGCACACCCTTGCCAGCCGCCTCGATGCACCTGATGTGCATGTTGGAGCCGCGGTCGACCTCTCTGAGGTCGCGGGGCGGCTGGCAGTCCTCTTCCGGGGACTGGGGGGCAGCCCGGGCGTCGAATTGCGCCCGGTCTCTCCTGAAGTTTCGCGCCACCGTCTCGGCTGGCGCCGCCGTCTGGCGACCGAAACCGAATTGATGCCGCGCGCGTCGTTCGACGGGGAAGTACTACGCCTGCCGGACCGGCTGGCCGTATTCCCAGCGCGTGAAGCAAACGGCGCGCTCTATGTCTGGCTGGCCGCAACTGCCGCCCATGCCGCAAAAAGAATTGACGAAGACGATCCTCTGCGCGGCGACCTGCGCGCACTGGTCGCTGCCCGGCACATGGTCAAGGCGACATTGGAAAATGCACCCGGTCTGCGCCCGCTGTACGCTGAACTCTGCAAGGGCGTTCTGTATCAACGGAACATACCCGGCCTGCCACCGCTCGAGGCGGCGGTCGAAGAGGTTGTCCGCGACATGCTGGGTGACCCCGCGCCCCTGTCACCGAAAGCCCAAGAGTTTTTGGCACTGGGTGACGATCTCACCGCCCCGCGCGGCTATCAGCATTTCCGCCCGGTCCCGCTGTGGCCCGAGTTGCGCGCCGTCGGGTATTCCGAACATAACGAGGTTGAAAACCCGGATACAGAAGGCCCACCCGAAGAATCCGGTGAAAAGACCCACCGCGCGCGCCGCCGAAAATCTGACCAGGCTTCGCGCAGCGACAGTTTCATCCTGCACAAGTTCGAAGCAATCCTCAGCTGGGCCGAGTTTCTGAACATCAACCGTCGTATCGATGATGATGACCCCGACAACGCGAAGAAAGCGGCCGACGATCAGGAGGAGATCGGCCTGGGCCAGATCTCCAAGGCCCCGCCGACCAAGTTGAAACTCCACCTCGATCTTGCGCCAGAAGACGTGAACCGAGAGCGCCTGTCAGGCCGCATCCTCTATCCCGAATGGGACGTGCGCACAGGTCAGTACCTGCCCGACCACGTCAACGTTCTGCTGTCCGACGCCGATATCCGCGACGATGCAGCCGAGTTCGGCAAGGACCCCGCCACGGCCCGCCGCATTCGTGCCGTCAAACGCCAGTTCGAAGCCCTGCGCCCCGGTCGGGTCATGACCCGAGGTCATCTGGACGGTGATCAACTCGACATCGAAGCCGCCGTGCGGGCTGCTACCGACCGTCTCGCAAGCGGGGAAAGCAACGAACGCGTCTGGATGCAATCCCGCCCCGAGGCCCGCGATCTGGCGGTGTCGATCCTGCTGGATGTCAGCCGCTCGACCGAAAGCGCCGTCACCGGTCGCGCTGTGATCGACATAGAACGCGAGGCGCTGGCGGCGCTGGCCTGGGGCATGAATGCCTGCGGCGACGATTTCGCCATCCACGCCTTCAGTTCGCTGAAACGCGAACGCGTATACGTTCAGCGCTGCAAACGATTTGACGAACCCATGGGGCCAAAGGTCGAGCAGCGTATCGCTTCGCTGCGACCGGGGCACTACACCCGGCTCGGAGCCGCAATTCGCCACTGTTCCGCCGACCTTGCCGCGCAATCTCGCAAGCGCCGCCTGCTGCTGGTCATCACCGATGGCAAACCCAACGACCTGGACCATTACGAGGGCCGACATGGTATCGAAGATACCTGCATGGCTGTGCGCGAAGCCCGCCGTGCCGGTCATTCGGTCTTTGGCGTCACCATCGACAAGACCGGCAAAAGCTGGTTCCCGCGCATGTTCGGGCAGGGTGGCTTTGCCGTCATCCCGGATCCGCACCGCCTGACGATGGCCCTGCCGCAAATCTACCGACAACTGGTCGGCGCATGAGCGACGCCACCCTGATCGACGAACTGCCCGGCGAATTGCTGATGTGGGTGCTGATCATCAGTGAACTGCTGGTGTTTGGGGCAGGGCTGATCGCCTTCATGGGCGTGCGTCTGACTGACCCTGCAGGATTTGCCGAAGCCCAGTCGCATCTTCACCGTACCGGAGCAGCGCTGAATACCGTCGTTCTTGTATCGTCCGGCTATCTGGCGGCACAGGCACTGCACTGGCGGCGGGATGCCCGCCGGAATACCGCCCAATTGGCACTGTTGGGTGCGTCTCTGCTGGGACTGGTTTTCCTTGTCATCAAAGGGGTGGAATATGCCGACAAAGCAGCGCAGGGTATCAGTTACGAAACCCATCCGTTCTTTCTCTTCTATTATCTTCTGACTGGATTTCACGCCGCACATGTGCTGGCCGGAGCCTTAATCCTCCTGCTGGTCGCCTGGCGGGATGACCCCCGAAATATCGAGGCAGGCGCTCAGTTCTGGCATATGGTCGACCTGGTTTGGATCATGCTGTTCCCGGTCATCTACCTGCTGGGATGAACATCATGGCCGCCTCTTCATCTTTTTCCAAATACTCCCGCCGGAGGCTCCCGAACCCGCTAACAAAGGCCTGGCTTGGACTACTGGCGCTCAGCCTGGCATCCGCGCTTCTGACCCTGCTGCCCGCGGCGCCTGCGATAATATGGGGTGGAATCCTGCTTTTGGCGTTGCTCAAGGCGCGCCTCATCCTCGCGCGCTACCTCGACCTGACGGACAGCCCGGGCTGGCTACGAGGCTTTACAATGGTACTGACCGGGTTTTCAGTCGCGGTTTTTGGCCTCTACCTGGTATGACAAAAGCCGCCCGAAAGGGCGGCCTTTTTTCACAATTCTCAAGCCGGTATCACTGCGCGGCCATCGGCCTCCGGGCAATCTGACAGCGTTGCCACAGCGCGGACAGCGCGCCGACAAGATGATCGATATCTGCGTCGGTATGGACAGGCGACGGCGTGATCCGAAGACGTTCAGTGCCTTTGGGAACGGTCGGGTAGTTGATCGGCTGGATATAGATGCCGAATTCTTCCAGCAGTGTGTCCGAAATGAATTTGCATTTCACCGGATCACCCACCATCACCGGAATGATGTGACTGGGGTTGGGAAGATGCGGGATGCCTTCGGCATCCAGTCTGGCCCGGACCTGTTCCACACGAGCCTTCTGCAAACCGCGCTCGGCGTTCGACTGTCTCAGATGCCGAATTGATGCCGCTGCCCCGGCTGCAATCGCCGGCGGCAGGGCGGTCGTAAAGATGAATCCACTGGCGAAGCTGCGCACGAAATCGCACAAGGCGACCGACGCCGCGATATAACCGCCCACCACTCCGAAAGCTTTGCCAAGCGTGCCTTCGATGACGGTCAGGCGGTCCATCAGCCCTTCACGTTCGGCGATGCCGCCGCCACGTGGACCATAGAGGCCAACGGCGTGAACTTCATCCAGGTAAGTCATCGCCCCGTACTTGTCGGCCAGGTCGCAGATCTCTTTGATCGGGGCGATATCCCCGTCCATTGAATAAACGGATTCAAAGGCGATCATCTTGGGGGCATCGGGATCAGCGGCGGCCAGTTTAGCCTCGAGATCGGCAAGGTCGTTGTGTTTCCAGATCACCTTTTGCGCCCGTGAGTGGCGAATGCCTTCGATCATCGAGGCATGATTCAGCGCGTCGGAGAACACGATCAGACCAGGAATTTTCGCCGCAAGTGTTCCAAGCGCGGCCCAGTTCGAAACGTATCCGGATGTAAACAGCAGCGCGGCTTCTTTTCCGTGCAGGTCAGCCAGTTCCGCCTCGAGCAACACATGATCGTGGGTCGTGCCGGAAATGTTGCGCGTTCCACCCGCACCCGCGCCGCAGCGGTTCAAAGCATTATGCATCGCGTTGATCACATCCGGATGCTGACCCATGCCCAGATAGTCGTTCGAGCACCAGATCCGCACATCGCGCTGGATATCGCCATCGGTTTGTCGCGCATTAGGGAAATCGCCGCGGTGGCGTTGCAAATCGATGAAAACCCTGTAGTTTCCCTCATCCCGCAATGCGTCGAGGCTTTGACTGAAAAATCGCTCGTAGTCCATGGTGTGTGCTCCCCGGATTGCTGGCTTTGCAGCGAGGTTAATCGCTGCGGCCGAGGCGTGACATGACAATAGTCAAGTTGGTGCGCGGGAAAGGGCTGGTGCCGGGGCGACGGCTTTGGCATAGCCATAAGTCAAGGGAAAGACCGGTCGGAGACCCGGCCTGAAAAAGGGGAATATTCGTGGCCCATGAAGCCGAAAAGGCAGTTGCCCGGCAGTCTTTGCTGCTCAGGAGCTTGCCAGAGCAACATGTAGATACGTTACTGAGCCAAGCCATCTGGCGCGAATACGACCGTGGAGAAACCATCTTTCTGCAGGAAGAGACGGCTCAGGCCGTTCACGTGGTTCTGGCTGGGTGGATCAAACTGTTCCGGATGTCTCCGTCCGGTGCCGAGGCAGTGGTCAGCGTTTTCACCAAGGGCGAAAGCTTTGGCGAGGCGGTGGCGCTGCGCAATATGCCCTATCCGGTCTCGGCCGAGGCCGTGTCGCGTTGTCAGGTGATGCATATCCCGATCCCTGTGCTGATATCTCTGATGAAGGAAGACCCCGAAATCGGTATTTCGATACTGGCGGCAACGTTTACGCACCTGCATTCACTGGTGGCGCAGTTGGAACAACTGAAGGCGCAAACCGGGGCACAGAGGGTGGCAAAATTCCTGCTGGGTCTTTGCGATCGCGACAGCGGCGCCTGCGAGGTGGTGCTACCCTATGACAAGATGCTGATCGCCGGACGCCTTGGAATGAAGCCCGAAAGCCTGAGCCGCGCGTTTTCGCGCCTCAAGGCAACCGGAGTCATCATTGATCGCAACCACGCGCGGATTTCAGATGTCACTTCTCTTCTGGAATATGCTGAAAGCGACCCGATGGACAAATGACCGGACTGTCCTGTCACTTCGCTGATTAAGCCTGAACTTTGTCTTCCCATCATGCAAGTTTCCTGCATGGCTTCGACCCGTTTTGAGCCGGGGCCCTGTGCACAAGTTCCATTCCGGAATATTTGGAACCGTTGCGAGGTACTGAACAACCCGTCAAGCAATGGCTGCGCAGGCTCTCTCGGCCCATGCACGCCCGGCGTGTGATAGTTGCGAACCGATCCGGCGCAGGACCTCGGCGTTGTATGCGTTCAGCCAGCTTCGTTCCGCTTGGGACAACTTGTCAGCAAGCAGCATATCAGTCTGGATCGGTATCCATGTGAGGTTGGAAAACGCCATGAAGCCATCGTCCTCTTCGACGATCTCGAACAGGTTTTCGATACGGATGCCAAACCGGCCCATCTCATAAAACCCCGGCTCGATGGACAGGATCATACCCGGCACAAGATCCACCGGGTTGTATGGCTTGCCTATACGCTGCGGGTGTTCGTGTACGGAAAGGCGATGCCCGATGCCATGTCCGGTTCCGTGATCATAGTCCAACCCTAGATCCCACAAAGGGCGGCGGCAGATGGCGTCGATGTGATGGCCCTGTGTGCCGGGTGGAAACCGCAGTGTTGCTAGGGCGTGGAACGCTTTAAACACGGCGGTATAGGCGCGGTCATACCCATCCGGCCTGACCTTTCCGAAGGCAAAGCTGCGGGTGGCGTCGGTTGTGCCGGTCTCATACTGGCCGCCGGAATCCAGCAGATATGTCCCTTCAGGGTCAATTGTTGCCGCATCCTCCGGAATGGTCGCGTAATGGCACATGGCAGCATTCGCACCCGCGGCCGAAATGGTATTGAAGCTTTCCTCAAGATACCCGGCACGGTCGCGGCGGCAGGACTGAATTTTGTCTTTTGCTTCAAGCTCGGTCACTTGTCTGTTGAGAGAGGCTCGCGCCGGAATTTCAGCATTTAGCCAACCACAGAACTCGATCCACGCGATGGCATCTTGAAGGTGACAGGCACGCAGGCCTTCTATTTCGACCGGATTTTTCCGGGCCTTGAACAGCGTCAGCGGACTGCTGGCCGCTCGAGCTTGTGCAGATGACCGGTCGAGGGTCAGACGCACCGCAGCCGGGGAAAATTCGGCATCGTATTGCACGCAGGCGCCACGACCCGACAACTCCGAAAGGGTCGGTAGAAATGCTGCTGGCGGATGCAGCGTCACGGTGTCGGGCAGATGATCGCAGATTTCTGGGCTGAATTTTTTGGTTTCGACGAACCAGTCAACCTGACCCGATGAACGCGCCAACAAAAAAGACTGTGGAACCGGACAATAGGCCACATCCGAGCCGCGCACATTGAGAAGCCATGCTATGTTGTCGGGTTGTGTTTCAACCAGCAGATCGACCTCGTCGCTTTGCAGGGTTGCGACAAGCTGAGAGATCTTTTCATCCGCGCCTACACCCGTGAATTGTGTCGGAAAGGCAGAGATGATGCCGTCGGGCGGCGCGGGCTGGTCGGGCCAGATCGCGTCAACGGGGTTGTCTTCAACGGCGACGAAACGGGCGCGCGATCCATTCAGCGCATCCGTGAAGCGGTCATGCCAGACGGGCGGCAGGTGCATAGCGTCAAACCCGACGGACCAGCCCTGTTCGGCGACGCTTGCCAGCCAGAATTCAGGCGGCTCGTCGTGCAGATGGTGATGCGAGAACAAAGGTTCCGGGCATTGATTGGCAGCCTGGACCACATATCGTCCATCAACAAACATGGCGACAGTGTCACCTGTCACGATGGCCAGTCCGGCAGAACCGGTGAAACCGGTCACATAGGCCAGCCGTTCGTCATGCGGTGCGACGTATTCGGCCTGATACGCATCGTAGCGGGGCAGAACAAAGGCATTCAGACCACGGGTGCGCATCTCGTCGCGCAGGGCTGAAACGATCCGAGCGCGGTCAGGCATGGGCGTTGATCTCTTTGACGTGGTGGCAGGCGACCTGGCCGCGATTTTCGAACGGCATCAGGGCAGGGGTGCCGGTCCTGCAAATCTCGGATGCGTGGCGACAGCGGACATGGAACGGGCAGCCCGATGGCATGTTCAGGGGCGAGGGCAACTCTCCTTCAAGCGGGATGGCCTTGCCCCGATCATCCGGGTTCAGGGATGGCGCGGCAGACAAAAGCGCCTGACTGTAGGGATGGGCAGGGGCGGAGAACAATGTCTCGCTATCGCCGATTTCGACGATCCGGCCCAGATAGATCACCGCCACGCGATTTGACACATGCCGCACCAGTCGCAGGTCGTGAGCCACAAACAGGATGGTCAGGCCCAGTTTTTGCTGCAGGTCCAGCAGCAGGTTGACCACCTGCGCCTGCACCGACACATCCAGCGCCGAAACCAGTTCATCCGCAATCAGCACTTCGGGCTCGACCGCCAGTGCGCGGGCAATGGCGATGCGCTGTCGCTGGCCACCGGAAAACTCGTGCGGCAGTTTGTGCTGAGCGTCCTGAGGCAGACGCACAAGGTCCAGCAGTTCCGCGACACGGGCGGGGATGTTCGCTTTGGTGCGCATGTCGTGGACCGCCAACGCCTCGGACAGAATCTGGCCCGTTGTCATGCGTGGGTTCAGCGAGGAATAGGGGTCCTGGAACATCATCTGAACGCGCCGGTTGTAACTGCGGTCGCCGCCTGCATCTTCGAAGATATCCTGCCCCTCGAAACGGATCGTCCCGTCACTGGGGCTATGCAATCGAACGATGCAGCGGGCCAGCGTGGATTTCCCGCAACCGGATTCGCCGACGACGCCAAGCGTTTCACCCCGGATAAGATCCAGGCTGACGCCATTCAGCGCCCGCACCACGCGACCCGGCCGGCCGGTGGCAAGATCAGAAAGGCTGCGACCCAGGGCAAACCGCTGATGCAGGTCGCGTATTTCGATCACGGCATTGTTCATGCGGCGTTTCCTTCGGCCTTGGTCACAGGGTTGAAGCAGGCCACCTGCCTGCTGTCCGCGATCACCGACAGAACCGGGCGGTCCTGCTGGCAGGGCTGGATGCAGGCCTCGCAGCGTGGCGCAAAGGCGCATCCCTGCGGAAGCGCGTCCAGAGATGGAGGAACACCCGGCACGGAATAAAGCGGCGTCCGAGGTGTAAGATTTTCCGGAACCGAGCGCATCAGGCCAACTGTGTAAGGATGGCGGGGTTCGCGCAGCACATCCCGAACCGGCCCCTGTTCGACGATCCGGCCTGCATACATAACCGCCACGTTGTCACAGGTTTGGACGACCACGCCCAGATCATGAGTGACAAGGACGACGCCCATTTCCATCTCGTCCGCCAGACGCAGAATCAGATCGAGGATCTGCGCCTGAATGGTCACATCCAGCGCCGTAGTCGGCTCATCCGCCAGCAGCAACCTGGGGTTGGCGGCCAGTGCGATTGCGATCATGACCCGTTGGCGCATACCACCGGAGAACTGGTGCGGGTAATCCCTGAGCCTTTGCGCCGCCGAGGGGATACCGACCAGATCCAGCATCTCGACCGCCCGGTCGCGCCGGGCTTTCCCGGACAGCTCCGTATGAGTGCGCAATGTCTCCTCCAGCTGCAGACCCACTGTCAGCAAAGGGTTCAGCGAGGTCATAGGTTCCTGAAAGATCATCGCGATCTCGCGCCCCTGGACTTGCCGCAGAGCGCGGTCCGGCAGCGGGACCAGATCACGACCCTGCCAGCGGACCTGCCCGCTGACATCGCCATAACGCCGCGCCAGTCCGATGATCGAGCGCAGGGTGACGCTTTTGCCTGAACCGCTTTCACCGACCAGCCCCAGAACCTCGCCACGAGCCACGCTGAAGCTGACGTCGCGCAGGGCCGGCAGTTCCCGGCCGTTGCGGTGGAAAGTGGTGTTAAGCCCCTGAACCTCGAGGATGGGAGTTCGTTCAGTCATCTCTTATCCCCGTGGTCTCAGCAGATCGGCCAGCCCGTCGCCCAGCAGCGAAAAGCCAAGGCCCGTCAGAACGATAGCCAACCCGGGCATCAGGCTGAGCCACCATGCGGTCGAGATGAAATTGCGCCCCTCGGCGATCAGTACGCCCCATTCCGCCTGCGGTGGCTGCGCGCCCAACCCAAGATAGCCCAGCGACGAACCCAGCAAGATCACCAGCGCCATGTCAGTCATCCAGTAGACAATGACCGGGGTGATGGCGTTAGGCAGCAGGTGACGGAAGATGATGCGCCGGTCGGAATAGCCCATGACGACCCCGGCGGCCGCATAGTCATTGCCCATCTGTGCGATCACCTCGGCCCGCATCAGACGCGCGTAATAGACCCAGTAGACCACAGATATGGCGATATACATGTTGATAAGGCCCGGCCCCAAAACGGCGACCACCGCGATCACCAGCACCAGAAATGGAAATGTGATGACCGCATCGACGATCCGACCAAAGATCAGATCGGCAAAACCCCGGTAGTATCCAACCAAGGCCCCGATGATGACACCTGTCACCAGTGCAAAGACGGTGCCAAAGACCGCCATCTGCATATTGACCTGATAGGCCCAGATCACGCGGGACAGGCTGTCACGGCCTAGCAGGTCGGTGCCGAACGGGTGCTCCCATGATGGCGGCTGACGCACCGCCAGATAGTCAATTGCATTTGGATCGTAAGGAGCAAACGCTCCGGGAAAGATGGCCAGCAGGGTCGATAACCCGATGATCAGCAAACCGGCCACAAAACCCGGCTTGCGCAAGGCGGCGCGGGCAAGGGATGGGCGGTCGGCTGTGAAAGGCACGTCACTCATTGCAGGCGCATCCTTGGGTCCAGGCGGCTTTGGAACAGGTCCGTCATCAGAAAGACCAGCGAAACCAGAAGCGCGAAGGTCAGGGTCAGCCCCTGTATCAGCGGGTAGTCGCGCGCAAAGATCGCTTCCAGCATCAGCCGTCCCATTCCGGGCACCGCAAAGACAGTCTCGGTAACCAGCGTTCCGCTCATCAGATTGCCGATGGACAGGCCCAGCAGGGTGACCGTGGAGATCAGCGCGTTGCGCAACACGTGACGGCCAAGGATCAGGCGCGGCGGCAGACCCTTGGCGCGGGCGAACTGGACATACTCGGCATCCAGAACCTCGATAATCGCGCTGCGCAAGTTCCGCATGATGATGGCCGAAGTATAAAGCGCCACGGTCACCGAAGGCAGAAACAGGTGATAGAGACGCTCACCAAACGTGTCGCCATAGCCACCCACCGGGAACAGGCGCAACTGCGCCGCCAAAAAGGTCAGCAGAACCAGTCCGATGTAAAACACCGGCATCGACAGGCCGATCTGGAACACAGTGCGGATCACCGCATCGGGCCAGCGGCCGCGATTGAGCGCCGCGATAAAGGCCAGCGGACCAGCGATGATCAGGGATAGCACAACCGAGTAAATCGTCAGGAAAACCGTGATCGGCAATCGATCGGCAATGACGCCCACGACATCCGTCCGCATCAGGATCGAACGGCCCAGATCGCCCTGCAGAGTATTGGTCAGAAACAGCCAGAATTGCACTGGCATCGGTTCCGTCAGACCCAGTCTTTCCCGGATTGCAGCAATATCGGCGTCAGATGCGCGGTCCCCGGCCATGGCGATGGCCGGATCACCGGGCAACAGGCGCACCAGCATGAATATGATGATCATGACCAGAAAGAAGGTCGGGATCATCAGCAAAAGCCGTTTGAAGATGTAGGACAGGCTGGACAATTCGACGCTCCGCAAAGGGCCCCGCCGCAGGGTGCGGCGAGGCAAGGGATCAGCTCTTAGCGGCTGACTGTGGCTTCATCGAAGATGTTATTGCCAAGCGGGGTCTGAACATAGCCCTCGACCGCCGTCCCCAGCGCGACAGCGAAAGGTGTTTCATACATGAACAGCAAGGGGGCTGCCTCGGCATAAAGTGCCTGCATGCGGTCGAACTTGGCCTTTCGAGAGTCCGGGTCCATGTCTTTGGCGGCCTCTTCGAACAGGGTGTTGAACTCTGCGTTCTCCCAACCGGTGCCGACAGCCTTGGCAGTCGGTGTGTAGCCCAGCCAGCCGACAACCTGGCTGGGATCGTTCACATCGTTGACCCAGCCATAGGTGTGAATGTCAAACTCACCCGAGCGGTTCTTGGCCCCGCGCGTGGCGCCGTCGACCTGTTCGACCACCAGATCAATTCCCAACTCGCCCCACATTTGCTGAAGCGCGGCGAAAATTGTTGCGTCATCGGCGGATCCGGCCAGCGTGGTCAGAGTCACCTGCGTGCCGTCCGCGACCCCGGCATCCGCGATCAACCCTTTGGCTTTTTCAAGATCATAGCTATAGAGCGGGCTCAGATCGGCCGCATATTGCGTTGCTTTGGCCATCAGCGGTGAGCTCATGGGTTGGCCCGCACCGTGCAGAACCACACCGATCAGAGCATCCTTGTTGGTGCCATAGTTCAGCGCCTGCCGCACGCGGGGGTCTGCCAGCGGGTTGGGGGAACCGTCGGCGCGTGTCTCACGGGTGTTGATCGGCGAATAGATGATCCGTGTTGACGGATACAGCTGCATGTTGATGTTCGGATCGGCCTCAAGCTCGGCCACGCGGCTGAACGGGATGAACTCGGCTGCATCAACCTCCCCCGCCTGGAGGCGCAGAATGCGGGTTGCATCATCGGGAACGATCTCGAAATGGACGCCGTCCAGATAGGGCAGGGCTTTGCCATCCGCGCCCATGCGCCAGTAATGCTCGTTGGCGCAGAAATCCATGCTGGCCCCTTGTTCAAAGCCGCACAAATAGAACGGGCCGGAGCCGACGCCTGCGCTTGTGGCCGCGAAAATGGCAGCGGATTTGTCCTGATCCGTTTCACCTGCGGCTGCGTCAAATGCGGCTTTCGAAACGATGGCCGTGTTGAATGTGGCCAACATCGACAACAGGGTGGGATCGGGGTCCTTCAAAGCGATGGTGATCGCGTTTCCATCCGCGGACACCGCGTCAATCGATCCCAGCAGACCGGCCCATGGGCTCAGGTCAGGGTTGCGGGCGCGATCCAGCGAAAAGACTACATCCGCGCCCGACATGGGCGAGCCGTCAGCGAACTGGATACCTTCTCGCAGGGTCAGGGATACGGTCTTGCCATCCTCTGACACTGCATAGTCTTCTGCAAGCCCGGGTTCTACCGAGTTGCCATCGGGGCTGCTGCGCAAAAGCGTGTCGAACAGGCTGCCAACCATCCAGATATCGGGGTTGCGGTCCGCGTAAATCGGATCGATCAGGCGCGATCCGTCATAGCGGGCAAAGTTCAATGTGCCCCCGCGTTCCTGCGCCAGAACGGGCAGCGCAAGCGTCGCGGCGACCGTGGCGCCCAATAGTGTCTTCAGCTTCATCTTCTTCTCCTCCCGCAAATCTTCTTGCTCCTGCGGAGGGACATTAAGCGATTCTTAGTTTTACTAAAGTTTTTTTTAGCAAAAGATGAAACTTTTTTAGACCGCGGCATTCCGGGACTGAGTTTTTCGCAGTCCTAACCGCTGTCTGGTGGCGCGGAATCCTTGATCGGAGAGGTTGTAACCCACAGTTCGACGGCCTCGGTTTCGCCCAGGACAACGGAATAGTGAGGCGTCGATGTGTCGTGATGAACCACGTCACCGGGTGACATGATAAAAACACGATCACCCAGATGGTATTCCAGTTGACCGGCTTGCAGATAGCAAAAGGCTTCACCGCTGTGGCACATACGTTCCGATATGTGCCCCGGCGGACGATGAACGATCTGCGGGTGGAACAGAGCGCCCAGAAATCCCGGCCCGAGTTTCTCGTAAAACCGCCCGCGCAAACCAAGGGAATAGGTCTGTCTGCTATCCTTGGCGACAAACTCGGAAAAGACCTGTGGAACGCTCAGCAGCTGTTCAATGGTTGTTTGCAAAGCCGCGGCAATTGCCATGAGAGAGGTTAAAGAGGGAGAGCTGAGCCCACGCTCGACCTGCGACAGAAAGCCTGTAGTCAGATCGGCCTTCTTGGCAACCTGATCCAGCGTCAGCCCCATCGCCTTTCGGCGTCGCCGGATCGCCTGACCCAATTCGGTCGGCTGCCCCTTGGTTTTTGCCCGCGTTGTCGGAGCTTGCATCCGGTCTCTCCTGCATTCCATTTGTTCTGACCATTGAACAGAAGAATGCGAGGAAGATCAAAATTTATTTTAGTGTCTCTAAAAATTGGGCAACAATCGTTGTCAACGCTGCTTCCTTGCCTGTTGAAAATCGAGAAACTCCCGTGAGATGGCTTGAGCCGCCATCTCCAACAGTCGGGCTCCGTCTGCGGGCGTGGCCAAGGCAGAATGGGATCCGACCCGCCCGTCCGGGAATTCTGCGCGGTGTTCATCGGGCGGCCCGTGACGGTCTCCGCTGTGATCACGCAGGTATTGAGGGGTCAGTTTTTGCGGCGGCTCATCGGCGCGTTCGTCGGTTATGGTGCCCAACAAGGATTGCGTGATGGCCACTTCGGACGGGGTGGCGTGCATCCCTTCCCATTCTCCGTATAGATTTCGGCGCAATGCGTTGACGGGTTCAGGTTCCCACCAGCTGCGGGTGATCAAGGCGTTCGGGGGCAGGTCGGCGCTTATGGCCTGCAGGGGCGCAATGTTCGCGCCATGCCCGTTAACGATGAAGACGCCAGAAAAGCCCTGCGCTAAAAGGCCTTCAATGATTTCCCTTGCGTAAAGGGTGAACACATCCGGGGAAACGGAAACCGTGCCGGGAAAGGCAGCGTTGAAAGGTGCGGGCGTGTAGGCCAGGGCGGGTGCCACGATCGCGTCACAAAGATCAGCGGCGCGCAGAGCGACGGCCCGGGCACAGATCGTGTCGGTCCCGATCCGCCCGATCGGCCCGTGCTGTTCGGTCGAACCGATAGGAAGCATCACCGCGCAGCCATTGCCAAGGCGGTCGTCAACTTCGTACCAGGTCAAGTGTTCCAGTTGCATCAGGTGTCCTTACGGTTACGCGCGCTTTCCCTTTTGGTACCGGGGCGTTACGCTGCGTGCATGGAAGATTCCGCACCCATTGAAGGGGAAAAGCCCCGGCTGGATCAGGTGATCGGCGCAGCGGTCAAAGCCCACAGGGTTCTGGCCGGCCTGACGATCGCCGAACTGTCGGCGCGCGCCAATGTCTCGCCAGCGATGATTTCCAAGATCGAGCGGGGACAGGTTTCCGCTTCGCTGAGTTCGCTTGAGGCGTTGGCGAAGGCCACGGGCGTTCCGCTGATCAATTTCTTCGCCGGAACTGCCGAAGTGACGGATGTTTCCTTTGTGGCTGCCGGTGAGGGCATGACGGTTCAGCGTATGGGCAGCGATTTTGGGCATGCGTTCAAACTGATCGGACGTGCCGAAGCCAGCCACGTGAGCTTCGAAAGTTTTCTTGTCACGCTTGAAGGCCCCTTGCCGCCGGGTCCGCTTTATCAGCATGAAGGGGCAGAGTTCGTGCATGTAACCGAGGGCGAAATGATCTTTCGGTGCGGCGAAGGCTTGTACCACATGCGCCCCGGCGACAGTCTGAGTTATGATTCCAGTACGACCCATGGGGCGGTTGAGCTAAAGACGGGCAAGGTCAGTTTTATTTCGCTTCTGGCCAAAGCATTGCCCGGATAGACCGTCCGCTCCGGCCGGAGCGAACGGTTCTGAATATGGGGATCAAAGCCCCCATTTTTCCTTGTTGGCCTCAAAGAACCCCTGCGCCTTTTTCACTTTGATCCAGTTGTTCACGTAATTGATCCACACCTGATCGTCCTGTGGCAGCAGCATGGCGATGGGCGAAGGAGAACGCGCCTCGGCGCCCGCAACCGGGACAACCGGAAATTTGGCTTCCAGCGTCGCGCCTTCGATGTTTGACGTGATAAAGACGTCGGCTCGTCCGGCCAGAACCTCCTGAAATCCACGGGCAGGGGCCTCGACCACCTTGATATCCGCGTTCGGGAACCATTCGCGCGCGCGTTTTTCGAATGTGGTGCCAAGGGTTGTTGCAACCTTGACGTCAGGCTGGTTGATCGAGTCGTAGCCGTTGAAACGGTCGGCCTTGTCCTTGGTCGTGAACGGATAGAGTTCGACCGAGATGTAGCTTTCCGAGAACCCCGCAACCTTCATGCGCGGCGGCGAGATCGAAGCCGAACCGGTCATGTGGTATTTGCCCGAGACCACGCCATTGACCAGCGTTTTCCAGTCGGTCGGAACAAACTCGACCTCGACCCCCAGATCGTTGGCCAGCTCGGTCATGATGTCGATGTCATACCCTTTGTAGCTGTTAGTCGCAGGGTCGCGCAGGGTCATCGGGTTCCAGTCACCCGTTGTGCCAACCTTCAGGACACCGCCATCAAGGATTTCGTTCAGCGCTGACTGGGCCTGTGCAACCCCGGCAAGGGCCAGTCCGATGGCTGCCGCAGCGGCCGTCCTGAGTAGGTTTTTCATCTGAGTGCTCCCGTTGGTTGTTCATTGATTGCCGTTGTACACTAGCATTTTTGATGCTTGATTTAACGTCAAGTGCAACGTTAACCTCAAGAAAAATATTTCTTCCCAGGAAAACTTCATACCAAGGGAGCCCGGCCAGTGAGCGAAACGGCAATCGAACTTGTGAATGTCAATAAATGGTACGGCGATTTCCATGTTTTGAAGGACATCAATCTCAGCATCAAGTCGGGTGAAAAGGTTGTGATCTGCGGCCCTTCGGGGTCCGGCAAATCGACCGTGGTGCGCTGTATCAACCGATTGGAAGAACACCAGAAAGGCACCATCCGTGTTGATGGAATTGAACTGACGAATGACCCCAAATCCGTGACGGCCATCCGGTCAGAGGTCGGAATGGTGTTTCAGCAGTTCAATCTATTCCCGCACCTGAGCGTTCTGGAAAACCTGACCCTTGGCCCGATCAAGTCACGAGGAATGTCGCGTGCCGACGCCGAGGCCCGGGCGAGGCACTATCTGGAACGGGTTCACATCCCGGATCAGGCCGAAAAACGCCCCGGCCAACTGTCCGGTGGACAGCAGCAGCGCGTCGCCATCGCGCGGTCGTTATGCATGGAACCCCGGGTCCTGCTGTTTGACGAACCCACGTCGGCACTGGACCCCGAGATGATTTCCGAAGTGCTCGATGTGATGGTGGAACTTGCGCAAGAAGGCATGACCATGGTCGTGGTGACACATGAGATGGGCTTTGCCCGCAAAGTGGCAGACAACATGGTGTTCATGGATGCGGGGCAGATTGTCGAACAGGGCAACCCCGAGGAGTTCTTTGGAGCCCCCCGATCCGAGCGCTGCCAGAAATTTCTCAGCCAGATACTGCAGCATTGAGGGGCCCAAACGCGATGAAAAGAAACCTTCTTCTTCTCCTGTCGTTTCTGGCGCTTGCAGCTTGTTCCAGTTCTTCCACATGGGGATGGTATGTCATCAATCCGATGACCGAAGCAGGCTGGATCAATGTCAAATTCCTGATTTCCGGCATGGGCGACACCATCTTGATTTCAGTGATCGCCGCTGTCATTTCGATTGTTCTGGGGTTGATCGTGGCATTGCCGGGGCTGGCCAAAAGCCGGGGCTGGCGTTTGGTTAACCGGGTCTATGTCGAACTGATCCGCTCGATCCCGCTGCTGCCCATGCTGTTCTGGGTATTCTACGGCCTGCCGATCGTTTTTCGTGAAATGGGCCTGAACATACCGATTGATCCGTTTTGGGGCGCTATCATCACGCTTGCCTTGTCCGACAGCGCATTTACAGCCGAGATTTACCGGGCCGGTATCCAGTCGATTGCCAAGGGGCAGACCGAGGCGGCACAGACCATCGGCCTGAACTATCTTCAAACCATGCGCTATGTGATCCTGCCTCAGGCGATCCGACGCATTTTGCCACCGCTGGCGAACCAGTTCATCTACATTGTCAAGATGAGCGCCTTTGCCAGCGTCATCGGCATGCAGGAACTGACACGGCGCGCGAACGAGTTGGTGGTGACGGAATACCGCCCGCTTGAGATCTATTCGCTGCTGATCCTTGAATATCTGATCCTGGTTCTGATCATCAGCGCCGGAGTGCGCTGGCTGGAACGCCGCATGGGATCGGATGAACGCGGCTGAAGGAGGACGACATGGACTGGAATGACTTCATGGCCGGGATTGAGGCCGACATCGCAACATATTCGAAAGAAGTGCCCGAGACAGTCAAGGGCTTTGGCATCATGGGTAAGGCCGCCAAGTCCAACGGCGCGCTCAGCGAAAAAACCAAAGAGTTCATGGCGCTCGGGATCGCAATTGCGACGCGCTGTGACAGTTGTATCGGCTTTCACGTCCGTTCTTTGGTGCGCCTCGGTGCCAGCCGGGAAGAACTGTGCGAGGCGCTGGCCATGGCGACCTATATGGGCGGCGGCCCGTCTTATGCCTACAGCGCCAAGGCGCTCAAGGCGTTCGACACCTTTTCGAAACAAGCTTAACGGCTGATCGTGATGCCCGCGCGGCGCGCCGTTGTTCTCAGCTGATCCAGCAAGTCCGCGTCGCGCTGAACGTATCGCGTTTCTGTTACCGTAAGCGCGCCGGGTTTTACCCGATCTTCGAATAGCATCATCGCCAATGCGGAACTGTCACGCACGGATGACCAGATTATGCCATCTGCGGTGGGGTTGTCTTTCCAGATCAAGGCGGCAAGCTCCCGGCAAGTGGGATAGTTGCTTTCATCGTAGGTAAGCAGGTCAGCTTCCGCGATGCCCCAGGCGGCCAGTTCCGGCGTAAACAAACGAACCAACTGCAGTTCCCGCCTGGTCGTCAACCGGCTTGCTGCATAGTCATCAAGACGGTTACGAGGGAATGTCTGATACTTGGCCGGACGTTCTCGGAACAGTGTTTCATAAGCCGCGCCATCAAATGTGGTAGCGGAGTAAAGAGTGGGAACTATTTTGCCCTCGAAATCTTGAAAGGGGGCGAAGCGGGACGTGCCGTAACCTGGATTGAACTGATCACCATCCAGAACGTCTCGGTGCAGGCGAAAGACCTCTCGCCCGCTTTCCAGCGCAAAATAGGGATGCTGTCCGGCCGAATTCGGAAGTATCACGCGCCGTCAGCCTGCCGGCGTTTCAAACGCGCGCGCAGCGGCATCGACAACCCGCGCGTCACCGGTCTGAACAAGATCAATGGGCCGAGCACCATCCAGCGCGTTTTGGGACGCTACAAGCCAAAAGGCAGTTTGCCAGGGAGTCAAATCCTGCGGAAGCACCGCAAGCACGTCCGCCAAGATCGCATAGGGCCGCCCATCAGCATTAAATTGGAACGCCGGATACAGGTCCTTGCCCTGCAGTTTCACCGAAAAGATCTTTCCGGCCTTTTTCCAATCGTTCGCCGTGGCTGACTTGTTTCTCGATGTGCTGCCAGACATGGCATGGATCTGGGCGCTTGTAAGGACCTCAAAATCGCTCAGAAATTCCGCGCGCAGCCGGGCGTTGTCGTCGTCAATCTTTGCCTCGACCTGATCGAACGCGTCCGTGTCGAGATAGGCATCGATCATCGCGTCAATACGCTCCTGAGCGCGCTCCAGCTTTCGTCTGGCAACCGAGGATGCGATGAGGTGAAATGTCCTGGGCGACATGTCCCGAACACCGCTGATAAGGATCAGGGATTTGTCCTTTTGGGCAAGCCGAACCGCTTCCTGCGCGGAAAGATCGCGTTCGGTATCTTCTGCGACATCATAAAGATGAAGAATCCTGGACATCACAAGCTTCCTTATATATCGTATATGACAATATAGATAAGAAATATCAGAAAACAAGTAATGCGAAGCCGTTGTCATTGGCCAAAGCGAGTACCTAAACGATACATTTTCCAAATATTACCATAATCATGATTATGCGAGATATCCTAACGAACGCCATTTAGAGTTGTACTTTCAAAAACTCGGGAAAACGTAAAGTTAGTTACTGCCGCGACGTATGCATTTCGCGTTTCCGGTTGCGCGTGCGTACGGTCGCCTCCTCTGAGCCGTCGTGATATGTGCCGAACCACTTGTCCCAGGGCATTTCCGCGTTGCCGTAGTTGCATTCGTAGTATCGATGATGCAATTGATGAAAAAAGGCACCGATCAGTAGCGCTTTGCGGTCGTGGGCCCAGATTGCTTCGTATCCCGAATGGGATGACGCGGCGCCCAGCATCAGCCAATATCCCAGAAAGATCATGTGAACCGGATGACTTGGCAATACCAGAACGATCAGGATCGCGCTGAGATAGCCGAACGCCTCGACCGGATGCATCGACATACCCGACCACGGGCCGGTGTTTACGTTTCGGTGATGAACGGCGTGGACATGTCTGTAGATGAACGGTTGATGCAGAAAAAGATGCACCATGTAGAAATGAAAACTCTGCCATATGGCGAGTAACGGGAATAGTAAAATAAACCAGACCGGATGGGCGCCAAAGCTGAGCGTGACGATGTAACCATTGGCATACATCCAGCGCAAGAAGCACTCAAGCGCCGACAGGATCGTGGCACCGTAGACCAGCGAATAGTGCATATTGTCCCAGGTCTGATAGCCGAACTTATAAAGCGCATTCTTGCGCTTCATGTAGGGTCTTGGGTCGTATTTCAGCAGCTTGCCCTGTCCGTCTATTCCGTAGAACCAGAAATGCAGCCCACCTGCGACAATGATCAGCAGGGCCCAGTTTCGGATGAAAACCCATGACATCCAACCAACCGCGAATTGCGTTTGTTCGGAGCCAACGGGTTGCATCCAGAACGCCACGACAAACGACAGTGCCAAATAGATCGAACGATCGGAAACCTGCAGGTAATTCTGCCAAAGCCACTTTGCCAGAACACCAGGTTTCGGCGGCCAATGCCAATATGGTGCGTGGTTCACCGGCAATTCAGGGTGCCAGTGCCACTCGCGGCTCTTCGGGCCAGCCTCGGGGCGATGGGCGGCATTTTCCGTTGGGTTGGTGTCCGCTGTCGTCATGTCCAATCCCCTACTCGCGATTTAGCAGCACCAGCTTGCCGGACAGAATGGCCCTGGCGGCCACAGCTATGATATGCCTGAGCCGGTTCAAAGCCCGATGTGATCAGGTCATTCAGCGGCTTTCAGCGCCTTGCCCTGCGGGATCACCTCATAGCCGGGCTCTTCGGGTTCATCGTCTTCCATCTCGGGCGGGAAGCCGGGTGCAAGGATCTCCAGACCTGTGACCTCTTCCAGGCGCCTGATAATGTTGGGCGACAACTCACGTTCGCCAAAACGTTCGATCCCGTCCTCGAAAATCTGAACCAGCATGGGCGAGATTTCCAACGGGACGTTGTGGCGGTCGGCAACCTGCTGGAACAGGCTCACGTCCTTTTTGACCAGATCCATGGTGAACGAGATGTCGCGTGATCCGTTCAGGATGACCTGACTCTCGGTCTCATGAACAAACGATGTGCCGGAACTGATCTTGATCGCTTCATAGGTGGTATTCAGGTCCATACCTGCGGCTTTGGCCGTGACCAGAGCCTCGCAGCAGGTCACCAGATTGGCTGTGGCCAGATAGTTCGTCAAAACTTTCAGGACCGAAGCCGACCCCAACTCACCGGTATGCAAAATACGGCGGCCCATGGTCTTGAGGAACGGCGCGATACGCTCGAACGTTGCGCGATCACATCCCGCAAAGATCGAGATATTTCCCGTGGCCGCGCGATGGCATCCGCCCGAAACCGGGCAATCCACTGCCGCCCCGCCCCGCTCCATCACCATGGCCCCCAGGCGTTTGACTTCAGCCTCATCCGTGGTGGACATCTCCATCCAGATTTTGCCGTCGGTCACTTTAGGCAACATCTGCTGCATGACGGCATCCGACGCAGCAGGCGACGGCAAGCAGGTGATGACCGCATCACAATCCCGCATCAGTTGCGCCGGCCCTTCCGCCTTTTTCGCACCACGGGCCACGAAGGCATCAACCAGTTCTTCGTTCAGATCATGGACTGTCAGGTCCATACCATTGCGCAGCAGCGAACCCGAAAGCTTGCCGCCGACATTACCCAGACCAATAAATCCAACTTTCATGAGCGCGTTCCTCAGGGTGTCCGGTCTGATCAGGCCGGCGAAATTTCCGTTTGTGCACCGATTTAGCGACGTTGAAGCGAAAAAGTAAAACGAATAAAAAGAGCAATAATCACAAAATTTCTTTGGTGCTGAACCTGTCCAATTCCCCAAATCTTGTCTGGCTCAGATCGTTTGAATGCGCAGCGCGGCATATGAGCTTTACGGCCGCAGCGAAGGAACTGGGCATAACGCAAACGGCGCTCAGTCTGCATGTCCGCTCGCTGGAGGCGCAGTTGGGATGCAAGCTTTTCTTTCGCGCGGCCAGAAACCTGAGCCTGACAGAGGTCGGACAGGCCTACGCATATTCGGTGCGGCGCGCGCTGAGCGATATTACGGTATCGACCGCCAGCCTTTTCGGGTCCGGAAGCGCGCAGGTTCTAACTGTGCGGGCTCCAATCTCGACAGCGACGCTCTGGCTGGCACATAGGCTGCCGAAATTCACCCGCAGCCAGCCCGATGTATCCATTCGGCTGGTCTCGAACATTTGGGCGGATTCGGCTGGTCGCGAAAACGTGGATGTCGAGTTGCGCGTGGGGGTTGGTGACTGGCCTGATGCGCGAACCCGAAAAATCTCGACCGAGCGTATCGTACCTGTCGCGGCGGATTCGGCGTCGGGGCAAAGCATTCCGGTTGCCGAACTCCGCAAGCAACCGCTTGTGCAGATTCTGGGATTTCAGGACATGGGGCAGAAGTATTTCGAAGCATTGGGCATAGCGTATTCTGAACCTTTGTCCCCCTACTCTGTCGATACAACCGTCGCCGCGATGGGCGTCGTTGCGGCGGGCGGAGGGTACGCAATGGTGCTGGAAAGGTTCGCGCAAACCGCGATCGAGTCCGGACAGGCCATCGCGATTGTCGGCGATGCGGTCCCAATCAACCAATCCCACTTTCTTGTTGAGACAAGCGGAACAGGCGCAAACGAGCCTGTTAAGCAACTGTTCGAAACCTGGCTTGAACAGGAGTTTTCAGAGCATCAATAGGCATGACCCGAACCAGATCAGATGTGAAAAACTGGCTTTCAATCGCTGCGGCAAGATCCGTTTTCAAGTGGGAGGTCGGATCTGAATTGCCACGAGGGGGAAAAGCAACTGCATGCCGCAGCGATTGAGTGTGAGCGGCGTCAATGCCAGTGGCTATGTGAAGTGACGTTTGATTGAGGCCAAAATATGGCCCATTCTACTAATTCTTTAATTTGTCAAAAATTATAACAATGACAGTGCTTTAAGCGATTTCACCATTTACTGTCAGAACGATATTTCGGGGCCGGATTTTGCCCCGCGAATGATCAAACGATCTGGGTGCTGTGCGAGATATTTTTAACAATCATATAGTTTTCCAGACCCTCGGTCCCGCCTTCCCTGCCGTATCCACTGGATTTGACCCCGCCAAAAGGTGTTTCCGGCAATGATGCTTCCAGCGTGTTGAAGGACAGGTTTCCGGCTTCGACTTCATCGGTCATCCGGTCAATATAGTCGGCCCTGTTTGAAAACCCGTAAGCGGCAAGACCAAAAGGTGTCGCATTCGCCTTGGCTATGGCTTCGTCCAGTGAAGCGACCGGATTGATCACGGCCAGCGGGCCAAATGGCTCTTCCTGCATCACGCGGGCGTCGTCAGGCACATTCGTCAAAACGGTCGGCGCAAAGAAATAGCCTTTGACTCCGATCCGACCGCCCCCGGTGCAGATCGTTGCACCGGCATCACGGGCATCTTCCACAAGTTCGCTCAGCGCGGGAACGCGGCGGTCGTTTGCCAGCGGCCCCATTTCGATACCCTCTTCCACTCCGTTCCCTACGACAGTGGCAGCGGCCCGTTCATTGAACGTATCCAGGAATGGCTTGTAGATGCTTTCGTGCACAAAAAACCGGGTTGGCGAGGTGCAGACCTGCCCTGCATTCCTGTATTTGCGGACCGCTCCGCTAATTGCGGCTTTTTCAACGTCTGTATCTTCACAGACGATGACTGGTGCATGCCCGCCCAGCTCCATCAGGACGCGCGTCATGTTCTCCGAGGCGAGCGTCGTCAGGTGGCGCCCGACCGCTGTTGACCCGGTAAAGGCGACAAGCCGTACTGGATCCTGCCGGATAAGATGGCTTGAGATATCCGCAGGCTCACCAAAGACAAGGTTCAGGACACCCGGTGGCAAGCCGGCGTCGTGGAAGGCGCGCGCGATATGCATGGCACCTGCCGGAGTTTCTTCAGCCGCTTTCAGGATGATCGAACACCCCGATGCCAGCGCGCCTGCAATCTTGCGTGCCGGCTGGCTCATCGGGAAATTCCAGGGCGACAGGCCAAGAACCACCCCGATGGGTTGGTGGTGCACAACATATCGAACGCCGGGCGCCGAGGGGATAACGCGGCCATAAGTACGCATGGCCTCGCCCGCGTCCCATTCGAAAAACTCGCAGCCGCGGATCACCTCGAGCCGGGCCTGTGCCAGCGGCTTTCCATGCTCGGCAGTGATTGAGCGGGCAATCTCCTCCTGCCGGTCGCGCATCAGCGCCGCAGCCTTGATCATGATGTCAGCACGGTCGCGTGGGGCCGTGCGACGCCAAACGCGAAACCCCGCTTCGGCCGCAGCCAGCGCGTCATCCAGATCGGACCTGCCCGCTTTGGGAAGCCTGCCGATTTCCTCTTCGGTCGCAGGGTTCAACACGGGAATGTCGTCTGCTGCCTTGCGCCACTCACCGCCGATATAAAGTTTCAGGTCCGGATAAGTGCTCATGGCGCCCTCGCAGGTTGCAATTCAGCTTCAGGGTCTCATTTCCGCTGGCATCACCTCAACTGAATTGAAGAAATACTGATATCCGATTGCGTGATATCTGCAGGGATGGTTCAGATGTCCCCTGCTGCCGCGCGCAGGGCATCCAGAAATGTGCTGCTTGCCGGGGACAGGCTGTTTTCCCCTCTGTGCGAGACGCCAACCGGGCCCGCACCAAATGGGACAGCCCAGTCCAGGCAGGCCAGCAGGCCACGGTCGATATCCAACGAGGCGACATGGGCCGGCATCAGCCCGACAAAATCGTGGGATCGCAACAGGGACCTGTTGGCAAGATAGGAGACCGATTCAATTGAAACACCCGGCTGGTACTGATCCTGCCGCACAAAATACTGGTCGGTTTGGCGGCGCAGAGTGGTTTCGACCGGCGGAAGTATCCAGCCAAAGCGTCTGAGTTCTTCGAAAGTGATATTCGGCTTGCCGACCAAAGGATGCTGCGTTCCCGTCACGGCCAATACCCGTTCATCAAAGAACTTTTCCTGCGTGATCCGTGCCCGGTGGCGATGATTGGGCAGACGACCAACAACCATGTCGATCTCGCCCGACAAAAGCGCAGGCATCAGCACTTCGTTTGTCCCCTCGACAATTTTGACCGCGACTTTCGGGCGGTCTTTCAGCAGCCGTTCGACAGCGCGTGGCAGCAAGGTTGGTGACGCCGCCAGCAGGGTTCCCACCACAACCCGGCCGCTGTTGCCTTCGTTCAGATCATCCAATTCCTGAGCGGCATTTGAGACCTGCGCGAAGATCAGCTTGCCATGGCGGATCAGCGCTTCACCAAACACCGTGGGCACAACGCCGCGATTGGTCCGCTCGAAAAGCTTGACCTCGAAATCCAGCTCCAGGTCCTGAATCATCTTGGTGGCGGCAGGCTGCGAAATGCCCAGATCGCGCGCCGCGTTCTGGATGCTGCCATGCTGGCCGACCGCAACCAGCAGACGCAACTGGCGCAGCTTCAACCGCGTCAGCGCGCGCTCAACGATGCGGGTATGATGTGCGACCATGAAGGCCCCTCAGATACTGATCGCTGCGGGCTGTCTTTCGATGGCGGCAATCGCGCTCATGGCAGCCAGAGCCGAACTGCGCGGGTTGTCCGGCAGCGCCTTTCCTTCGATCCTGAATGTGAAGGTGCCAAAACTGCCGCGCGCCTCGATTTCGTGGATATTGGCATTAACAGCCGGATCGGCGATCAGTTCAACCCTTGTCTCGTCAAATCCCAGCCCCGCCAACGCTATAGCCGCTGCCACGTTGGCGTTCTTTGGATAGGCCACGGCTGCTTGCCGGGCAGTTCCGGAAAAATGTATCGCCGCTGACTTCAGGTGATCCAGCTTCAATTGTTCTTCTGCAGCTGAACCACGCCATCCCGCCGGGGGCTTGCTGCCGCGATAGATGACCTCGGTCAGTCCTCCCACCCTTGCAGCGGACAGACAATCCAGTGCGCCGATCGCCCCGCTTGCAAGGCGCAATTGCGAATGACCGTTACGCGCCGCCAGTGCCAGCGCCTGTTCAAGATCAGGGTCCGCCAATGCGCCGACTGACAGTGTTACCAGGTCGATGCCCCGTTCCAGAATGGCGGCTCCGTGTGCTTTCAGGCCCGCATGGCCCGCGCAATCGACCATCAGATCGATCCCGCCGGGCAGGTCTGAGACGCAGGAAACACGGGATGGCCCGGCCGCTTTTTCGTCAAGCAGCCGACCAGGTGAAACCAGTATGGCATCAGGCCCTTCGCCTTTTTCAAGCAAGTGTTGTGCCACGTAACGCCCGATAGCGCCTTCGCCGATAATGCCGATTTTCATAGAGCCTCCAGATGCAGCCTTAACCTATCCGAAACTGCAGGCTCTCTGTTATCGAAATATTGGATATCCACATCCGCCCAATGCGCTTGGCTTTGTGCGTTTGACGGAACCAGAGTGTTTGCACGCTCGCGATCTGACATCTGACCTTCGGAATTTCTGCCCATGAAATATGCCAAACACGACGCCAAAGCCTATTCGCGCGAAACCATGCGGGGGATCTGGGCAGCCGCGTTGAACCCGTTCAACGAAGACCTCAGCCTGAACGAGGCCGGATTGCGCCGGAACATTCGGCACTGGATCGACGATCTGCAAATTCAGGGCCTGTTCATCGCAGGCAAACAGGGCGAGTTCTGGTCGATGTCGCTGGACGAACGCAAACGCAACATGACCATCGCAGCCGAGGAATGCGGGGACAAGGCCGGGACGATCATGTCGATCTCGGATCAGAACGTGGACACCGTGCTGGAGCTTGGACGGCATGCTCAGGACTGCGGTGCGGATTATGTGGTGGTCCACGCCCCGATGCTCAGCTTTTGCCACGACCGCGACGAGGTTTTGTACAATTACTACAAGTATATCTGCGACCGCCTGGATATCGGCATCGCCATGTGGAGCCATCCCGACAGCGGGTATCTGATGCAGCCCGAAACCTGTGCGCGTATTGCGGAACTGCCCAACATCATGGCCATCAAATACTCGGTCCCCCGGGACATGTATGCAAAGCTGACGCGGATGGTGGGTGACAAGATCCTGGTGTCAACGTCTCTGGAAGACGACTGGCTGGACAATATCGAGGAACTGGGCTGGCAACTTTATCTGTGTTCTTCGCCACCCTACCAAATCCAGACGGCGAACGACTTGCGTATGCACGAATACACCGAACTGGCTTTTGCCGGAAAGTTCGATCAGGCCCGGCGGGTGCGCGACAGTCTCGATCCGGTCCGTGCCGCTATCAAACGCACCAAGCCCGGTGGCAAGCCGACGGCCCACGGAAAATACTGGCAGGAACTGCTTGGACAGGTCGGAGGGCGCGTGCGCCATCCCATGCTGGAACTGACCGAGGCCGAAAAAGCCGCCACAAGCGCCGCGTTCGAGGATTGCGGCCTTCAGCTTGGATCAAGCTGATATCAGGTTAATGGATACCGACATTCCCAGAAACAAATATTTCTTTCATACGGCTTGTCCTAGGCTTTTTGACGGCACGATATAGTGTAGCTGTGCCCCAAACACCGGTCAGGCAGGAGAAAGCATATGGGACAACACCCGACGCTGAAACCCTTCAATTTCAAGAAATGGGTGGAAGACAACGCTGACAAACTGCGCCCTCCGGTTGGCAATCAGTTGCTGCACAAGGAAGGCGACATGATTGTCATGGTCGTTGGCGGCCCCAATACACGTGTCGATTTTCACGATGATCCGGTTGAAGAATGGTTCTTTCAGCAAAAGGGCGACATGATGCTGAAGATCGCCGACGGCGGCAAAATCTACGATGTGCCGGTGCGTGAAGGCGAGGTTTTCCTGTTGCCGCCTCATGTGCGCCACGCGCCGCAGCGCCCACAGGAAGGATCGATCGGCATCGTGGTCGAAGCCCCGCGCCAGCCGGGGATGAAAGAAGGGTTCGAATGGTTTTGCTTTAACTGCGAAGGCCTTGTGCATCGCGAAGAAGTTGCGCTTGATGGCCCCGAAGGGATCGTCACCGCACTGCCAAAGATTTACGATGCTTTCCATAACAGTACCGAAGCTCGAACTTGTCCGAACTGCGGAGCGCTGCATCCCGGAAAGGGTAAGCCGCCTGCGGACTGGGTCCAGCTCTGAGCCGAACCGGAACAAAACAGGGAGAATACAATGAACTACTTTCACAAAGCCCTTTGCGGCGCGACTGCTGCGGTTGTGGCTTCCTTTTCCGCAACGATTGCGCTGGCGGATGAGTTCCGCCTGGGTCTGATCACGCCACCGCCGCATATCTGGACCAAGGCGGCCGAGGCCTTTGGCGCAGACTTGTCGGAAGCCAGCGGTGGCGCGCATAGCGTGACAGTTTTCCCGGCGCGTCAGTTGGGCAACGAAGCCGAGATGCTGCAGCAGCTGCAAACAGGTGCTTTGGACATGGCGTTCATGACAGTGGCCGAAGTGTCCAACCGCGCCAAGGATTTCGGCGCGTTCTACGCCCCGTATCTGGCCAGCGATATCGGCCACGCGGGCCGCATCCTGCGCAGCGATGGCGCACGCAGTATGCTAGATCAGCTTCCGGCCGAGGTCGGTGTCGTCGGCACCGGGTACGGCATGGCCGGCCTGCGCCAGATCGTTGCCCGGGGCGATGTAAACTCGGCAGAGGACCTCGCCGGTCTCAAACTGCGGATCACTCCGTTCGAGCCTATTCTCGACTTCTACAACGCCGTTGGTGCGGCCCCGACCCCGATGCCCCTGCCCGCCGTTTACGATGCGCTGGCCAACGGTCAGGTCGATGCAATCGACATGGACGCTGAACTGATCTGGGTTCTGAAATATTATGAACATGCCGACACTGTCGTGCAGTCGGACCACATGATGTTCCCGATGGTTGGTCTTGTGTCGGCCAAGGTCTGGGCCGGTCTTTCTGAAGAAGACCGCACCATGATCGGTGAACTGATGGCCCGTCACGTGGACAGCACCATCGACACCTATGTTGCCAAGGAACAGGAATGGCTGGATCAGGTGAAAGGCACCGGCAAAACCTATGTTCAGGTAGACAGCTCATTCTTTGGTGATGCCATTGATCAATGGAACCAGACCTGGGCCGGGAAATCAGGTGCGCTGGATCAATTGCGACAGGTTGCTGCGGAAACCGCCAACTAATACGGTACTCATGCAATTGGGGCGCAGGTGATTTGCGCCCCTTGTTTTGAGGAGTGAGCGCAATGATCCGGCGGATTTCTGCAGCATGGGCGCGTGCTGAACTGTGGCTCGCGTCATTTCTGGCCGCCGCGATATCGGTTCTTATCCTGCTGAACGTCGTGACACGGAGCCTGGGGTCCGCTTTGTTCTGGGTGGATGAGCTGGCAATCTATGCCATGGCCTGGATGACCTTTCTCGGCGCATCCGCGGCGCTGCACTATGGTCACGCGGTAGCCGTCACGATCCTGACAGACTCCCTGCCCCCTCTGCTGCGTGATCTGACGGCACGGCTTGTTGACCTGATCGTTCTGATCTTTGCCCTGTTCATGATCTGGTTCTGTTGGCGCTGGTATTCACCTCTGGAACTGGCGCGGCATGGGTTCGACACCAAGCAGTTTCAGGGTGCGACCTTCAACTTCATCTACGCGGAACCGACAACAACGCTAGGCGTTCCGAAATACCTGGTATGGATGGTCATGTGGCTGTTTGCGCTGGGGGCAACGCTGCACAGCATTTCAAATCTGACCGGCCCCCGTGACCCTCAACCCGAGGGCAACGCATGACGCCACTGATTTTTGCCTTCAAGCTGCTGATCGCGGTTCCCGTTGCGCTGGTCCTGTCGCTGACCGCGATCTGGTACATATGGGAAAGCGGCAACACTGTTTTGTATGACAGCTTTGCCCAAAAGATGTTCTCGGGCCTCGAGAACTATGGGCTTCTGGCCATTCCTCTTTTCATGCTGACCGGCGAGATGATGAACGAAGGTGGCATGACCCGACGGCTTATCGATGCCGCCCGGGTCTTTGTCGGCGGCTTTCGCGGCGGGCTGGCCTATATCAACCTGCTGGCCAACATGTTCATGGCCGCCATCATCGGATCGGCCACGGCGCAGATTGCCGTCATGGCGCGGGCCATGACGCCTGAGATGGAGCGGGAAGGCTATGACAAGGGCTTTGCCGCTGCCACCACAGCCGCTGGGGGATTGCTGGCACCGGTCATCCCACCATCCATGATGTTCGTGATCTTTGGCGTTCTGGCGCAGATCCCCATCGGTGATATGTTCCTTGCCGGCATCCTCCCTGGACTGTTGCTGTCGATCTCGTTTGCCGTGGTGATCGCCCTGATCGGTTTCGCGCAGGGCTTTCCCAAGGGTGCCTGGTTTACGCGGCAGGAATCGATTTCGGCGCTGCTTGCCTGTTTACCGGCGGTATTGATCCCCATGGCCATTATCGGGGGGGTTCTGTTCGGTATCGCCACGCCCACGGAATCCGCCGCCATTGCGTCGCTGATCGCGTTCCTGATTGGCTGGCTGATCTACGGAGAGCTTAAGCCCAAGGCGCTGCCCCAGATGTTCCGGCGCACGGCAATCAACGCGTCTATGATCATTTTCATGATTTCGGCCGCAAGTGTTTTCGGCTGGGTGATCATCTATGAGGCACTGCCGCAGAAGCTGGCGGTCCTGATCACCTCCATTACAGATGATCCATTCCTGTTCCTGCTGATCGTCAACCTGATCCTGCTGGGGGTCGGAATGTTGATCGATGGCATCGCGGCCGTCATTCTGATCACCCCCATCCTGCTGCCCATCGCAATGAACGACTACGACATCAGCCCCTATCAGTTCGGCGTCGTCATGTGCCTGAACCTAGTTCTGGGCCTGCTGACGCCACCGGTGGGTGTCGGGCTTTACATCGCATCTTCCATGAGCGGGGCCTCACCGGGTCGCATTTTACGATCTCTCTGGCCCTTCTTGCTTGCTGTTGCAGCAATCCTGGTTCTGCTCAGCCGTTTCCCATGGTTTTCAACCGCTCTGGTCTAACGCAGGACTACTCCAGCGACACCCACAGAACCTGTGCGTCTTCCTCGCCGGTGGATACGCATCCATGGCCCATGCTGCTGTCATAATATAGTGAATCCCCCGCCTTCATCGGCAGTGGGCGATAATGCTCCGAAACAAAGATCAACTCGCCCTTCAGGACATACATGAACTCTTCCCCGGAATGCCGGATCCAGTTGTCGAATTCGGATATGTCACGCGCTTTGATTGTCGCTACATAGGGTAGCATGCGCTTGCTGGTCAGTTCCGGGCACAGCAACTCGTGCATGTAGGTGGCAGTATGCCTGATCTCGCCCGTCCCTTTAGGGGTGAAGTCCCGCCGCCCGGCGACCCCCGTCTGACCGGATTGTAGGAACAGCTGCGGAGGGTTCATATCCAACGCCTGAGTCAACCGGCGGACAATATCGAAACTGGGGCGGGTCTGGTTGTTTTCTATCTTTGAAAGCGTCGAGCGACCAATGCCGGCGGCTCTGCCGGCCTCTTCCAGCGTCCAGCCCTTCTCACGGCGTGCATCCCGGATCGAGCGACCCAGAGCGGCTCCATCGTCCTGGTCCTGATGTCCCGCGCCATCAGGCTGTAAATCGTCTGACATATTGAATCCCCCCCACTTTCAGCAAGGATACATAGTTCCCGATTAGACCTCAACATAACAAATCGGAAAAAAATGTTGCCTCAAGCGGCTGTTTTCCACTATAGGAAACAAAATCCCCTGTTAAGGATTCGGATTTCGGAGGAGGAAATCATGTTCAGAACGTCTCTTGCAGCATCCGACCCGGTTATTGCGGCGTCGATTTCGCGTGAAGCTTCCCGTCAGGCTGAACAAATTGAGCTTATCGCGTCCGAGAACATTGTCTCGCAGGCCGTAATCGAAGCGCAGGGTTCAGTACTGACCAACAAATATGCCGAAGGCTATCCCGGTCGTCGCTACTATGGCGGATGCGAATATGTGGACGAGGTCGAGGTTGAAGCCATTGAACGGCTGAAGTCGATTTTTGGCTGCGGATTTGCCAATGTGCAGCCGCATTCCGGCGCGCAGGCCAATGGTGCCGTCAAGCTGGCGTTGCTGAGCCCGGGCGACACGATCCTGGGCATGTCGCTGGATGCCGGCGGCCACCTGACTCACGGCGCGAAACCTGCGCAGTCGGGCAAATGGTTCCGTCCGGTTCAGTACGGCCTGACCGACGCGGGTCTGATTGACTACGATCAGGTCGCCGAACTGGCGCGCGCAGAGAAACCCAAGCTGATCATCGCGGGCGCGTCGGCCTATTCGCGCAAGATCGACTTTGCCCGGTTCCGTGAAATCGCCGACGAAGTCGGGGCGTGGCTGCTGGCCGACATGGCCCATATCGCGGGTCTGGTCGCGACAGGTCTGCACCCTTCGCCTGTCGGACACGCGCATGTCGTGACGTCGACAACCCATAAAACGCTGCGCGGTCCGCGCGGCGGCATCATCCTGACCAATGATGAAGCGCTGGCGAAGAAGATCAATTCCGCTGTGTTCCCCGGCCTTCAGGGTGGCCCGCTGATGCACGTCATCGCAGGCAAAGCAGTCGCGTTTGGCGAAGCTCAGAAGCCGGAATTCAAGGAATACATGCAACGCGTCGTCGACAGCGCCGATGCATTGTCCAATGTGATGATGTCGCGCGGCTGTGACATCGTTTCGGGTGGTACGGACAACCATCTGATGCTGGTCGATCTTCGACCAATCGGGGTGAAGGGCAACGCGGCAGAGGCGGCACTGGAGCGCGCCGGGTTCACCTGCAACAAGAACAGCGTGCCCGGAGACCCGGAAAAGCCAACAGTCACAAGCGGAGTCCGCCTGGGCACCGCCGCCGGATGCAGCCGTGGCTTCGGTCCCGAAGAGTTCAAGAAGATCGGCCACCTGATCGGCGACGTTCTGGATGCGCTTGCACAGTCGCCGGATGGGGATGAGACCGTCGAGAAGGCAACCCGCGAACAAGTCCGCGCCCTGTGCGCGAGCTACCCGATCTACTGAGAGCAAGCCCATGAATACCTACGATCTAATCGTTATCGGTGGCGGACCCGGCGGCTATGTCGCCGCGATCCGCGCAGCTCAGCTGGGTCTGAAAGTGGCCTGCGTGGAAGGACGCGGGGCACTGGGCGGAACCTGTCTGAATGTGGGGTGCATTCCCTCCAAAGCCTTGCTGACCTCCTCGGCCAAATATGCCGAACTCTCCCATCTCTCCTCCCATGGCATTGCAGTCGAGGGGGCCAGCATCGACGTTGGCGCGATGATGGAGCGCAAGGACAAGATCGTTGGTGATCTGACCAAGGGCATCGCGTTTCTGTTCAAGAAGAACGGTGTCGATCTGATCGAAGGCTGGGCCAGCATCCCTGCCGCAGGTCAGGTCAAGGTCGCTGACGCGGTTCACGAAGCCAAAAACATCCTGATCGCCACCGGGTCCGAGCCGACCTCGCTGCCGGGTATCGAGATTGACGAGCAGGATGTCCTGAGTTCGACCGGCGCGATCGCGCTGGAGAGCGTACCCGACCATCTGGTCGTGATCGGTGCGGGTGTAATCGGTCTGGAACTGGGGCAGGTCTGGGCGCGCCTGGGCGCCAAGGTCACTGTTGTCGAATATCTGGACCGCGTGCTGCCGGGCATTGACGGCGAGATCGCCAAGCTGGCGCAGCGGGCCTTGTCCAAGCGCGGTCTGAAGTTCCAATTGGGTCGCGCCCTGAAGTCGGTTGAAAAAACCGGTTCAGGCCTGACCCTGACCATGGACCGCGTCGGCAAAGACAAGGAAGAGGTAATGGAAGCCGACAAGGTTCTGATCGCAGTCGGTCGTCGTCCAGTTACCCGTGGTCTCGGGCTGGAAGAACTGGGTGTTGCCGTGAATCAGCGCGGCTTTGTCGAAGTCGACAGCAAATTCCAGACATCGGTACCCGGCATCTACGCCATCGGTGACTGCGTGCCCGGCCCGATGCTGGCGCACAAGGCAGAGGAAGACGGTGTTGCCTGCGTCGAGATGCTGGCCGGGTTGGCCGGGCATGTGGATTACAACACGGTACCCGGCGTGGTTTACACCGACCCCGAGGTTGCGTCCGTTGGTCTGACCGAAGAAGCGCTGAAAGAGACCGGATCGGAGTATACGGTCGGAAAATTTGCCTTCATGGCCAATTCCCGTGCCCGATCGACCGGAGAAACAGACGGCGCGGTCAAGGTTCTGGCCGACGCGGATGGCAAGATACTGGGGGGCCATATCTGCGGGGCGCATGGCGGTGACCTGATCGCCGAACTGGTGCTGGCCATGACCAAAGGCGCAACCGTCGCCGAGGTCGCCGCAACCTGCCACGCGCACCCGGCGATGGGCGAGGCTGTCAAGGAAGCCTGCCTTGACGCCATGGGCCGCGCAATCCACGCCTGAACCGGAGCAGCCAGATGACCATCCAGCTTCGCCCACGCCACCCGGAAAAGGCCAAAAAGGCCGACAGTGTCATACCGCGCAAACCGAAGTGGATACGTAAGAAAAAGATCGAAGGATCCGAGTATTACGAAACCCGCCGCCTGATGCGCGAGCACGATCTGGCGACCGTTTGCGAAGAAGCCGCCTGCCCCAACATCGGAGAGTGCTGGTCCAAACGCCACGCAACCATGATGATCATGGGCGAGGTCTGCACCCGCGGCTGTTCCTTCTGCAACGTGGCGACGGGCCGTCCTGACGCTCTGGATGCGTTCGAACCGGGCCGGGTCGCGGCGGCGGTCAAAAAGCTGGGTCTGCGCCATGTGGTGATCACTTCCGTGGATCGCGACGATCTGGAAGACGGTGGGGCCGAGCATATCGCGCAAACGATCCGCGCCGTGCGTCATCAGAACCCCGGGACGACAATCGAGGTTCTGACGCCTGATTTTCTGGGCAAGGGCAAAGCCCCGGATGTCGTCTTCGAAGCGGCGCCGGATGTGTTTAACCATAATCTGGAAACCGTGCCGCATTTGTACCCGACGGTGCGGCCGGGTGCCCGGTATTATGCCTCTTTGCGGCTTCTGGACGATGCCAAACGGGCTGAACCGGAAATCTTCACAAAATCGGGACTTATGGTAGGGTTGGGCGAAACAATTAATGATGTGCGCCAGGTGATGGACGATCTGCGCGCTGCCAATGTCGATTTCCTAACCGTCGGACAATATCTGCAACCGACCCCGAAACACCATCCGATTGACCGGTTTTGGTCACCGGAAGAGTTTAAAAAGCTAGAACAAATTGCCCGTTCCAAGGGCTTTCTGCACGTGTCGGCAACACCGCTGACCCGGTCGTCGTTCCACGCGGACGAAGATTTCGCTGCTCTTAAGCAGGCCCGCCAGCGGGCCGTCGCCAACGGGGCATAAACCTGACGCAAATGGGAGGGAAACCATGGAAGCGTTAAATTCAATCGTAGGAGCCATAAACGGCGTCGTGTGGGGGCCGCTGATGCTGGTTCTCATCCTTGGCGTCGGCTTCTTCCTGCAGGTTGGGCTGAAATTCATGCCGATTCTGCGCATTGGCACGGGCTTTAGCCTGCTGTTCAAAGGCCGTGAGGGTCAGGGCGAAGGGCAGATCAGCCCGTTCAACGCGCTGATGACCTCGCTGTCGGCAACCATCGGCACGGGTAACATCGCCGGTGTGGCCACTGCTGTCTTCCTGGGCGGTCCGGGCGCCTTGTTCTGGATGTGGATGACCGCCCTGGTGGGCATGGCCACCAAATACGCCGAAGCCGTCTGCGCCGTGAAATACCGCGAGCAGGACGAGTTGGGCAACTTTGTCGGTGGCCCGATGTACTACATCAAGAACGGTTTGGGCGCGAAATGGGCCTGGCTGGGTGTTGCTTTCGCCCTGTTCGGCGCAGTGGCCGCTTTCGGAATCGGTAACGGTGTGCAGGCTAACGGTGTGGCGCAGGTTCTGGAAGCGAACTTCGGCTTCAACACCTCGGTTACCGGCGTGGTCCTGATGGTTCTGACCGCAGCCGTGATCCTGGGTGGCATCACCCGCATTGGTGCGGTTGCCGGTAAACTGGTTCCGTTCATGGCGATTGCCTACATCGTCGCGGGCCTGCTGGTTCTGCTGATCAACATCGGCAACATCGGTCACGCCCTGTCGCTGGTCTTTACCTACGCCTTCACCCCGTCGGCCGCCGAAGGTGGTTTCGCCGGTGCAGCCGTCTGGGCCGCCATCCGGTTTGGTGTGGCCCGCGGTGTCTTCTCGAACGAAGCCGGTTTGGGTTCGGCTCCGATCGCACACGCCGCAGCCGAGACCAAAGGTCCGGTCAACCAGGGCCTGATCGCGATGTTGGGTACGTTCATCGACACTATCATCGTCTGCTCGATCACTGGTCTGGCGATCATCTCGTCGGGTGCATGGACATCGGGTGAATCCGGTGCGGCACTGACCTCGGCAGCGTTCGAACTGTCCCTGCCGGGTATTGGTGGGTATCTGATCGCCATAGCTCTGTCGATCTTTGCCTTCACCACCATCCTGGGCTGGTCCTTCTACGGTGAGAAATGCGTCGAGTTCCTGCTGGGCGTCAAATCGCTGATCCCCTACCGCGTCTTGTGGATTGTCATGATCTACTTCGGCGCAACAGCAGATCTGGGCTTCATCTGGCTGCTGGCGGACACGCTGAACGCCATGATGGCCATTCCGAACCTGATCGCCCTGGCCCTGCTGAGCCCGATCGTCTTCAAACTGACGAAAGAGTTCTTCGCCTCGGGCGGCCAATCGGAAGAACCCGGCAACACTCCTGCCGAGTAATTCGAACAGAAAAAACGGGGGGCCGTCCCGGCCCTCCACCTTCGAAACAGATTTCCATATCTCGAGGAGAGACGTGATGGCCACGAAAATCCTGCTGCCAATTGATCACACCGACGACCACTCGTGGAAGCTGGCTTTGCCGGTCGCGTTGGAACAGGCGAAATTCTACGGTGCCGAGCTGCACGCGATCGCTGTCATCCCCGAGATCATCCAGCTGCCGAACCTGCCCGCCAACTATGGCGCAGGCGCAAAAGACCACGTGCGGGGCAAGGTTCAGGCCATTCTGGATCACGGCAATGCCTCTGACGTGCCCGTGCATGTCGAGGAAGGCAGCGTCTACCGCGAAATTCTGAAGCTTGCCCACAAGGAAGGCTTCGACCTGATCGTCATGGCGTCGACCAAAGGCGATTTCCCGAATTATGAAATCGGTCCGAACCTGGCTCGTGTCGTGCGCAATGCGCATTGCACCGTTATGGTCGTTCGCGACCAGTCCCGCTGATTGAAAGGTTGAGAAGATGACCGAACCGAAGCGTACGCCGCTATACGACCTGCATGTCGAACTGGGCGGAAAGATGGTGGATTTTGCCGGATGGGAAATGCCCGTTCAGTATCCGCTGGGTATCATGGGTGAACATGTTCAGTGCCGGGAAAAAGCCGCGCTGTTCGACGTCAGCCACATGGGTCAGGTGATCCTGCGTGGCGAGAACGTGGGCGAGAAGCTGGAAACCATCTGCCCTCAGGCCTATGCCACTCTGAAGCCCGGCAAGGCACGTTACGGGTTTTTCACCAACGCGGAAGGCGGGATCATGGACGACCTGATCGTGTCCAACGCGGGTGACGATTTCTTTGTCGTGGTCAACGCAGCCCTGCGCCATCAGGACATCCCGCACATGAAAGAGCATCTGGAAGGGGTCGAAGTCACCGAGATTTTCGACCGTGCTCTGGTCGCTGTTCAGGGCCCGAAGGCCGAGGATGTGGTGGGCGCGCTTTGCCCTGCGGCACGGGATCTGAAGTTCATGGAAACCACAATGGCCCCGATCAACGGCGTCGAATGCCGTATCTCGCGTCTGGGCTATACCGGCGAGGACGGTTACGAAATCTCGATCCCCGAGGACAAGGCCATCGAGATCAGCAAGGCGTTTCTGGCCCACGAAGACTGCGAAGCGGCCGGTCTGGGCGCGCGCGACAGTCTGCGGCTCGAAGCCGGTCTGTGCCTCTATGGGAACGACATCGATCAGACCACCTCGCCGATCGAGGCGTCGCTGGCCTGGGCCATTCAAAAGCGCCGCAAGGAAGAAGGCGGATTCCCTGGCGCTGAGCGTGTTCAACGGGAACTGGCAGAGGGCGCCGCGCGCAAACTGGTCGGCATTCTGCCTTCCGGTCGTGCCCCCGCGCGTCAGGGCGTCGAGATCCAATGTGCCGAAGGAAATACCATCGGGCAGATCACTTCGGGTGGCTTTGGTCCGACCATCGGCGGCCCGGTCGCGATGGGCTATGTGTCCGCAGGCCACGGCGAGCCGGGCGAGAAGGTGAACCTGATCATTCGGGGCAAGGCGCAACCGGCCGAGATCGTGGCCACGCCTTTCGTCAAACAAAACTACAAGCGTTGAAGTCAGGAGAGAACAGGAATGTCGACGTATTATTCTGAAGAGCACGAGTGGCTGCGAGTTGAAGGAGAAGTTG